>MGXI01000055.1 GCA_001801315.1 Gammaproteobacteria bacterium GWF2_41_13 | reverse complement strand
GATGACTTTTTTGAATGTCAGACAAACTTTTGATGGTGTATTCCATCGTCCAGCAAGCGATGGTATTGGTATACCAATTATTATTCACATTATTTTCATATTCGTTAGGACCTGTCACACCGAGCATGACGTATTGATTTTTGGCAATCGACCAATTGACGCGTTGAGCCCAAAAACGTGAAATACCAATCAATACTTCGAGGCCATAATCTGCCAAATAGGTTTGATCGCCCGTATATCGTGCGTAATTAAAAATGGCATAGGCGATGGCACCATTACGATGAATTTCTTCAAACGTGATTTCCCATTCGTTATGGCATTCTTCACCATTCATCGTAACCATTGGATATAAAGCCGCGCCCGAATGAAATCCCAATTTTTTCGCATTTTCGATGGCGCGATCTAGTTGTTTGTAGCGATACAATAGTAAATTACGCGCTACTTTTTCATTGGCTGTACTGAGATAAAAAGGAATGCAATAAGCTTCCGTATCCCAGTAGGTACTACCGCCATATTTTTCGCCAGTAAATCCTTTCGGACCAATATTTAAGCGTTCATCTTCGCCGGTGTATGTTTGATTGAGCTGAAAGATATTAAACCGAATCCCTTGCTGGGCGGCAATATCGCCTTCGATAATAATATCGCTTTCTTGCCATTTTTTATCCCAAGCAGCGATTTGTTCTTGCAGTAATTTTTCGAAACCCAGCGAATAAACCGCATGCAACGCTTTTTTACAAGCGGCACGGAGTGCTGATTTTTCATGATTAAGAGAGGAGGTAATAGCCGCATATTTTTCAATGATGGTTTCTTGGTTTTTCTTACATGTTACTGTAACGGTGCTGGCAATATATTTTCTTTTTTCAGTAGGGACTGGGTTGAGTGAAAGCTTTTTTTCACTTTGTAAAACATCAAATTTCATACCAACGCACACATGAAAATCGAGTTTTTTGGTTTTGACAGCAACATAACCTTCTTGTCCATCAACGGATTGATCAAGTGCTGCCCAAAATTTCATGCGATAGTTGGAATCTTCATTCTCGATATCGCCATCGATATAAGGCGTGATGGTTAATTGACCCTCAAAATTTAGTGGTTTGACGACGTAGCGAATAGCGCCGATTTCAGAATGCGTAATGCTTAAAAAACGCGTGACATGGACTTCTACTGCTTTTTTACTCGGTAATACGGCGGTAAATGAACGCGTCAAAACACCTTCTTTCATGTTTAAAACACGAGTAAATTGTTTTACTTCACAAGTGGCTAAATCGAGCGGTTCACCATCGATTAATAGGTTAATGCCAATCCAATTAGGAGAGTTGAGTACTTTGGCAAAATATTTGGGATAACCATTTTTCCACCAGCCCACTTTGGTTTTATCTGGAAAGTAAATGCCGGCAATATAACTACCTTGAAAAGTATCACCGCTGTATTGCTCTTCGAAATTGGCTCGTTGACCCATCGCGCCATTGCCTAAACTGCATAAGCTTTCAGTAATGCGGTTATGTTGTGGGTAAAATTGATCTTCAATGATTTTCCATGGATCGCGGGTGATATATTCTTTGATTAAGTGAGTCATAGTGGTCTCCTTATTGTTTTGGTTCTGGTAACTATTCAGTGCTTTTTAAGGAACGTCCATATTTTGGCGCTTTTTGACGAAAAATCATCCAAAATCTGAACGTTCTTGTATCATCATGATCGCGGTGAATAGTTACTGGTTCTGGATTGCTTCGTCGCTCTCGCTCCTCGCAATGACGACAGGTAGTCTTTTTTCTTAAATTCTCAATCCTCTTAAAAACTACCCACTCAAATCAACATAAAGCCATCATTTTCTAATGACTCGCTGTATTGGTCAAATGAAATTTTCAATTGCGTTGCGCGTAAAATTGCAACAAAGCAGTGGGTGTAATTTCTTGTAATGAACCAATGACAAAGTCTGCGGCATGTAAATGCTCCGGCGAACCGACGCCAACGCAATGCATGTGACCATTTCGAGCCGCTTCAATGCCTGCTTGTGCATCTTCAAACACGACGCAGTAGGGTGGGGCAACCTGAAGTGCTTCAGCCCCTTTCAAAAAAACTTCGGGGTCGGGTTTGGCTTTGGATACTTTATTGCCATCAATGATAGCATCAAAGAAATGATCCATCGCAATATGTTGCAGAATCGTCATAGCATTTTTGCTCGCAGAACCTAAAGCAATTTTAATATCTTCCTCTTTGAGTGCTTGCAAAAACGCTTTCGCACCTGGGAGTATTTCATCGGGCGTCATTTGATTGATTAATTCGACATACCAATTATTTTTTCGGTGAGCGAGTTGTTCTTTTTGTTCTTGGTTTAAAGAAAGGTTTCCAATTTCAAGGAGGATTTCCAGTGATCTGGCTCGACTGACGCCTTTTAACCTTTCGTTTTGTTTTTCAGTGAAGTCGAAACCCAATTCATGTGCTAATCTTTGCCATGCCTGAAAATGATATTTTGCTGTGTCAACAATAACGCCATCCAAATCGAAGATACAAGCAAGGACTTTTGTCATAAATAGATTCCTTCTTTAAAAATAAGCCAAGATTGTAGTCGATTGCTGGTGGCAAAAAAAGGCATTTTGAACGCTCTCTATTTAAAGAAACCTGAGTTCCGGATAAAAATGATGATCAACATTTTCATTTTTCTCTCATTATCCCGAACTCAGATCAAATAATTTATTCTTTCGCCTCAGAATTTTATTTAAAAAAAATAAGAATCCATTATGATTGCGGCGTTTTATGATTATTCATGCACTCATGCTGAATAATTACGGGTGTTTTAAACAAAAACCATTTAGCTTAAGTGAGGTGACGAATTGGCCATTAACGATAATGTGGTTGAAATCCGCAATCTATATAAATCCTTCCAAGATGAAGAGGTTCTCACAAACATTAATCTCGACATTAAACAAGGAGAGTTCCTGACTTTGCTAGGGCCCTCCGGATGCGGGAAGACAACATTACTTCGATTAATTTCCGGCTTTGAAACATTGTCACGAGGTTCGATTACTATCAACGGCCGCAGTGTCGTCGGGGTGGCGCCTGAACACCGTCACGTCAATATGGTCTTTCAAAATTACGCACTATTTCCCCACATGACCGTTTTTGAAAATATTGCTTTTGGATTGAAATGCAAAAAAGTCGCTACGGCAGAAATCGAAGATCGAGTGGCAGAGATTTTGCGTACCGTTAAGTTAGAAAAATTAAAAAATCGCAAACCTCATCAATTAAGTGGTGGGCAACAGCAACGCGTCGCGATTGCGCGTGCCGTAGTGAATCGACCTTTAGTGTTGTTGTTAGACGAACCTCTAAGTGCACTTGATTATCGATTGCGCCAAAATATGCAAATTGAATTAAAAGCGTTACAACGCACGCTGGGTATTACTTTCGTATTAGTGACGCACGATCAAGAAGAAGCGTTATCGATGTCAGATCGTGTTGTCGTGATGAATGATGGTTGTATTGATCAAGTGGGGACTCCTCGAAATGTATACGAAAAGCCAAGTAGCTTATATGTGGCTAAATTCGTCGGTGAAACCAATATTTTTACGGCGGAAATTTTAGCGGTAAATAATAAAAAAATGCAGGTAGAAATAGAAGGTCTTCCTTTTACCGTGAATAATGATAAAGACTACCAGGTAGGGCAAAAAATCTGTATTGTCGTTCGACCTGAAGATTTACGTTCTTGGGATAATACAGAAGTTGACGATACAGCCGGCATGATTCCCGCGACAGTCGAACAAGTGATTTACAAAGGTTCTACCGTTGATCTGATTTTACGTACACAAAAAACAGGCAAGCGATTATCAGCAACAGAATTTTTTAACGAAGATGATGAAAACCTGGATTTTAAATTAGGTGAATCCGTTTGGGTAGAATGGATGGCGGGTTGGGAGGTTGTATTGCCTTATGAAGAATAACTATCTTTTTAAACGCTTTTCAATTTCGATGATTGTTTTCTGGTTAATTGCTTTTTCATTATTACCTTTCTTGTTTACTTTTTTATTCAGCTTTTTATCTGAGGGGACGCACGATTTATCTTGGCCACTTCATTTTACTACCCACAGTTACGTCCAGATTTTCAATCCGATTTATTTTCGAATTTTTGTGCGCTCGTTTGAGTTGGCCTTTGTTGCATCGATAATCTGTTTGGTATTGGGATACCCATTTTCTTATATTTTAGCCAAAATGTCAGAACGCATGCGAACAGCATTGATGTTTTTTTTGATTATTCCTTTTTGGACCAGTTCATTAATTCGGATTTACGCCATTATTATTATTATTCGTGCCAAAGGATTGCTCAATCACTTACTGCTTTGGCTGGGCATTATTCATCACCCATTACAGCTATTATATACAAACACCGCGGTGATGATTGGTCTCGTTTATTCACTGCTACCCTTTATGATTTTACCACTCTATGCGAATTTGGAAAAATTTGATTGGCGGCTTTTAGATGCAGCCAGAGATTTAGGGGCAACGGGTTGGCAAAAATTGGTCAAAGTGGTTATTCCGTTAACCGTTCCAGGTATTGTAGCAGGTATGTTATTAGTACTGTTACCGGCGATGACGATGTTTTATATCCCCGATATTTTAGGAGGATCGCGCTCAATACTGCTCGGCAATTTAATTAAAGATCAATTCGTCACGGCGAATAATTGGCCATTGGGTTCAACCATTAGCGTAGTGCTTACCCTGTTGATGGGTATTTTGTTAATAATTTACTGGAAAGTATCTCAAGGCAGTGATCGGCGGGAGTTATTATGAAAAATTTTTTAAAGACGAGTTACATTGCCAGCATTTATATTTTTTTATATTTGCCCGTTGTGGTGTTAATCACTTACGCTTTCAATAATGCTCGTTTTTCAGCAGAATGGCATGGTATGACGCTGCAATGGTTTACAGCACTTTTTCAAGATACCGATTTGTTGATGATTACTAGCCACTCCTTGATTATCGCTGTCTTGTCAGCGACGATTGCAGTCATTTTGGGCTCACTCGGATCTGTTGCGTTGTTTCGATATTATTTTTTTGGCAAACAATTTATCCATGGATTGTTATTTGTATTGATTGTTGTACCCGATTTGGTGTTTGGTATTTCATTACTGATTTTATATTCTCTCGCAAAAATCCATTTAGGATTTTGGTCATTGCTACTGGCGCACGTGACATTTTGTTTACCTTTTGTCGTAGTAACCGTATTAGGTCGATTAAGCGGCACGGATAAAAAAATTATTGAAGCGGCGCGCGATTTAGGCGCAACAGATAGCACTATTTTCTTTAAAATCATTTTACCGCTCATGTTGCCTGCGCTCGTAGCCGGGTGGCTGTTAAGCTTTACCTTATCGATGGATGATGTGATTATCAGCTTTTTTGTTTCCGGACCTAATTTTCAAATCTTACCGCTCTATATTTTTTCGCAAGTGCATGTGGGTATTACCCCTGAAATTAATGCACTTTGTACCTTGGTGTTTTTGTTGACTGTGACATTTGTGTATCTAGCGCATTTTTTACTACGAAAACGAGCATAAAAAATGGTCATTACTCAGCACGCTTGCAGGAACATTCTTGTGTCATCACGATTTCAGATGGGGAGTTAAAGAAAATGAAGAAAATTTTGTGTGCGATTATATTGTTTTTTGTGGCCCCTGTGCTTTTTGCAGAAGTGCAAGTCGTTAACATTTATAATTGGAGCGGTTATATCCCTGATGAAGTGTTAACGGCTTTTGAAAAGGAAACGGGTATTCATGTCAATTACAGCACGTTTGATAGCAATGAAGTGCTCTATACAAAACTAAAAGTCGTCGATCCTCATGCGGATTATGATATTGTGGTTCCGTCGAGCTCGACTTTGCAACACATGATTAATGAAGATATGTTGCAGCCCCTCGATCATACACAATTATCGAATATGAAATACCTGAATCCCAAATTATTGAATCAATCTTATGATCCGCATAATCGCTATAGCTTACCTTATCTTTGGGGAACAACGGGTATTTTGATCAACACGCGATATTATTCGCCACAAGAGATTCAGCGTTGGAGCGATCTTTGGAAGCCTAATTTACGAGGGAAAATAGCTGTATTGGACGAAATGCGCGATGTGTTTGGCGCCAGTTTTAAAGTATTGGGATATTCTATTAATGATAACAACCCAGTCCATATTCAAGCCGCTTATTCAAAATTATCTGATTTACTGCCCAATATTCAATCCTTTCAAAGCGATGGAACGCAGCAAATGTATGTGAACGAAGATGCAAATATTGGCATTATTGAAAATGGTGATGCCAATTCGGTTATTGCGGAAAACCCAAACTACCAATATATTTATCCGAAGGATGGTGTCATTTTATGGGTGGATAATATGGCTATTCCAAGAGGGGCTAGCCATATTAAAAATGCCTACCGTTTTATGAATTTTGTTATGCGCCCCGATATTGCCGCAAAAATCAGTATGGGTGTTGGTTTTTCAAGTCCTAATTTAGAAGCCATTAAATTGATGCCAAAAGACGCTCAAGATAATCGAACGCTGAATCCTCGCCCTGAAGATTTAAATAATGCGGAAGTAGAGGGGTATTTATCGCGAGAAATGAATGATATTTACCTTTATTATTGGGAAATGTTGAAGTTGAAAATATGATAGTTGTCTTGAGTTTTGGATAAATATTAACACAATCGTTGTTCCGTGTGATGAATGCAAGGGACGGCCTCTATGGCTGCCCCTACAAATATCGGAATTAAAAATAACCAACTCGATGCAAACATTGTTTTTTCTGTTTCTTATCCAAAACCCCGGTTTAGTTACAAAAATTCCTCGTTGCAAAATCAATAGAAAATTATTAAGCTTCTCGCCGATTTGCTTGAGGTATTGTATAATACATCGCACTTTGCGAAAGTGGCGAAACTGGCAGACGCGCAGGATTTAGGTTCCTGTGGGGAAACCCGTGAGAGTTCGAGTCTCTCCTTTCGCACCATCTAATACTTTGGAAAATTGAGGATATATCATGCAACAACAAGTTCACGTTGAAGTGATCGATTCATTAAATAGAAAATTATTGATTGAAGTACCTGCTGAACATGTGGATACAAAATTTCAAGCCCGATTAACCGAATTAGCAAAAACGGCAAAAATGGATGGGTTTCGCCCGGGTAAAGTACCGGTTTCTTTGTTAAAAACACGTTTTGGTAGTGCGATTCGAGAAGAAATTATAACGGATGTATTAAGTAAATCTTTTTATCAAGCCATTGATGATGAAAAAATTGCATTGGCCAGTATGCCGACGATGACAATTAAAGAATCTCAAGCGGGCGCTCCTTTAAAATATGAAGCTTCTTTTGAGGTATATCCTGAAATTCATCTAGTCGATTTAACAAATCGAGATGTTGTTCAGTATCAATCTGTTGTTGATGATCAACAACTCGATTTGGTTTTAGAACGATTACGAAAACAATATGCCACTTGGCACGAAGTAGACCGACTGGCTCAGGATGGAGATAAGGTCGAAATTGATTGCGAAGGAAAAGCGGATGGAAAAGTAATTGAAGCGAGCAAAGGCAAAGATATGCCTATCATATTGGGCTCGAAAGTGATGATTGACGGTTTTGAATCGAATTTGATTGGAAAAAAAGCCCGTGAAACGATTACTTTTTCATTACCATTCCCTGCCGATTATTTTGATAAAAGCCTGGCTGGGAAAATGGCCGATTACACGGTTACCATTAATAAAATTTTAGAAAGCCAGTTGCCTCCGCTCGATGATGCTTTTGCAGAACGAATGGGCGTAGAAGAGGGGGGTATTGAACAGATGCGTAACACCTTGCGTCAAAATATGGAACGCGAATTAAAAAACGCACTGCACCACAAAAACAAGCAAGCAATATTGGATGCTTTTCAATCGGCTAATGTGGTTGAATTGCCGAAAAGTTTAGTTGAATCCGAAGTGGCTCACTTGCAGGCACAAAGTAAGCAACGATTACAACAAGTGCTGGGTAAAAAAGATGTGCCAGAAATGCCTAAAGAAATCTTTAAAGCAGAGGCTGAAAAACGAGTGGCCTTAGGATTGCTCATGCGTGATTTTATCAAGAAACATGAAGTAAAGCCTAATCCTGAAAAGATTAAGACATTGATTGAAGATATGGCGAAAGCTTATGATTACCCTGAAAAAGTCATTGAATGGTATTATGCGGATAAAAAGCGATTAGAATCTTATGAGATGGCTGCGCTTGAAGATGAAGTTGTGGAACAATTGAAAAAATCTGCTAAATTTGAAATAAAATCAATATCTTACGATGACGCTATTAAAGCAGATCGTTAAAAAAATATAATAGATTAGATGAGGATATCGAAATGAATGCAATCGACATGTTAGTCCCCATGGTCGTTGAACAGACAGCACGAGGGGAACGCGCTTATGATATTTATTCGCGCCTGTTAAAAGAACGGATTGTTTTTCTGATAGGCCCCATTGATGACGCAATGGCTAATTTGGTTGTGGCGCAATTGTTATTTTTAGAGGCGGAAAATCCCGATAAAGAAATCGGTTTGTATATTAATTCGCCTGGGGGTGTTGTGACAGCAGGGCTCGCTATTTACGATACGATGCAATTTATCAAACCCGAAGTCAGTACATTATGTATTGGACAGGCAGCGAGCATGGGTTCCTTCCTATTGACTGCCGGTGCGCCAGGAAAACGATATTGCTTACCGAATTCACGCATCATGATTCATCAACCATTAGGCGGTTTTCAGGGTCAAGCATCTGATATTGAAATTCATGCTCGAGAAATATTAAGGATGCGTGAGCGCTTAAATGAAATGTTGGCTAAACATACGGGGCAATCAATCGAAAAAATCAGGACAGATACCGATCGCGATAACTTTATGCAAGCAGGAGAAGCTTTGCAATATGGTTTAATTGATCGTGTATTAGAAAATCGTCAATCATTAGATGTTAAAATATCACCGTAGGAGATTTTTGTGGCCAAAGATTCGAAATCAAAGGGCGCTAATAATTATTGTTCTTTTTGTGGAAAACGACAAAGCGATGTTAAAAAATTAATTGCTGGGAACGAGGTATTTATTTGTGATGCGTGTATTGAGCTCTGCAATGAAGTTTTACGAGAAGAGGGTTCACAGGAAAAATCAGGAGCGTCTTTAGTTGAAAAATTGCCCACGCCTAAAGAAATCAATCAGATTCTAAATGATTATGTTATTGGACAGGATCAGGCGAAAAAATCTTTATCTGTCGCTGTTTATAATCATTATAAGCGAATTAAAAACGGGTTGGCTCCGTCTGATGTTGAAATAGCTAAAAGTAATATTTTACTTATAGGGCCCACAGGAAGCGGAAAAACATTATTGGCACAAACTTTGGCGCGCATTTTGCATGTGCCTTTTGCCATTGCTGATGCAACCACCTTAACAGAAGCCGGGTATGTTGGAGAAGATGTTGAGAATGTCTTGCACAAATTATTACAAAAATGTGATTTTTCTGTCGAAAAGGCTCAGAAGGGAATTATTTATATCGATGAAATCGATAAAATCGCTCGTAAATCCGAAAATCCTTCCATTACTCGAGATGTCTCTGGTGAAGGCGTACAGCAAGCTTTACTGAAACTAGTTGAGGGAACGATTTCCTCAGTTCCTCCGAGCGGAGGGCGTAAACATCCACACCAAGAACTCATTCAGATTGATACATCCAATATTTTGTTTATTTGTGGCGGCGCATTTGACGGATTAGAAAGCATTATTCGAACGCGTTCTCAAAAATCTGGTATCGGGTTTGGTGCTGATGTACATAGCCGAAACGACAAAGACAGAATTAATGAATTATTTCAAAAAGTTGAACCAGAAGATTTAGTTAAATATGGACTCATTCCAGAATTTGTCGGAAGAATGCCTGTTATCACTGTATTGGATGATTTGGATATGGAAGATCTTATCAAAATCTTAACGGAACCAAAAAATGCTTTAATTCGTCAATATCAACAATTATTTGCCATGGAAAATGTCGAACTGGAAATGACAGAAACCGCACTTAAATTAATTGCTCAGAAAGCTATGAACCGCAAAACGGGCGCTCGCGGGTTGCGCTCTATTTTGGAAGCAGTTTTATTGGATGTGATGTATGAACTTCCTTCGCTCAAGCAAGTGCAAAAAGTGATTATTAATGAAGCCGTGGTTGAAAATAAATCACGGCCATTATTGGTTCGCGCGGATGGAAAAACCATGCAAACCGCTTCTTGAAAGGCCCTGTTCCAATAATTGAATATAAACAGTGAGAATATTTTTATATGAGTGAAAAAGATTTGTCTCTAACGAAAAAAGCACAACATTCCAATGAATTGCCTGTTGTTGCTCTGCGAGATGTAGTGATTTATCCTAGCAATGTTCTGCCTTTATTTGTCGGTCGAAAAAGAACCATTAAGGCCGTCGAATTAGCGATGAATCTTTATGACAAAAAAGTGCTGCTAGTTGCGCAAAAAAAAGCAATGACGGAAGATCCAAAACCAAATGACTTATATAACGTTGGTACCATTGGGTCTATTTTGCAATTTTTAAAATTACCGGATGGAACGGTGAAAATTCTCGTTGAAGGGGAGCAGCGCGCATCCATTCAATCATTCGGATTCAAAGAAGAAACTGTCTTTGGTAAGTTTTCTGTTATCAAAGAAACCATTGACGAAAACAATATTACATCAAAAGCCTTGGTGCGCAGCACATTATCTTTATTTGAACAGTACGCTAGGCATAGCAAAAAAATCCCCGTCGAAATTATTTCAGTTTTATCGACGATTGAAAGCGCCAGCCAAATTATCGACTCGATTGCTGCGCATGTTTTTTTAAAAATCGAAGAAAAGCAATTGTTGTTGGAAACCTTTGATTTGCAAATACGCGCTGAAAAATTATTGAAGTTTATTGAGCGTGAAATTGAAGTGATGAGTATCGAGAAAAAAATCGGATCCCGCGTCAAAGGACAAATAGAAAAAAATCAGCGTGAATATTATTTGACTGAGCAAATGAAGGCGATTCAGAAAGAGTTGGGCGAATTAGAAAATTTACCGAATGAACAAGATTTATATTTAAAAAAGATCAAAAAATCCGGAATGCCAAAATTAGTTCAAGAAAAAGCAAAAGCAGAGCTTAACAAGCTCAAGTTAATGCCGCATTTTTCCGCTGAAGCGACTGTTTCACGCAATTATTTAGATGCATTAATTGCTGTTCCTTGGACTAAAGAAACCTCCATTAATCGAGATTTAATGTGTGCCGAAAAGATTTTAAATGAAGAACATTATGGATTGGATAAAGTCAAAGAACGTATTTTAGAATACCTTGCGGTTCAACATCGAGTTAGCCAAATTAAAGGGCCCATTTTATGTTTGGTAGGCCCTCCCGGTGTTGGAAAAACTTCTTTAGGAAAATCGATTGCTCATGCGACGGGTAGAAAATTTGCGCGTATGTCACTGGGTGGCGTTCGTGACGAAGCGGAAATACGCGGTCATCGCCGAACATATGTGGGCGCATTACCGGGTAAAGTGATTTATCATTTATCAAAAGTAGGGGTTCGAAACCCGTTATTTTTACTGGATGAAATTGACAAAATGACCATGGATTTTCGAGGCGATCCTTCTTCAGCATTGTTAGAAGTTTTGGATCCAGAGCAAAACAGTTCATTCAATGATCATTATCTCGAAGTCGATTATGATTTGTCACATGTCATGTTTGTTACGACAGCTAATACGCTCGATATTCCGCCTGCTTTATTAGACCGTATGGAAGTGATTCATTTATCGGGTTATACAGAAGATGAAAAAATCCATATTGCAACGCAACATCTATTGCCAAAACAAATAAAAGAAAGCGGATTAAAAACGCAAGAAATATTGATTCGTGACACGGTGATTCGAGATATTATTCGTTATTATACGCGAGAAGCGGGCGTTCGAAATTTAGAGCGAGAATTAGCGAAGCTATGTCGCAAAGTCGTGAAACGTATTTTATTAGATAAAAAATTAAAAAAGCTCGAAATTTCTTCGGATAATCTGGAAGATTATTTGGGCGTTCGTCGTTATCGCTATGGAGCAGCAGAAGAAAACGATCAAGTCGGACAAGTAACAGGTCTTGCATGGACTGAAGTAGGAGGAGAATTATTAACCATCGAAGCAGCGAGTATGCCAGGGAAAGGGGAGGCGATCGTGACGGGTCAAATAGGAGAAGTCATGCAAGAATCCATTAAAGCGGCTATGACGATTGTTCGCAGCCGTGCGGAAGCATTTGGTATTGATCCACATTTTTTTGAAAAAAATGATACCCATATTCATGTTCCAGAAGGCGCCATCCCTAAAGATGGACCTAGCGCTGGTATTGCCATGTGCACAGCGATTATTTCCATTTTAACCAAAACACCTGTTCATGCGAACGTGGCGATGACAGGAGAAATCACATTGCGCGGAGAAGTGCTGCCCATTGGTGGATTGAAAGAAAAATTATTGGCGGCTAGGCGCGGGAATATCCAGCATGTCATTATTCCAAAAGAAAATATAAAGGATTTAAAAGAAATTCCTGACGATGTTAAAGAAAATTTAAAAATTCATCCGGTCCGATGGATCGAAGACGTATTGCGCTTAGCTTTGCAGCATTATCCAAAACCGCTTAAAACCAAAAAGCAATTGTCTCGAGTTTCGTCCGCAAAAACATCGCGTAAGAAAAATACAAAAAAATAAGATAACTATTCAGTTGACATTGGGAAAATGAGCACAAAATCACGAGTTCGCATTTTACTGGCGGAATAAGCTTGACAGTACTTTTGAAGTATTGGTATAAATTCACCTTCTTTATTATATTTCGATATTTCAAGGCAATAATTTTGAACTATCGTAAAGAAAAATAATGAATTTTTTAACATCTTTCAATGGAGAGGAATCTAATTATGAATAAGGGTGAAATGATTAAAGCAATAGCGGATGCAGCTGATTTGTCTTTAAACAAAGCAGGAGAAATACTCGACACAATGTTGGAAACAATTGTCAAGGCGTTATCAAAAGATCAAGAAGTTACTTTAATCGGCTTTGGGACGTTTAAATTATCAAAAAGATCTGCTCGAAAAGGACGTAACCCATTAACGGGAGAAACCATTCAAATTGCCGCCAAAAAATTACCTATTTTTAAAGCAGGCAAGAAATTCAAAGACGCCGTAAATAAAAAATAACATTGCGTTTTTTTAAAAATAACGTAGACTCTGCGCCCTATGCAATGGGGTGCTTAGCTCAGTGGTAGAGCATCGCCCTTACAAGGCGGGGGTCGTGGGTTCAAGCCCCTCAGCACCCACCAGTGCATATACTGCCCGCGAATGAGATTTTTGGGTTGGTGAGGAGAGAGCGCAGAAGTGTATCAATAATACAGGACTGTTGCGAACTTTGAGCCAACAAAGCCGAAAACAAAAGAACGAAGGGTATAGTTGATTTTTTGGAGTGGTAGTTCAGTTGGTTAGAATACCGGCCTGTCACGTCGGGGGTCGCGGGTTCAAGTCCCGTCCACTCCGCCAGCATTTGGAAGGATAGACAAGAACCATGTTGCAATTTATTCGAGAAAAATTTCAAGGATGGATTGCGTCGATTATTGTGGCTGGTGTTTGTATTCCTTTCATTTTGTGGGGCGTTAAAAGTTATCTGTATGGTCAATCTAATGAAGCGCTTGTTGCTACAGTGAATGGCGATAAAATCACACAACACGATTTTTTATTTTTTTACAACCAATACAAACAACAACAAAGAATAAATCAGCCAATTAGCGGCATGGCTCTAAACACAACGGCGCTCAAAGAAGCAGCTTTGCAATCGATGATCTCCGATGCTACTTTAATACAAAATGCGACACACGATGGTTTTGTGGTTGCCCCTGAATTAACCGATGCAACGCTCGCAAAAATCCCTATTTTTCAAATCAATGGCGTTTTTTCCAGTATTCGTTTTGAAGAGCTCTTAAGTCGTATGCTTTATACGCCCGAAACGTTTTTCCAACAATTGAACGACAAAATCTTAATAAACCAGGTGAGGAGCGGGTTTGTTGATACGACCTTTGTATTGCCGAATGAAATTAATCGTTCGATTGCTTTGGTTAACCAATCTCGCAGTTTTGATTATCTCATTATTCCTAAAAATCGTTTTTTATCTAACGTGATTGTGTCGAATCAAGCCGTACAGGATTACTATACACAACATTCAGATGCATTTAAAACTACCGAGAAAGTAAGTATTGATTATCTTCGGTTATCGTTGAATGATTTGGTGCAGTCGATACACCCAACTTTATCGCAGCTGAAAGATTTTTATCAGTCTAACATAGCTGCTTATACCATTCCTCGCCAATGGCAAATTCAATATATTAATCTACCTTTGCCTACACAGGAAACGCAAAAACAATTGGATGCAGAAAACCAATTAATCAACACCATTACGCAGCAAATAAAATCAGGCACTGATTTTATTAAATTGATTCAGCAGTACTCCGACGACAAAAGCACAGCTGTCGATGTAAAGCAATTAGCTTGGATTAACGCAGGGCAAGTCACAGATGTCATTCGGGATGCCTTGATGAAAATGAAAATAGGTGATATTTCCGTGCCTATTCGTACATCACAAGGATATCAAATATTGAAAGTCATCAATGTTAAACCTGAAAAAATCCTGTCTTTTGACCAAGTTAAAGATAAAATTACACAGGCCTACTGCCAACAAAAAGCAGAACAACTATTTGCTAATTTAAATGATAAATTAGCCAATTTAACCTACGAAACACCGAATTCTTTAACGCCTACAGCAACTGCTTTGAACCTCAAAATACAAACGACAAATTTATTCACACGACAAGGAGGGGATGATGCTTTTACAAAAGATCCCCGAATTTTACAGGCCGCTTTTAGTGATGATGTTATCATCCAACATAATAACAGTGCGCCCATTAATTTAGATGAAAATACAGTGGTTGTGCTTCGTTTACATCAATATGAACCCGCACAAATTAAACCTTTTGATCAAGTTAAAGCAGACATTGCTAAACAGTTACAAGATCAAGCAGCAAAAGCACAAGCCGAAAGCGTGGGGCAAAAAATACTCGCTGTTTTAAAAACAGGGGTACCTCCTAAAGTTGCAGCCTCTTCATTTTTGCTATCGTGGCAATCTAAACAAAACGTTAAATCTAAAGATAAAACGCTTTTTCCTGAAATCTTGATGGCCGCATTTCAAATGCAAAGGCCGAATAAAGTACCGACACAACGAGGGATATCATTAGCTTCTGGTGATTATGTGCTCATTCGCTTAACCCAAGTTCAAATTACTTTACCAACAATGATGGATCGCTTAAAGCAACAAGCTTTCTCAGAAAGTATGTCTGATGGATATGGCAATTTGGATTATAGTTTTTATACGCAAGGGCTTTTCAAAAAAGCCAAGGTGAAACGGTATCTTTCACTCGATTCAACGCAAACTGGTTCTGTAAATGATGATACCTAAATGTGGACAGAATTATGTTCTCGTTACGATGCACTTCGCTTAATTGCAAATTCTCAAGGTGTTTCTCAATTTATTATCGATGCGATTAAGGAAAAATTTTTTATTCGGGCAGACGACGATTGGATTGCCGATGAAGGTTTTTGGAAACCGACAGGGATTGCGTTGGGTTACCCATTTCCGGATTTTTTAATTCAACATTTTTCAGTCGCATGTCATCAGATACTCAACGCCCTGAACCTTTCATCGGCTGATTATTGGCTTCAACAGCCAGAGCATTTCCATACGACGGTGCGGTCTTATTCGCATTATACGGAAAGAGGGTTTGATCCACGTATTTTATTTCCTGCCAGTGAGTTAGTCAAAGCACAACAAATTGTCGCTAAATTTAATCCGATCATGGTTACGTATCGAGGATTACTAATCACGTCCGATGGCACAATACTCGCGACAGGTTTTTTAAAAAATAATGATCTTTTTTTGTTACGAGAAAAATTAAAAAAGATGATTACAGGAATCACACAAAGAGATTTTAACCTTATGCACAGCAAAATAGGGCAGTTATTAATCCCCTTATCTTCTGAAAAAGTAACTGAGATCAATAGAGCCTTTTCGTCACTGTTGATTGGAGAACATACCTTTCAATTCGCTACCGTTTGTCGAGGCGAAAAACTCTATTTTACATCGACAAACACAAAAAGTTCCGATACATTTTCACCGTAACATTTAATTCATAAGGACTTATCATGAAAAAATATAATCCAGAAGAAGCCATTGTTTCGGTGCGTCGAGAATTTGGCGAACATGGCGGCGTTACCCCCTCAATCGAACGTTCGTCCACTTTTACGGTATTAGATCCTGCCATGATGACGCAAATTTTCCAGGGTAAAAAATCGCCAGAAGAGGGCGATTTTTTTCTTTATAGCCGTAATTTTAATCCGACCGTGAATGTCCTGTGTCGCTATTTAGCGGCGATGGAAGGATCTGAAAGCGCCATAGCAACCGCCAGCGGTATTTCAGCTATTGCTTGTACGTTACTACAGTTATGCCATCGAGGTGACCACATCATTGCGAGTCATCAAATCTATGGAGGCACTCATGCGCTTTTAGAAAATATTTTCCCAACGATGGATATTGAAGTGACTTTCGTTCATCCAACGGACTTAGATGCAATCAAAGCAGCTATTAGGCCAAAAACAAGAGTGATTTACACTGAAACAATGGGTAATCCTTTATTGACCATTGCAAATATTCCAGCGTTGGCAAAAATCGCTCATCAATCCCACGACGCTATTCGGTTGGTTGTCGATAACACATTTACACCGATGCTAATTTCTCCAATAGCACTAGGTGCTGATATCGTTGTGCATTCCATGACTAAATTCATTAATGGTGCGAGCGATATTGTTGCTGGTGCCATCTGTGCGTCGAAAAATTTCATTTATCAACTGATGGATTTACAGGAAGGGCGTCTGATGCTTTTGGGTCCGACTATTGATCCGCGTGTGGCTTTTGATGTCATTCAGCGACTACCTCATTTAGGGTTACGCATGCGCGAACATAGTGTTCGCGCCATGGCGATTGCAGAACGGCTACAAGCACTTGGCGTGAAAGTGCAGTATCCCGGATTACCATCTCACCCAGAACATATCCTATTTAAATCTATGCTTAATGAAAATTATGGTTTTGGCGGCATGTTGACTATTGATTGCGGAACGCGTGAAAGAGCAGAAAAATTATTATCCGTTTTACAAAATGAAGAAAAATTTGGGCTAATCGCCGTATCGCTCGGCTATTTTGATACGTTAATGAGTTGTTCAGGCTCATCCACCTCATCAGAAATTTCAAACGAAGAGCAAACTCAAATGGGATTATCTCCTGGATTAGTTCGCCTAGCGATTGGATATACGGGTAGTTTGGCGGCTCGTTTAGATCAAATCACGCGAGCTATAAAAAAAGTTTTTACTTAGAGTAAAACTATTCGCCGCGCCACGGTGATACAAAGGAGGTAACATGTATGAAAAATAAAAATAACCAATATTACAAGCCAAATTTCTTTTATTGTAAGGAAGAGAATAAAGGAGTTGAAAAAATATCGTGTGTTTCTTCAAAAGATCCATTTAAAAAAGCAAAGACCTCAAATCGCGTTTCAGAGGCTGTGGAGGATATACTTGAGGATAAAAAAGTAGATTATGCTTCATTGTGGGGAAAACCAGGAACAATTGCTAAAAATGATTGCGTACGTATAGATATACAAAACTCATCATCAGATTACCAAAACATTCAAATTCAAGAAAATATCCAAAGAGGGAAACGAGATGGCAAAAAAGAATCAACAACACTTGCAACTGTGTTAGTTTCTCGTAAATTAGGGAATTACAAAAAAGGACAAGAAACAGAGCAAAAACAAGTCGTGAATGATGTGAAAGAAGCTTTTCGAAAAAGTTATCGGGAAGATGTTGTATGTGAAGTGAACCGTAACACCAACGTGGAATCATTAATGGTTCCACTGATACGCAATCTCCGATAATAAAAGTTATCGGAGAATTAAAACGCCAGCTGACCTACCTTTCTCATTATTTTGTCATTGCGAGGTATGCCCGAAGCAATCCAGCTTCTGTTCTGGATTGCTTCGGGCATACCTCGCAATGACAACTTGGATGTATTTTGTCGCATTTGATTTTCAGCACACATGCGACGATAATGCCCGAATGGATTCAATAAAACGTAAAATAGCAATTCCGCCTGCTGATGATTTAATTCCTGCGATTCATGTTTGGGTAATTGATCTGCAACAATTTTTACCACAAATCAATACGCTTGAAAAATATCTCAATCAAGAAGAAAAAAACATCGCCTATCGCTTTCATTTTTTGAAGGATCGACAAAACTACACAATCACGCATGCCCTGTTACGTTTATTACTCGCAGATTACTTGAAATGCATACCAACACATATCCAATTAGGTCATCATGCGCATGGAAAACCGTATGTATTAATACCCGCATCTTCAGTACACTTTAACATATCGCACAGCCAACAACATGCTGCGATCGCTTTGACTCAAGATCATCCTATTGGAATCGACATTGAATATCATCGGCCTGTTGAGCATCTCGATTTAGCGCAGCGTTTTTTCCATCCACGTGAATATGAGCGGTTATGTCAATTGCCAACAGATCAACAATTAAACGCTTTTTATGGAATCTGGACATGCAAAGAAGCCTTTATTAAAGCAACGGGTGAAGGGCTCTCTTATGGATTGAATCGCTTTGAAGTCAATCATGAACTCAATCATCCCGCTCGTTTCGTATCGATTGATCACCAAAGTACGAATCATTGGCAATTGCACCGTTTTACGCCTCAAGAAAATTTCTCCGGCGCGATCGCCTGGGAAGGCCCCGTTAAAAAAATATTTTTTCACCATGAAACGCCCATTAAAATTGCGCAATGATGAAAGAATGAATTGCTTTAGCGCGGACAAGAATATCCAACGAAATAACCACGCCCCTCATTCAACGCAGAACCAAATTGAAGATAAGATAAAAAGAAAGTAATTCTCGCGCATCTCATCTAACGCAGGAATTACTGGTAAAAAGGTGATTCCCCAGCGGGTCTTGATCGAAAACGTTGATGCGCCCAGAAATATTGCGCTGGATATTGACGGGCAGCGCTTTCAATGATCTGATTAATTTGCGCAACATCGGTACTTAAGTTGTCACCAGGAAAATCTGTTAATATCGGCAATAACTGCAAATCATATCCCGTTCCATCTGTTCGACGGCCATAGACAAATGGTACAACACAGGCATCGCTTTTTTTAGCAATACGTACAGTGACATCAAAGGTAGAAGCCAGAATCCCGAAAAAAGGCACAAACGTACCGCGACTGCCCGCATTTTGATCGGGCGTATAAAAAACAATCCGATTATCTTTCAAACTTTTAAACAAGGAAACAATTTCTTTTTTACCAATCGTCTTTTCACAATGACGCTTTCGACCGCTTCCCATAATAAACTCCATCAGTAAATTATTATGTCGGCGATACATGATATGTGCTGGTTTTTGTAAGTGTTGATTCAATAAACGAACCGCCATATCGGATGTGGTAAAATGCCCACTTAATAGAATTACCCCTTTCCCCTTCTCTAGAGCGCGTTCTAAATTTTCTATTCCTGTCAGGTGTGCGAGCGGCTGTAATTTCTTATCAGACGCGAAAAATGCTAACGCGCTTTCAAAAATACACATAAACATGGCTTTAAAATTTTCTAAAACAAGTTGTTGCCGCGCTTGATTTGACAATTCAGGAAAGCAGCGCAGCAAGTTGATTTCGATGATACGTCGTCGGCGTGAAGGGAAACGGTATAAAAGCCAACCGATTCCAGCCCCTATTTTCATTTGAATACGATAAGGTAACAAAATCAATAAACGCAATAAGCTATACAATAAAAGTAATGGCCAATAACGAGGATTAAACAGGAATTTAGGGTTGAGGATTGAGGGTTGAGAAAATGAGCATCGCTTCGCGATGGTTTTATTGGTATGAATCATAACCCTTCCTTACGGCGCTCTCGACAATAAAATAATAAAAATCACTAAAAATAATAGTGCTGGCAACCCAGCCCCTACAATAGAGGGTATTTGATACACTACCGTTAAAGGCCCAAAAAATTGATTGAGGACATAAAATAAAAAACCAATGCCTACGCCAATCACGATACGAAAACCCATCGCTACTGTACGCAAAGGCCCAAATACAAAAGGTACAGCCAGTAAAATTAATATCAATGCAGCAACAGGTTGCAATAAACGCTGCCAAAGCTCGAGTGTATAATTACTCGTTTCTAATCCATTCGATTTCCGATAAGCGATAAATCGCCATAATTGCCGTAAGGTCATTTCTTGTGGATCGATTTGAGAAAGATTGAAAAGTGCTGGATTGATTTTTGTCTGCCAAATTTGATGATCGAAGTGATCAGTCGAAACACCGGTCGGACTGAAGTGCGTTTCAACCACATCATTAAATTCCCATTGTTCTTTGTCATAAGTCGCATTGTTTGCATAGAGCGCTGATAGCAGTTGATGATGATCGTCAAATTGATATTGCGTAATACCTTCTAATCGGATACCCGCCACCAATGTTTCAATGTGAATATATCGCTGTTCCTCCCTCAGCCAAATACCGTGTACCGTATTAAAAACATTGGTTCCATACATATCCATTCGCTTCATCGTTTTAGCCGAAGCCAACGCAGTAGGCCCCACATATTCTCCTAAAAAAAACATAAACAACACAAAAACCAAAGCCACTTTGAAGACACATCCAATAATTTGTAGCTTAGACACGCCTGAAACGCGCATGACAATCAACTCGCTGTGAGACGCTAAATGCCCAAGGCCTAATAAACATCCCAACAAACCGATCATAGATGATAATCCATAAATGAAACTGGGCATGCTCCATAATACGTAATGAAATGCTTCCCACAAATGATAATTACCCGTTCCAATATCGCCAAATTCACTGACAAAAGCGATGAAACACTGAATGCCTAAAAAAATAAATAACACCAATATCCATGCACTGACAATCGTACCATGAATATGTCGAGTGATAATTTTCATGAATTATTTCATCCGCATAAATCGTTTTAATAAAATAATAGCGAAACACAACATCAATAAATGCGCCCACCCTGCACCAACCCACCAGGGAACCTGTCCATTTTCAAGCCAACTTCGACTGATAAATAACATGTTGGCATAAAAAACATAAATTAAAACAGCCGGTACTAATTTAGCAAAACGACCTTGTCGGGGTCGTACATAACTTAATGCGACGCCAATCATTGCTAAAATGATGACTGATATAGGTAAGGAAATGCGCCATTGAAATTCGGCCATATAATTCGGTTGTTTGAATATTTCTCGCGCTAATTCAAGCGTAGGAATAACCTCCTCGCCTTCATTACGGCCTGATACGGTTGGTGTATCCAGCTTAACTCCATAGCGACCAAATTGAGTGACTTCAAAATCTCGATTTCCCGGAATGCCGCTGTAACGATTCCCTTGAGAAGCCACCATATAAGTTGCTTTAGTGGCCGGATCAATCATTTCTTCTCCTTGTTGTGCTGACACAATATCCCAATGGGGAATTTCATGTTTGGTAGGATCTGTAGAAGAAGAAACGAAATCCGCAATAAAAATATTTTCCATTTTATCGGGATGCTGAGTCGGTACTTTCTCCACATAAAAAACATGCAATCCATTCGGTGTTGCCTGAAATCGGCCTGGTACTAAAGTGCTCAAAGCCGTTTTGGTATCAGCCAAATCCATCAGTTGATCTCGTTGTTTAGACACAATCGGGCCGATATATAAAATCAACACCGCGACAACAAACATTAAAAGGGTAGAAAAAAATAATGTCACTTCCAGCAACTGTCTGCGCGTAAATCCACACGAAAAAAGCACCGTTAATTCAGAATCCGCATAGAGACGTCCATAACTGAGAAAAACACTGAGATATAACCCTAAAGGCAGTAATAATCCGAATAAAATCGGCAATTCCAATCCAACCAAATGAAATAGCAAATGAAAGGCGTATTTTCCACTCGCCACATACGATAAATAACGAACAAGTCGATTAAAAATAAACACAAGCACTAGGAGGGTCGTGATCGCAATCATGGTATAAAACACTTCACGCATTAAATAAACGATAACAATCCGCGAATGTGAATAACGAGACGATTGGCTCATAAATTATGCTCGAAAAAAAATAATCATTCTAGTAAACTGTTATAGAAATTAGTGTACAAAATTAAAAACGCATTGTAACGAATAAATGATAGCGAGCCAACTATGACAAGAGTGGATTTTTATTTGACAAGTGAAATAAATGCTCAAGAGATCTTGCGATTGGCTTGTCGCGTACTAGAAAAAGCGTATGAGCAAAATTGTCAAGTCTATGTACTTGCTGAAAGTATGATACAAGCCAATCAGCTCAATGATTTGTTATGGACATTTCGCGATGTTAGTTTCATTCCGCATCAACTCGTCGGTGAATCCTTGCCCATACCACCACCGATTCAAATTGGTTGTGATATCGAACAATCCCCTACACAGGAGGTTCTTCTAAATCTTCAGAAAAATATTCCAGAAAACTTCGATCAATTTCAGCGTATCATTGAAATTGTTCCAAACGATGAATCTTTTCATCAACATGCACTCGAGCATCAACAGTTTTTCGAAGCACATACTTGCGAGATACATCGACACGATTTGCGTAAAAAATGACAGGGAGTGATAAAAACGCTATACTCTGATGCAGGAATGCGAATTTCGTGTTTTGTTGGACGTTTTTATGCGGCCATTGTGGGTCGTAGCCGCAGCAATCCACTCCGCCGTCATTGCGAGGAGCGTTAGCGACGAAGCAATCCAGAGAATAAAACCGGGTTCGGCACTCCTCGCAATGACGAAAAAAACAGCGTATCTCACAATGGCAGAAGCATAATAGTGCGATTCGCTCGCATAACCTAACAAAGTGCAATAATAATTATAATAATTTGGGAGTTCGCTTGTGTTGTTCAAATTTTTTTTCAAAAATGGTCTGATTGTATTAATCAGTTATTTTATTTCTATTACGTGCCTACAAGCCGCCCAAGCGACTGATTTGCGTATTAACTTGGCACAATCCTCGCAAGATCGCCACTTACTTCAAACGCCATTTAATGGCCCTAACGCTTCCAATAAGATAATTTCCATTTTTGCCAATGGAAATTATCTTGCGTTAAATACCAATGAAGGGGTGTTTTATAGCATTGACAAAGGAATTACTTGGGCAAAGTCCTCGTTACCTGACAGCAGTAGCGGCGGAAATTATCAAATGCACGATGCCAATGGCTTAATTTACCTTGCCTCCAATCAAGGTTTGTATGTTAGTAGCAATGATGCTCAAACGTGGCAATTACGCTTTTTTCAACCAGGTATTACGGTTTTCGATGTTGAAAATACCGATATTTTTGTCGCTACAAAAAATAGCATTTTTATCAGCCATGACACTGGAAAAACTTGGACACAAGCGGCGTCGCCCGGTCTCTACCTTAATAATATCAACCTCATTGTCGGTAGTGGTCAAAATGTTTGTGTAGGCACAACACTCGGGAAACCAAATTATGGCGTGTATATTAGCCACGATGATGGCGCAACTTGGACTAACACATTAGGTTCAGATCAAGTTCAAATCAAAGGAATAGCCTTCTTTAAAAACATGATTTACGCGGTCGGTAATATGGTCGGCGCTGATGGCTGGTATGAAATCAGACCGATTGACGGCAAAGTGGTCAGCGAAAAATCATTCGCATCAAATTCGTTTAGTTACTTTTTCAAAACAACGTCGGAGTTATATGTCGGACTAGATAGTGGTTTTTATGCTTTTCATCAGGGTGATTTGACACTACTCTACAATACGCCCAGTAATACTGTTGCGATTGATAATAATGACCTGTATTTAGGCGTAGCGGGCATACTTTATCACGGCGAGTTAAATAATCCCCAGTATCCATTGCAAAAAATAATTTACGCATTACAAGTCAATACCATTGCTCAAATGCCAGATAACGCTCTATTCGTTGCAACCAATGATGGCCTAAATATTAAAATGCCAAGCGATATTTGGTCCAAAACTTTGAGTGACAAGAATGTACAGCAAGTTGTTTTAGATCAAGCCATCCATAGGCAAACACTGTATGCCATAACCGATCAAGCCGTGTATGTCAGCAACGATAGTGGCAATACCTGGAATACGTTTTTTGTGACACCCTCTGTGCATGTTCAATCATTCTATGCGAATAACAACAATCTTGTCGTCAGTGAAATAGACGAGAACCACCATTCTTCGACTGTTTTTTCATTGGATGGAGGCAAGACTTGGGCGCGATCCACCTTTTCCGTACCCAATAATTATTCTTTTTATACCATCATACA
>MGXI01000054.1:27255-46511 GCA_001801315.1 Gammaproteobacteria bacterium GWF2_41_13 | reverse complement strand
TGCATTAACTGCAATATTTGGTATTGGTAAAAATCGCGCATTAAAAATTTGCGAAGCGGCTGGCATAGAGCCTTCCAAAAAAGTACAAGATATTTCCGAAGCCGATTTGGAAAGAATTCGTGCGGAGGTTGCAAAATTTAAAATTGAAGGTGATTTGCGGCGAGAGGTCGCACTGAATATTAAGTCGTTGGGCGAAATCGGTGTTTATCGAGGTATTCGTCATCGACGGGGATTGCCTGTTCGAGGGCAGCGCACAAGGACCAATGCGCGAACTCGCAAAGGAAAAAATAAAAAGAAGTTGAAAGGGTAGAGCGTGTTTTTTTGTAAGAGATAACCAATAGGAATGATTACATGGTAGCGAAAAAAGAAGATACTAAAGAGCCTCAGCTAACAAAAACGCCTGTGCGTAAACGCAGCAAGAAAAAGCAAGTATTTGAGGGTGTTGTGCATATACGGGCAACGTTTAACAATACCATCATCACCATCACGGATGTGCAAGGTAATGTGTTAGGGTGGTCTAGTTGCGCAAAAGTAGGTTTTAAAGGATCCCGAAAAAGTACACCTTTTGCTGCTCAAGTGGCGGCCAGTGAACTGGCTAAAGAAGTCATTGAGAAAGTTGGGCTAAAACAAATTCATATTAAAGTTAAGGGCCCCGGCCCCGGCCGAGAGTCAGCAATTCGCGCACTTGACGGGTCTGGCCTGAAAATTTTATCGATTGAAGATGTTACCGGTGTTCCTCATAATGGATGCCGTGACCCTAAAAAAAGAAGAGTTTAAATCAATTTTAGTAAAGAGGCTTAAATGGCTAGAAATTTTAGTCCACGTGGACGTATTGAACGAAGAGAACAGCAAGATTTATCGTTGTTTAGTGGCGTAACACCTCGCGAATCAAAATGTAAAGTAAGTATTGCGCCTGGGCAACATGGTGCCAAACGTGGAAAATTATCTGAGTATGGTAAGCAATTTAGGGCGAAGCAATTAGCGAAGCGCATGTATGGTATTTTGGAGCGGCAGTTTCGAACGTATTTTGAAAAAGCCAGTAGAATGAAAGGCTCCACGGGCGAGTCACTTCTCCGTTTATTAGAAATGCGTTTAGATAATATTGTTTTTCGACTGGGATTTGCCCGTACTCGAAAAGAGGCAAGACAGCTTGTTTCTCATCGTAGTATTAGTGTTAATAATGGCAAAGAAATTCGGACGGTGAACTTGCCTTCCTACCAGCTTAAAACTGGTGATGAAATTATTATTAGAGAGAAATGCCAAAAGCAAGGGCGTATTCAGCAAGCAATGGAGATGGCAAAACAACGCGTTTTGCCTGAATGGCTTGATGTGAAACCAGAAGAATACAAAGGGATTGTTAGACGCATTCCAGAGCGCAATGATATGCCGCTTGAGATTAATGAGTCGCTTATTGTTGAATTGTATTCGAAGTAACAACAGAGGTAATGAAGGTATGTATCATAAACCCGATGAATTTTTAACGCCGAAGGAAATAAAAATTGAGCGCATTTCTCCTTTTCACTCCAAAATAACTTTGGAGCCTTTAGAGCGAGGCTTTGGCCATACAGTCGGTACCGCCGTACGTAGGATTTTGTTAGCAGCCATGCCAGGACATGCTATAACCCAAGTGCGCATTGAAGGTGTATTGCATGAATACAGCACAAAAGAGGGTATGGAAGAAGATATTATTATTGTCTTGCTGAATTTAAAGAAAATTGCTTTAAGATTGCCGATGGATAAAGAAGAAGCTGTTTTAACTTTACGAAAGAAGGGGGCTTGTGTTGTTACGGCCGCTGATTTGGCCGATCAAAATAATGTTGAAATTTTAAACCCAGAATTGGTGATTGCCCATTTAGCACCAACGGGTGAATTAAACATGGAGTTAACAGTTCGTCGTGGTCGAGGGTATGAGCCCGCACAAGAAAGAGCGCTGTTAACAGAAGGCGAAGAAAAATCAGCCGGTGTGTTGCAACTGGACGCGAGCTACAGTCCTGTTAAGCGTATTGCTTATACGGTGGACAGCGCTCGTTATGAAGGTCGCGCTGATTTGGATAAGTTGATTTTGGATATCGAAACGAATGGCACGATGGACCCTGAAGAGGCCATTCGTCGTGCGGCAACAATTATTCAATTGCAACTAGCCGCATTTGTCGATTTGGATAGTGATCTGTTGAAAGAGCCGGTTAAAGAGGAAGAAGAATTTGATCCGATCTTGTTAAGGCCGGTAGAAGATTTGGAATTGACCGTACGCTCGGCGAACTGTTTAAAAGCTGAAAACATCCATTATATTGGTGATTTAGTTCAACGCGCCGAATCCGATTTGTTAAAAACGCCAAATTTAGGTAAGAAATCTTTGAACGAAATCAAAGATATTTTATCCGCCAGAGGACTATCGCTGGGTATGCACCTGATCAATTGGCCACCTTCATTTTTACGGGATGAAAAGAAAGAGAAAGAGGCTATTCAGCTAGCGCAGATGGCTGAAGATGAGAAATTGTCTGAAGAGTAAGTAACTATTCATCGAGATCGCGATGATATGAAAACGTTCAGATTTTGGATGGTTTTTTTGCCAAAAGACGAAGGATGTAGTTACAAAAATAAATGAAATTGTTATTGGAAGGAATAAATTATGCGTCATCGTAAAAGTGGTCGGCCCTTAAGCCGTATGTCTCAACATAGAAATTTAATGCTTCGTAATATGACGGCTTCTTTGATTGAGCATGAGTTGATTCAAACAACAGTGCCGAAAGCGAAAGAACTGAGAAGAATTGCAGAACCTTTGATCACATTGGCGAAAGAGGATTCCGTTGCGAATCGACGTTTAGCTTTTTCAAGAGTACGCAATAAGGATGCTGTTCGTAAATTATTTGAAATATTAGGCCGTCGATACAAGGAGCGACAGGGCGGCTATTTACGTATTTTGAAATGCGGTTATCGCCAAAATGACTCAGCGCCGATTGCGTATGTGGAGTTAGTTGATCGTGGTGGTGTTGCTGAGTAATGTTCCCATGAAATGGGAATATTTATCTTTTTTGGCCGTTTTTGACGAAAAATCTTCTTAAAATTTTCATGTATACTATGTATATTCCGATTTTTCGTTAATTTTTTATCAAAAATCATCCAAAATTTGAATGTTCATGTATCATCATGATCATGGTGTATAGGGGTCTGTGTTTTGAGTAAAAAATCGGGGATTGAAATTTTTTATGTCTGATATCATCGCTTTTGCGCAGCAGCATGCGTGGCTTGTTACAGGGTTGTTAGCAACGCTTATTGCTGTTTTTATCGTTGAAATGTACGCGCAAGCTATAGCACCTCGCCGCGTTACCCCACAAATGGCCGTTGATTTAATCAATAACGAAAAAGCAGTTGTTATCGATTTACGTCAAAAAGCCATCTTTCAAGCGGGGCACATTGTTAGCGCGATTAATCTTTCGAAAGAAGAGCTAACTAAAGATTTGTCGAAATTAGATCGCTATAAAGATCGCATGATTCTTTTAGTGGATCAAACGGGCGCGGACGCTATTCAGATATCTTCCAAATTAGGCAAGGGAAAGCAATTTGCAGCGATTAAAATTTTAGCTGGTGGAATGAGCGCCTGGAATAATGCTGGATTTCCGACGGAAAAATCCTAAATATATTGCCCATGAAAGAAATTTTGAGGCCTGTATTAACAGGCTTGAATGTAATTATTCATCGCGATCGTGGTGATACAAGAACGTTCAGATTTTGGTTTCTCGGCGGGGAGAGAACAATAGGCGTATATTAGTCGTGCATGACTCCTGCGAGCTCTTTTGCCACAAAGCCAAAAGACGAAATGTGCAGCTCATGGTCGCAATTTTATTAATATAACGTAGGGAAAATAATATGACTGAAACAACGCAAAATCTTCCTCAGCTCGAAGTGCTTCGAATTTATATAAAAAATTTATCATTAGAAGTTCCTGCTGCACCCGCAATTTTTCAGCAGGATTATCGTCCGGAAATTTCAGTTGATTTGAATATCAATCATGCTTGCTTGGAAACTCAAGTTTATGAAGTTGCATTGACGGTGACTGTGACCGCTACGACGGAAGAAAAAACAGTTTTTCTTGTCGAAGCTCAACAAGCGGGTATTTTTCAAATTACCGGTTTTCCTGAAGAGCAACTTGATCACATCCTTGAAGCCTATGTGCCGACGGTTTTATTTCCTTATGCTCGAGAGGCGATTTCAAGTTTAGTGACAAGAGCTAGTTTTCCCCCGGTTATTTTAGCGCCGATGAATTTTGATGCGATTTATCGACAGAAAAAAATGGCAGCAAACGAAAAGCAGTAAAAAGAATTTGTATTGTTCTTTCACAATAGCACTCAGTTTTTTATAGCGTGCATTCATGTTTTGTAGAGTTTTCATAAAATTCACCAGACTTTCCTCTTATAAAAATTCACCAAGTATTGTATATTCAGCTTCAAGTTGTTCACGTTATCAATTACAAGGACTTATTTTTATTGATGAGTAAGCTAATTTTTTCGCAAAAAAAAATAACTGTTTTGGGCGCAGGTTCTTGGGGAACGGCGTTGGCGATTCATTTGGCGAAACACCAAACGCCTATTTGTTTATGGGAATATGATTTGCAGCAAGTTACTTTGATGCAACAAACACATTGTAATGATCGATATCTTTCGGGTATTCCTTTCCCGTCATCCATTCAGGTGGAAGGTGACTTGGCAAAAGCCGTAAGCGACGGACAAGATATATTATTAGCAGTTCCCAGTCATGCGGTTCGCCAAACATTAATCGCAATTAAACCCTATCTTACTGATCAGGCGCGCATCATTTCTGCAACAAAAGGTATTGACCCAAAAACAAATCGGCTCTTTCATGAAACAATTCAGGAAATTTTGGGCGATCGAAGCATGGCTGTTTTATCGGGACCTTCTTTCGCAAAAGAGGTGGCAAAAGGATTGCCGACCGTGGTGACTATCGCGACGCATCATGATGATTTTGGTCGAGATTTAGTCGCGCTATTTAATCAGGGCCATTTCCGCGTGTATTTATCGCGAGATTTAATCGGTGTGCAATTAGGCGGCGCCATCAAAAATGTGATTGCAATCGCAGCCGGAGCAAGTGATGGATTAGGTTTTGGCGCCAATGCGAAAAGTGCTTTGATCACGCGAGGGTTAGCAGAAATGATTCGCTTAGGAATCGCGATGGCGGCAAAGCAAGAAACCTTCGTGGGTCTTTCCGGCGTTGGCGATTTGGTGTTGACTTGTACCGATGATCAATCACGCAATCGTCGATTAGGATTAGCGCTTGCGTGCGGAAAGACAGCCGAGGAGGCTGAAAAAAATCTCGGCCAAGTCGCTGAAGGATCGCATACGGCAAAACAAGTTATGGTACTTGCAGAACAATATCATGTCGAAATGCCGATTTGTAAACAAGTATACCGTATTTTGCAAAATGAAATTTCTGCAAAGCAAGCTGTGATTGAGCTTTTGGCGAGAAAACCGAAGGCGGAGTTTTAATATAACCCGAGTTCTGAATTTTTTACCGCGAGTTTTGCCGTTCATTAATTATTTTTGCGTTGTTATTTGTATATTGCGAAGCGCGCGTCAGCGACGAAGCAATCCAATTCCCCGTCATTTCGCGGAATGATGGCGGGCAAGAATTCGCTTTGAAAAACTGTGGATAAGTTTTTTGAAGCAGTATAAACTGGCCCCATAATTTTTTAGCAACTATCTGTAAGAGAGCTCTGTTTTTTATGAATAAGGATGTCAATCTTTGGCAGCAATGCCTTGATCGCTTGGAGGATAGTTGCTCAGAAAAAGATTTCAATACGTGGCTCAAGCCATTGCAAGCCGATTATGATTGTAACTCGTTGATTTTATACGCGCCTAATAATTTTGTTTGTAGCCAAGTTGAAAAGCAATTTTTAGGGGAAATTACTGCATTAACCCACGAAATCAGCGGGCATCAATCACTTAAAGTTTCCATTGAAGTGGGTACTTCTGGGAAAAATCGTGCGCTAGAAAAAAGCAGTAAGAAAAAAGGCAAAGAACCTGTTAATAACTCTGTGGATAAATCAACTGAAGCCAAGTATGGCAGCTCATTAAACCCATTATTTACTTTTGAAAATTTTGTCAAAGGGAAATCGAATGAATTTGCTTTTGCTGCGTCTTCTCAAGTCGCCGAAAATCCTGGGGGGTCATACAATCCACTCTTGATTTATGGGGATGTTGGATTAGGTAAGACGCATTTAATGCAAGCCGTCGGCAATGCTATTTTGTCAAAAAATCCCAAAAAGAAAATTATTTATTTGCATTCTGAGCGCTTTGTCGTCAACATGATTAAGGCGTTGCAAACGGATTCGATTGATGAATTTAAGCGTTTTTATCGATCTGTTGACGCTTTGTTAATCGACGATATTCAATTTTTTGCCGGTAAAGATCGCTCTCAAGAAGAATTCTTTCATACTTTTAATGCCCTCATTGAAGATTATGGGAAACAGATTATTTTAACGTGTGATCGCTACCCGAAAGAAATTAATGGGCTGGAAGAGCGGTTAAAATCTCGATTTGGATGGGGATTGACGGTGGCCATCGAGCCACCTGAATTGGAAACGCGAGTGGCTATTTTACTGAGCAAAGCCGAGCAGAATAAAATCGATTTATCTTATGATGTGGCTTTTTTTATTGCGAAACGTATTCGTTCTAATGTGCGCGAATTAGAAGGTGCTTTAAAACGTGTTGCGGCTAATGCTGAATTTACCGGACGACCGATCACGTTGGATTTTGTTAAAGAAGCGCTTCGAGATTTATTTACGCTTCAAGATAAATTAGTGACGATCGAAAATATTCAACGAATTGTCGCAGAATATTATAAAGTGAAAGTGGCGGATTTGATGTCTGGACGCCGAAGTCGATCGATTGTGCGACCGAGACAAATGGCAATGGCGTTAGCGAAAGAGTTAACAAATCACAGTTTACCGGAAATTGGGAATGCTTTTGGGGGGAAAGATCATACGACGGTATTACATGCTTGTAAAAAAATGAAAGAGCTGATAGAAACTACACATGATTTAAAGGAAGATTACTCGAACTTAATTCGAATTTTATCGAGTTGAGTAACCGCTCCCCATGGTCTTGGTGAGACAAGAAGATACGTTAGAGAGGTAAACATTTTATGAAATTAGTCATCCAGCGAGAACAATTATTAGAGCCGTTACAATTGGTGTCGGGTGCAATCGAGCGCCGACAAACATTTCCTATTTTATCGAATGTGTTGATTTCAGCGCATAATCGCACGATAGCTATGACGGCAACCGATTTGGAAATCGAATTGACAGGTTATATTGAGCTTGAAGAAGAAATTAATGATTCGGGTGAGGTTACTGTTTCTGCGCGAAAATTACTGGATATCTGTAGGACTTTGCCTGAGGGCGCGATTTTGAAACTTTCAACCGAAAAAAACCGACTCAATATTCGATCAGGAGAAAGTCATTTTGTATTACTTACTTTACCGGCAAGCGAATTTCCAAACGTTGAGGAAGGGCCAGAAAAAACAGAATGGACATTGCCGCAAAACGTATTTAAAAATTTGTTAGAAAAAACTTATTTTGCGATGGCGCAGCAAGATGTTCGATATTATTTGAATGGGATGTTACTCGACGTTCAGCCGAACATGATGAGAGTTGTTGCAACGGATGGTCATCGATTGGCGATGGGAGTATCAGATGCGGTAACTGCTGTGGAGTCTAAGGAATCTTTGCAGGTGATTATGCCGCGAAAAGGCGTTATTGAGCTGATGCGTCTTTTGGAGAAAACGGATGAAATCGCTACGCTCAAAGTTGGGACTAGCCATATTTGTGTTAAATCCGCGAAATTTACTTTTATTTCAAAATTGGTTGAAGGGAAATTCCCGAACTACGATAAAGTGGTTCCGAAAAATTGCGATAAAGAAATTATTTGTGATCGGCAATTACTTAAGCAAGCCTTGACGCGTGTTTCTATTTTATCCAACGAAAAGTTTAGAGGTGTTCGTTTGTCTTTCTCTTCTCATCGTTTAGATTTGTCAGCGAACAATCCAGAACAAGAAGAAGCGCAAGAACAAATGATGGTGGATTATGAAGGCGCCGATTTAGAAGTTGGGTTTAATGTGAATTATTTATTGGACATTTGTAATATCATGAGCGGAGATCAGTTGCGTATGATGTTATCAGATCCCAATAGCGCCCTGTTGATTGAGCCTGTGGCAGAGGAAGGCTTTTCTTATGTTATTATGCCAATGAGATTATAAATAAGATGCTAAAGCTATTATTGGTTTGGCCTATTTTAACTTTCTTTTTATTATTAGCTGTTTTTTCACAAGTGTGCGGTAATTTATTCGTCAATAATTTACTTTATCAGCATCATCTTTCTTTAACCCAGGTTGGACTACTTAATTCAGCTTTTTTTTGGGGCTATTTATTAATGCAATTGCCGGCTGGGTATTGGTTGAACCGATATGGTCGAGGTTATTTGTTGTTCATTGCAGCTATTGGATTAGGCGTCGGTAGCTTTTTGTTTGTATTAGCACCCTCTGCCGCGATTAGTTTTATCGGCCGATTGCTCATGGGGCTTTCCGCGGCTTTCGCCTTTGTGGGACTTGTCATTAATTTGGGGCATTGCATTAAAAAAGAGAGTTTGCATTTTGCTATTGGGCTCAGTTCGATGACTTGCTTGCTTGCTATGGCGGCTTTGCAGCACCAATTACCGCCAGTGATTGAACAATATGGTTGGCAATTCGTCATGGAACGATTTGCTTGGGTCAGTATTTTTGCCGGAGTTTTAATCGCTTTGATTTTTCCACTTTTGCAAGCGCGTTCTTCTGAAAAAGAAGAGCCAATTTTGCCTTTATTTCAATCGATTGCACAAGCCATGACGGATGCAACTGTTTTAAAATTAGGGGCATTGGCGTTTTGTTTTTTTTCTATTTTTACGGTATTTGTTGATCTATGGGGATCTTTATTTCTTCAGAAAGTGCATAACTTTGACCAACAGAGCGCAACTCGTTTGATTGCTTGGGTGCTTTTAGGTATGGCATTTGGTGGGCCTATTTTGGGCGTTTCACATCGGTTTTTACAAAGACCGCTATGGCTTTTAAAGGGCGGTACTCTGGTTGCTTTGGTATTGATGTTGATGTTGATTTTTGCACAAGATGTTCGATTGTATGAAATGATCGGATTACTTTTTATGTTGGGATTATGTTGCAGCTTGAATTTACTCATTTATACAGTGGCGAACCAATGGCCAGCAGAGAATATTCGGGGGGTTGCAGTTGCTTTTTGTAATATGATGACGGCCTTTGCTGCGATTGTTTTTCAGCCGCTGATGGGTTTTGCCTTAATGCGTTGGCAACCGATGCAAGGGCAACTTGAATTTCAACTGATTTTCTTAGCATTTCCGATTATGCTATTAGCCGCGTTTTTTATAATTTAAAATTATTTTATTTTGGGTCGAATGGACGATGGGCTTAGTGGTAGGGTTGTTATTGCTTCTGACGCGGCAGCTTCTAATAGGGCAAATAACGCGAGAGGTGACTGTCCTGCTGGATTAAAAACAACTTCCCGATTGGGAGGCGTTGTTTCTAACCACGATCGACTGAGTTGTTGTTTCGCTATTTCGGTTTTCTGTTCTTGCTCTAACTTTTCTTGCTGCTCTCGTTGCGATTTTTTTTGTGCCCGCGCTTGTTCTTTTTTCTCTAACTCATCTAATTTTCGTTTCATGATTGCACCTCTGCTTGCATAAACAGGGCGCTGCTTAGTGTGGTAATCGAATACTGTAAAGAGGATCTTTCTAAATCATAAAAGGTCGGTTTATGGCCGGTGAGTTTTTGTATTGCGGAAATGAGCGCTTGTTGAGCGATAGTCGGTAATGGTCTCTTAGGGTTGCTCAGGCAAATAGAAGTGGTTGTTCCATCGGGTTCTATGCTAATCGCAAATTTCAACTCTCCAAATGTCAAATGAAGCACAAAGGGTGCTTTTTTTTCATCGACTTGAGTTTTTTGTTCTTGAGCGACCATAAATCACTTCATAATTCCATTTCTTTCTGATTGTAGTATAACTTCATTTCCTTAAGAAAACCTTAAGAAAATATTTCTTCGCGAACAAAAACGCGTTGACGAGTTGACTCATGATAAAGCTAACCGAGGGAGGAGGATTTAGGGGGTCAAAAAATCATTGATTTGTTAATTTTGTTTTTATACTGAATTGCATAGGTTTTATGTGTTTGGGAGATAGGGTAGTACAATAACCGTTGTTCCTATACCGACGAAATTTTCATTGAGCCATTTAGCAGCAGCAGGAGTTACTCTAATACATCCGTGGCTTGCATTATAATCCGGTATTTCAGTGGAGCCATGGATTGCATAGCCTTTGGGGCTGAAATGCATACAGTAAGGCATGGGTGCTCCACCATGGGTTTTTAATGGAAATCTATGCGATATGCAACCGGCACCCCCTTTTGATATTATTTTATGATTTCCGACAATGGTTTTACAGGCTCTATCTACATCTGGGCAAAAATAACTACCTCCGGAAGCTTTTCCCGTGTTAACGAGTACCCCTTCTTTATCATAGGCAGCCCATGCATGGTAGGTTGGATCGAATATAAAAATTTTATTTCCTGTAGCGGGTCTTGTTTGTGGGAAATAATTGATCCCTTTTGTATCTCCATCATTATCTGGATCTGGCTCATAGGGGCCAGATAAATGGGGTTTATTTTGAGATGCAAATTCCATGGGGATATGCGTGATCGTACAACCCATTAACACAATAATTGGCAATAGTTTTAATAAAGTAATTACCCGCATTTTTTTTATTTCCCTATAAAAACCCGATGATCACCAGAAGATCTTATATGGATAGCCTTATCGCCGCAATAATCTTTGGCTGATAACCAGGGTAAACGCATCTAAATTGGCCTAAATTTTGGATAATTACCGCGAGGAACAATGTTCGCATGTAGGGGCACCCCTTGTGGGTGCCCAGTCTCAAAGATGCCCACAATTTTTGGGTGACCACAAAGGGTCGCCCGAATTCATTGCACAGAACAATGATTGAGTTCATTTAAAATCCTATTTTCTTGCCCGAAATTTAGGCCAATTTAGATGCGTTTACCGTGGGCTGATAACACGATCGCGGCGAATTATAATAGTTACGGAAAATCTATTGTCGCAACCAGTTGATGGGATTGATCGGTGTGCCGTTGTGGCGGATTTCAAAATAAAGTGCGGGGGCGTTGAAGCCGCCACTATTTCCTACCGTACCAATGGGTTGGCCTGTTTGAACAATATCACCCGTTTTGACGGTGATGTTTTGGTTGCGACCATATAACGATAAATAAGAACTTCCGTGTTGAATGATCACGAGTAATCCGAATCCATGCAGCCAATCGGCGAAAATGACTTTTCCTGGTGAAATAGCATAAACCGGTTGTCCGGCATTTGCTGCGATCAATAAGCCTGAAGAACGCATGCGACCAAAGGCAATAGGTTGGCCGAATTGCTGAATGATCTTTCCGTGATCAACAGGTACGTGATATTTTCCTTGAACCGAACCGAAATCAATGCCCGATGTGATAGGAGGGGCCGCTTTTTGTCGGACGATTAAGGTATTGATAATATTCTCGAGCGCGCTTTTATCGGCCATTAATTTATTGAGTTCTTGCGTTTTATCTTGAATCGCTTTTTCGGTCGTATTTAATAAGGTGGTTCTTGCGTTATGTTGGTTGCTCAGCTCGGATTGTTGGGTTTGCAAATCTTGTTGCACCACCATCAGATTTTTTGTTTGTGATTGAAGAGTGGCGGAGGTGGTTTGAACTTCTTCGGCTGTTTCTTTAATTTCTGCGATGACGGCTAATCGCGCCTGATTGAGCGCTCGATAATACTCTAAATAACGGGCGATTTTATTTGGATCTTCTTGGTTTAATAAAATTTTCAAATAAGGTTGTTGACCTAAAATATAAGCGGCTTGTAATTGTTCGGCGAGCAATTCTCGCTGAAGTGCCAATTTTTGTTTTGCTATGGTTAGTTGTTTTTGCGTTGAAGTGAGTAGATTTTTTTGTGTGGTGATTTTTTGATTCGTGCTTTGGATTTTTTGAGATAGTGAGCCGATATTGATTTCAATCGTTTTCAAAGAGGTTTGAATTTCATTTTTTTTGGATTGAAAACTAACAATATTTTGTTTTACGGTATTGATTTGTGTGGCGATTGCCTGCAACTTGGCTTTATTGTCGTTGATCGAGTCAGACGCGTAGACGGTTGTTTGCCAACAAAGCGCCAGGCCAACTAACAGCAGCGGCATGACTAACTTCAGAACGTACGAGCAAAGATTGCAGCGATGTTTGTGAAAGGATTGAGGATTGAGGATTGCGCCCCTCGGGGATGAATCGCTCCGCGATGAATTTTTTATTAATCGTTCGCAGGAGGTGCTCCGTGTAAACGCATTTAATATCTGGACCCCGCGGCGAAGCCGTAGGATGATGGTCGTGAGATGACCTTTTTTTCTGGGTTCCAACTTCAACTCCTCAATCCTAGGCTAATTCTACCACTGAATGTCCAGTCATTTCTGCTGGAATCGGCAAATCGATCAGCGATAGTATTGTCGGCGCAATATCACATAACGCCGCTTGTAATGCAACTTGCGCAGGACGCCCAACGTAAATAAAAGGAACGGGATTTGTCGTATGTGCGGTGTATTGTTGCCCAGTTTTTTCATCAAACATCAATTCAGCATTGCCGTGATCCGCGGTGATGAGTGCTTCTCCGCCGACAGTCTGTAATGCCTTTACCACTTGCCCGAGACAATCATCAAGGCATTCGACCGTTTTAACCGTTGCTTCAAAATTACCCGTATGTCCGATCATGTCGCAATTAGCATAATTACAAATGATGACGTCGTATTTTTCACTGTGAATCGCTTCAACGAGTTTTTCGGTAAGCAATCGAGCGCTCATTTCGGGTGTTTCATCATATTTTTCGACTTTGGGTGATGGAATTAAAATTTTATCTTCTCCCTCGAGAGTGCTTTCGAGACCGCCATCAAAAAAGAATGTGACATGCGCATATTTTTCAGTTTCGGCAATACGCAACTGTGTTTTATGGTTTTTCGCCAGATATTCACCTAAGGTATTTATTAAGGATTGTGGTGGAAATGCGACGGGCACGGTAAATGTCTCATCGTACTGCGTGAGTGTGACATAATGTGCGAGTTTGGGTACACGTGTGCGAGGAAAGCCGATAAAATCAACATCGTTAAATGCGCGAGTGATTTCTCGGGTACGATCAGAGCGATAATTCATGAAAATAACGCTGTCGCCATCGTCGATGATAACGGGTTTTTCATTCGCCGCGTGAATGCTGGTCGGCTTTACAAATTCATCAGTTTCCCCTGCCGCGTATGCTTTTTCAAGCCCAGCTAATGCCGTTTCAGCGGTATGTGCGGCTGCCCCCAGCGTTAATAAATCATAACCTTCTTTCACGCGCCCCCATCGCTTATCTCGATCCATACCGTAAAATCGCCCTTGCAGCGAGACAATTTTCCCTGCACCAATTTCCGCAAAAACAGATTCTAAATGTTGAATGAAGGTCGAGGCACTTTTGGGTGGCGTGTCGCGACCATCTAAAAAAGCGTGCATGTATAGTTTTTTTGCACCGCGATTTGCGGCCAAACGCATCATCGCATCAATATGTGTGTCGAGGCTGTGAATGCCGCCCGGCGATAATAAACCGAAAACATGCACGGCTTTATCGTTTTTCACAGCATCATCAACGGCTTGGCATAACACTGGGTTTTTGAAAAAATCGCCATCTTCGATGGCTTTAGTGATGCGGGTAATGTCTTGATAAACGACGCGGCCAGCGCCTAAATTCAAATGGCCAACTTCGGAGTTACCCATTTGTCCGCGCGGCAATCCAACAGCTAAACCAGAGGTGTGGATGAGCGTGTGAGGGTAATTTTCCCATAATCGGTGGAAATTTGGCGTTTTAGCTTGAGCGATCGCGTTATATTTTGCGTTTTCGCGATAGCCCCACCCGTCGAGGATGAGTAACGCAATGGGGCGTGGATGATGGCGTGTGTTCATTAATATTTTCTCGCAAAAAATTTCATTCATAAAGAGGTGCGCAGTATACCTTTTTTGCGAAAAACAGGGCAATACAAAAATAACGGTAATTATTTATCGCGATCGTGGCGATACAAGAACGTTCAGAGCTCGAATGATTTTTAGCGAAAAATCGCTGAAAAAAATGAGGAAGAAGACCCTCTGCCATCGTGCAAGGAGCGCCAGCGACGGGGCAATGACGAAGGATTGGATTGCTTTGGCTACGTCTCGCAATGACAGCGAACTGGAAAATAACTAACGACAAGTTTTTTGATTGTCGATATACTGCCCGAACGATCGCAAAACGGAGAAAAAAAATCATGCCTGCCATTCCTATTTTTCAAGTCTTTGGTCGATCACCGATTCGCCCATTACAACAACATATGCAAAAAGCATATGAATGCTGCAATGAGCTTATCCCTTTTTTTACAGCCAGTATGCGAGAAGATTGGGTGACAGCGGGTCAAGTGCGTCAAAAAATTGTTGATCTGGAACATGCTGCTGATAGTTTAAAGCGAGACCTTCGATTGCATTTGCCCAAAGGCATATTCATGCCGGTGCAGCGATCCGATGTGCTGGAGTTGGTTGCGAGACAGGACATGGTTCCCAATCGAGCTAAAGATATTTCAGGCATTATTATTGGTCGTAAAATGGTTTTTCCCGAACGATTAAAAGCGCTTTATCTTGAATTTTTGCAACGTTGCATTGAGGCGGCGCATCAAGCGTATAAAACGATTTCTGAATTAGATGAAATTTCAGAAGCGGGATTTCGAGGGAAAGAAGTGCAGATTGTTGAAGGAATGGTCAATGAATTGCATCGTATCGAACAAGAAGCCGATCAATTGGAAATCAAAGTTCGGCAAGTTTTGTTCGAATTAGAGAACGAAATGCCGCCCGTGAGCGTCATTTTTCTGTACAAAATTATCGAATGGACCGGCGACATTGCCGGATATTCTCAGCGGATTGGAGATGGATTGCAAATTTTAATCGCTCGTTAAAGTGAGGTATTTGCATGGAATATCATTTCGTCATTATTTTAGTCGCTTGTTTGATCGGCCTTTTTATGGCGTGGGGTGTCGGCGCTAATGATTTAGCGAACGTGATGAGTACCACGATGGGCTCGAAGGCGATTTCAGTGCGTCAGGCAATGTTCATTGCCATTATCTTTGAATTTGCTGGCGCATTTCTGGGCGGCGTTCATGTCACGGACACAATTCGTAATGGCATTATCAATACACAATTATTTACCGATTCCCCGCAGATTTTAGCTGAAGGCATGCTCGCAACATTGATTGCTGGGATGACTTGGATTATTTTTGCGAGTACGATTGGAATGCCTGTGTCGATTACCAACAGCATTATTGGTGCCATTATCGGTTTTGGTTCCATTGTGTTAGGTGTTCACGCCATTCATTGGCATACGGTACAATTGATTGCAGTGAGCTGGATTTGTTCCCCGATGATTGCGGGATTATTTGGATATTTTTTATTTGTTTTGGTAAGAAAGACCATTTTAGCCGCCGATAATCCTTGCCATAATGCTAAAAAATACATGCCGATTTATTTTTTCTTTGTAGGTGTTGTATTTGCATTGATGGCTATTTTGCGCGATCTGAGTCGACTGGGATATAAACCATCTTTTTTAGAGCGTTCTGGATTGATCGTTTTAACTGGATTGGTCGTTATGTTGGTAGGGCGATTTTTTTCTCATCGAATTCAATTAGAGCAATCCGCTTCTCGGCATGAGTGTTATAGCTATATTGAAAAATTATTTGGGATTTTAATGGGGTTCACTGCATGCACGATGGTCTTTGCGCATGGATCGAATGATGTGGGTGTGGCGATTGGGCCGATCATCGCCATTGTGAGTATAATGACCCATCAACCGCTTTTTTCTGCCTCTCATACAATCACATACGGACTCATGGCAATGGGATGTTTTGGTGTTGTAATGGGTTTGTTAATGTACGGACGGAAAGTGATAGAAACTGTCGGCGAACGTATTACGGCGCTGACCCCAAGCCGTGCTTTTGCAGCGACATTAGCGGCAGCAAGCACCGTGATTTTTTCAACGAGCGCAGGTATTCCGGTTTCTGCAACACAAACTTTAGTTGGGGGTGTTTTAGGCGTCGGGTTAGCGAAGGGGATTGGCGCGTTGAACTTAAATGTTATTCGCAATATTATTTTATCATGGTTGATTACAGTACCAGTTTGTGCCGTGTTAACGATCTTCTTTTTTTATATGCTAAAATTAATGAGTTATTTCTAGGACGTTCCTTAGAAAGCACTGAATAATTTATTCTAGGATTGAGAAACGGAATCGCTCAGTGTGATTTACTTGGGTACTTGAAGATGTGTACCTAGGGATGAAGAGTGGAAGGCAGCTGCCATCTTCGCGAAAGCGAAAATCCAGTTGAAATGATAATGATAGAGGAGAACAGTTATGTCAGCGCATATCAAAACAATGTTTGAATTAGCCTCAAAGGCCAAAGAAAATGCTTATTGCCCTTATTCGAAATTTAGAGTAGGAGCGTGTATTTTAGCGGATGACGGTCAATTTTATGTCGGATGCAATGTTGAAAATGCAAGTTATAGTATGGTGCTTTGTGGCGAAGCGGGCGCAATTAGTGCGATGATTACAGCAGGCGCAAAAAAGATTAAAGAAATTTTAGTGGTGGGTGATGTTGAAGAACCTTTAGTTCCTTGTGGCGCTTGTCGACAAAGAATCCGAGAGTTTTCATTGCCAGATACAAAAGTCCATTTGTGCAATCGAGAGGGGAAATATGAAACCGTTTTATTCGATACGTTGTTGGTTCGTTCATTTGGGCCAGAGTATTTAACTGAAAAATAACTTATGAGTCAGTAATTCCCGTGTGTTTAGCGCGGGAATAATTGGTGAGTTAAACTGAAAAAATAGGAGAAGTTATGACGACTTTTTATGCGAATTTTTTGGAAGCTGCGGCAGCAATTGATCAAAAAAGCGGTGGATTTAGAGCTAAAGTGGGTATTATTTTAGGGTCAGGTCTTGGGCCTTTGGCTGATGCGATCGAAAATCCGATTCGAATTCCTTATCAAGATATTCCTCATTTCCCTGTGAGTCGAGTCGCCGGTCATTCAGGCGCTTTAATTTTAGGTAAATTGAATGGTGTTCCGGTGGTTTGCTTAAGTGGCCGCGTCCATTTATATGAAGGAACGAGTACGGATAATATTAAAATGTTAGTGCGCATGTTAAAACAGTTAGGATGCCATACGATGCTAGTGACGAACGCGGCAGGATCTTTGCGCAAGGAAGTACCGGCTGGAGAGGTTTGTTTGATTACGGATCATATTAACTTCACCCAAATTAATCCCGTTGTTGGGTTGAACGATGATGAGTTCGGGCCTCGGTTTTATCCTATGACCGATGCGTACGATCCAGCATGGCGCGCCAAATTATTAACTCTGGCGAAAGAGATTAATATCCCTTTATATCAAGGTGTTTATCTTGCAGCGCTTGGCCCAGCCTTTGAAACGCCGGCGGAAATCAAGGCGTTTCGTACTTTAGGGACAGATCTTGTGGGTATGTCGACGGTGCCAGAAGTATTGGTCGCACGGCATTGCGGTTTGCGGGTGATTGGCATCACGGCGGTTACGAATTTATCGGCGGATCTGAACGAAGAGGTGCTGTCGCACGAGCAAACGTTGCGCGGTGCTAAAATGAGTGAAGAAAAATTACTGAAACTTGTTCGGGCATTTTTTGAAAAATACGCCACCGAGCTGGTAAGGTAAAAAAATAAAAGTAGGGGCGCGCATCAGCGTGCCCTGTCGTGTAATATTTATGATGACCCAACGTCCCTTAACCGATCAGCCCATTTATCCCGTGAGTGATTTTGTTCGTTTGACGAGAGAAATTATCGAACAACATTTTTCACATGTTTGGCTAATAGGTGAAATTTCTAATTTTTCTCGGCCTCAATCGGGCCATTGGTATTTTTCACTCAAAGATGGATCGGCGCAGATTCGCTGCGCAATGTTTCGATCGAGCAATCAACAAATTCGTTTTCAACCGCAAGATGGCATGCACGTATTAGTCTGTGCGAAAGCGAGCATTTATGAAGCGCGCGGTGAATTTCAGTTAATTGTGAGCTACCTCGAAGAGCAGGGTACCGGTGCTTTGCAACGTGCGTTTGAGCAGTTAAAAGAAAAACTATTCAAGGAAGGATTATTTGACGAGCGATATAAAAAACCGATCCCACGTTATCCTCAGCGTATTGGTGTGGTTACATCAAAAACAGGCGCGGCAATTCAAGATGTGTTAAGCGTGTTAAAAAGGCGCGCGCCATATGTGGATATCATGATTTATCCCACGTTAGTGCAAGGAGCACAAGCCTCTGATCAAATTATTCACGCGATTGAAGTTGCCAATGAGCATGCGGAATGTGACGTGTTGTTATTAGTGCGAGGAGGTGGGTCGCTCGAGGATTTATGGTCGTTCAACAAGGAGCGTGTTGCGCGAGCAATTTTTAAGAGTCAAATTCCTATTGTGACGGGCATTGGCCATGAAGTCGATTTTACCATTGCCGATTTTGTTGCGGACTATCGTGCGCCGACGCCTTCGGCTGCGGCCGAAATGGTGAGTCCCGATAAAAATAAATTACTCGAACAGTTAAAGCAATATGAGAAACGCTTAATTTTTGCGATGAAAAATCACTTAAGTGATCATCAGAAAAGTATAGTGTGGCTTCAAAAGAGATTACAACAGGCGCATCCCTTGCGCCAAATTCAGGCGCAATCTCAGCGGATTGATCATTTATTGGTGCGAATAGTCTCTGCACAACATCGATTGCTTGAAGAAAAAAAATCACAAGTGCAATCGCTTGCGCGTTCACTACACGCGATGAGTCCGCTCGCGACACTCGATCGAGGCTATTCGATTTTGATGAGCAAGGAAGGCCAAGTGATTACCGATGTTAAGGCTGTGGAAGTCGGGGATTTTGTGATGGCAAAATTATCAGTAGGGCAATTGGGCTGTCGAGTAGAGGAGAAGGCTGAGAATTGAGGGCGAGGCGGATAGAGAAAATGCGAAGCATTTTCCCGCCAAGCGACGCGCAGGGATGCGCGGCTGGGGGGATGTGTCAGGATGACAGTTCGGGAAAGACTGAA
>MGXI01000054.1:20932-27135 GCA_001801315.1 Gammaproteobacteria bacterium GWF2_41_13 | reverse complement strand
CGAGCTATATTTTGGTTAAGTCATCAATAATGATAATTATAAATAATAAGAGGTAGCGTATGATGTTATTTAACACTCAGCGAGCGCACCGACGTGAAATGATGTTTGAAAATCAGCAAGCGTTCGGAGGCTTTATTCAACAAACGAGAGTCAATGTGCTTATGTGTCCGCACAAGGCGCATATTGTAGAGTTATTGTGGCCTTATTTGCAAAAATTAGAAAAAGAACTCTATCCTAATCCGCGAGATAGAGCGCAAAACGATATTATTGACGACATGCCGAGTTTTTTACGTAGTTTAAACTCAAGGAACTATTTGAAATACTTGTCGCTACATCCAAACCAGGATGATCGGAAATTTTTGGCGCAAGTAAAATATTTTATAATGGCGCAATTATTGTGGCACATCAGCCAAACAAGTGAAGAAGATCTTCTTCCGTCCAAAATCGATCAGTTTATAACCGAGCCATCTTGTTGCTCATTTAATGGGATACCGCTTACTATTTATGATGATGAAGATGAGGTAAAAGAGACGGCTGACACGATTGAGAAAATTTTGGCGATCCCGAGAGGAAGGCGTCAGTATACCGACGGAATAAAATATTTGAGGCAAATTAAGGATTATTTAGATATGCAAACTCATTTGCCGGGTTTTTCCGAACGATTGTATCGAAAAAGGTTATCACGCATAGATTGGGCTCAGTGCCCCATTATTGAAGCAGCCTATAGAAAAAAATCAGAAGAAGATAGGCGACAGGTTTTGATGAGCGATGAGTCTTGGCGTGCGTTTGTAGACGAGGCGCGAAGATTGATATTGAGTAATCCTCTGGGTGGGCGCGCATGAATTACTTCCTTGATTTGATGCGGCGCGCGAAATGAATTCGTGTTTATAAAGCGACGCATTTGGATTAAATTATTGTGCCATAATGTTTATTATGAGCTATCTTGAAAGAGGGACGATAATAATAAGTTATGATTTAAAAGAAGGGGATTATCATGATGCCACAATACTCAGTTGCTCAAGGAATTTTGGATGAATTACGAAAATATAAAAACTATTTGCGACCAAAGGTTGGCGAGTCAATTTGTCAGTTAGCAGATCGAAATCCGCCGGGTGAGCAAAGCGCTCTTGAAGAGATATCCAATCGTGTGGTATCCCATATACGCGATGAGAGCGAACAAAAAGCGGCCTGTAAGTACTTTTTTGCAGTATGGTTAGAAAGAAGCGTAATTTTTTTGGGGGAGAGATTGACCTATGAAGGCATGCAGCAATTATTGGAAACAGAGGTAAATTTATTAGGCAAACCTTATCGAGTAGAGGATTTTTTAGCGGTGCGTCGAGAGAGACATTTTTTAGAATCTGAAGCAAAGAAAGCCGAAGGGCAAAAATGTATGGAAAACATCAGGCAGATGATGTTGTCTTTGCCTCATGCAGCATCGTTGTCGCTAGACACAGATAAATCGAGTAGCGGCGCTCCATCGTCTGTGTCATCGGAGACACCTGCGGCTAGTTCTTGTTTATTAGAAGATTCAGAGCACTATGATTCTCTGATACCTTCGAAAGAAGAGCTTGCGCAAGAAACCCAATCGGCGGGATTTCCATTTTGGCCTCCAAGCGCTGGCGCGAGCTCACAAATTCCAATGAGTCAGGAAGAAGAAACCCAATTAAGTCATCGGTTGCGGGATTTACCCTCAGAGATTGGAGAGCAGGTAGAGTGTCGCGTTAGAGATATGACTGCTGCAATGAGGGCTCGTACTCTACAAGATGGTCGTTCATGGGAAGCCTGTGTTGACGAGGCCCTAAGAACGACAAAAAGCGGGTTACGAAGAAGGTAGCTTTAGATTGATTTTTTCAAGACAGGAAATTTTTTGCGCAATATCAATGTGCTTCGTCCCAATTGTCGCCGATGCCGATGTCGACGACGAGTGGGACGGAGAGTTTAGCTGAGTCTGCCATGTGGTGCTCGATCGATTTTTTCGCCGACCCCAGATCTTTTTTGGCGACTTCAAAAACGAGTTCATCGTGCACTTGCATAATCATTTTAACATCCATACCAGACGTATTGATCCAGTCATCAATTTGGATCATCGCTAATTTAATAATATCGGCGGCTGTGCCTTGCATTGGTGCATTGATCGCTGCGCGCTCGGCGGCCTTTCGTTGCATCATGTTTTTTGAGCGAATGTCAGGCACATATAATCGCCGCCCGAGTAATGTTTCAACATAACCTTGTTTATGGGCTATTTCTCGTGTGTGATTCATGTAGGTGAGGACCGCTGGATATTTCGCGAAATAAGCATCCATATAGATTTGCGCCGTTACGCGTTCAACGCCGATTTGTTTCGCAAGACCAAAGGCGGACATGCCATAAATGAGCCCAAAATTAATCGCTTTCGCTTTGCGACGTTGATCTTGTGTGACTTGGTCTAAATCAATCGCGAAGATTTCAGCCGCTGTGGCTTTATGAATATCGAGGCCTTTAGAGAATGCATCGAGTAGCCCTTTATCTTGAGAGAGATGCGCCATGATATGTAATTCAATTTGCGAATAATCTGCGGCGAGAATTTGATATCCTGGCGGCGCAATGAATGCTTGTCTGATTCGACGTCCTTCCTTCGAGCGAATCGGAATATTTTGCAAATTGGGCGACGTTGATGAGAGTCGTCCGGTTGATGTAATGGCTTGATGATAAGACGTATGTACGCGACCCGTTTTGGCGTTCATTTGTTTTGGCAATTGATCGGTATACGTCGATTTTAATTTGCTTAATGTCCGATATTCTAAAATGACGCGTGGCAAAGGATAATCGAGCGCTAATTCTTGTAAAATTGGCTCGGCGGTTGAGGGTTGTCCTGTGGGCGTCTTTTTTAAAATCGGCAGATGTAGTTTTTCATAAAAAATTTCTTGCAGCTGTTTCGGTGAATCTAAATTAAACATCGCGTCGGCAAGATGATACGCTTCTTTTTCTAATTCTTGCATGCGGTGGCCGAGCGTTTCGCTTTGTTTTTCAAGTATTTTAGCGTCAATCAAGACACCGGTTCTTTCCATTTTAATGAGCACAGGAACCAGCGGCATTTCGATGGCGGAAAAAATGTGATGGAGTTTTTTGTCAGATTTTATTTTCGGGTAAAAATATTCATGTAGTTTCAAGGCGGCATCTGCATCAGCCGCCGCGTATTGAGTTGCCGTTTCGATAGCGACTGCGCTAAACGGAATTTGTTTAGCCCCTTTGCCGGTAATCGTTTCGTAATCTGTTTTTTCCCAATGTAAATATTTGAGCGCGAGCGATTCTAAATCATGACGTGTGAGTGTGCTATCGAGCACATAAGATTCTAGCATTGTGTCATAGGCAATACCTTGCAGCTGAATACCCTCATTCGCAAAAACTTCCGCGTCGTATTTAATATGTTGGCCGATTTTTTTGATCTGTGCGTTTTCTAAAATCGGTTTTAATTGCTGTAATACGTATTGCCGATTGAGCTGTTTGGGGGCGTCGGGATAATCATGCGCAAGCGGAATATAAAAAGCCTCGTGCGGTGTGATTGCAAAAGAAACGCCGACAATTTCTGCATCCATATAATTTAAACTCGTGGTTTCCGTATCAACAGAACATTGTTTGGCCGTGTTTAATTGATGGATCAATTGATCTAGTTCGGTTCCGGAAAAAATAGCTTGATAATGATTGGGGGATTTTGTTTGATGAGGCGGATCGATTGGTGATTCTGGTTCGAGCTCGGCGAGCCAGGTTTTAAGTTCCAATGCTTTAAAAAGTTCGGTTAATCTTTGTGTATTGGCGGGTTGCGTGGTGAGATCGGCAATCGTTACATTTAAGTCGACGTCGATCTTAATGGTCGCTAATTGTTTGACCCATTCAATTTGGGGTAAAAATTTTCTTAAATTTTCACCCACAACGCCTTTGATTTCATCGATATGTTGGATGAGGTTGTCGAGCGAACCATACGTTTGAAGCCATTTTACAGCTGTTTTTGGCCCCACTTTTTCAACACCCGGAATATTGTCTGAGGTGTCGCCGACCAACGTTAAATAATCAACAATCAGCTTCGGGGGGACGCCGAACTTTTCCTCAACGCCTCGTTCATTGAGTTGTGCGCCGCTCATGGTATTGATAAGCGTAATATGCTTATTAACCAATTGTGCCAAATCTTTATCGCCAGTCGAAATGAGAGTGTCGAGCTTTTGTTCGGTGGCAAGGTGCGCGAGCGATCCAATGACATCATCGGCTTCGACGCCTTCGATCATGATGAGTGGGATGCCCATCGCACGAATGATGTCGTGAATGGGTTCGACCTGCGCTTGTAGATCTTCGGGCATTTTCGGGCGATGGGCTTTGTAATGTTCGTAGAGCGCATGTCGAAACGTTTTGGCTTTCGCATCGAAGACAACCGCGATGTGCGTTGAGGGATGGTCATGAATCAGTCGACGCAGCATGTTGATTACACCATAAATCGCGCCGGTCGGTTGATCTTTTGAGTTGGTCAATGGCGGCAGTGCGTAATATGCGCGATACAAATAGGAAGATCCGTCGACTAAAATTAACTGGTTTGCCATAACATTTTCCCTGATTTAGATGCGTTTACCGCGATGATAACGGTTCGTGTGACGAAAGGGAATGAAGGAATCATTACCCATTCATTGGCAAACTGGTTACCAGTGTCTATAATAAGCGCCATTTTATTACAGCTATAAAAATCATCATGAAATTTAAAACGTTTTGTCGAGAATGCCTCGTTTTCTCGATCGGTCTTTCGACGATTGTGGTTATTTGTGCGATTGTCGGTATTTTTTTATTAGAGCTCGAGTTGCCAAACGTGTCTGAGCTGCGCAATATTCATTTGCAGGTTCCTTTGCAGATTTTTACGCGAGATGGTCAATTGATGGCTGAATTTGGTGATGTGCAGCGTATCCCTGTTTCGCTTGATCAGGTGCCAAAGCAGTTAATTGAAGCAACTATTGCGACTGAAGATCAGCGATTTTACTCACATCCCGGCGTGGATTTTTTTGGTTTAGTGAGAGCCAGTATTGTATTGATAACGACAGGGAGAAAATGGCAAGGCGGCAGTACGATTACGATGCAAGTGGCGCGCAGTTTTTTTCTGTCACCTAAGAAAACCTTTACACGCAAATTAAAGGAAATTTTATTGGCGTTAAAAATCGATCATGAATTCAGTAAAGATAAAATTCTGGAGCTCTACTTTAATCAAAATTTTTACGGTAGTCGGGCTTATGGAATTGCCGCCGCTGCGCGAATTTACTATGACAAATCTCTTGATCAATTAACGCTCCCTGAGATGGCCATGCTCGCGGGATTGCCGCAGGCACCTTCGAAATTAAATCCGCTTGCAAATCCTGTGGCCGCAAAAGATCGTCGAGATCATGTGTTACGGCGTATGTTAGATTTGCATTTTATTGATCGTAAAACCTATTTGGGAGCAACCGAAACCCCGGTTATTGCCGAAGTGCATGGATTAAAAATGCCCGCTCATGCGCCGTATGTTGCTGAGATGGCGCGACAATTATTGGTTCAGCAATATGGCGAAGATGTTTACGATCAAGGTTTAAAAGTCTATACAACAATCGACAGTAATTTACAAACGGCGGCGAATTTTGCGCTCCAAAAAGATTTGCAGGTCTACGATCATCGTCATGGGTATACTGGGCCGGAACAAACGTTAAGTGAGCTGGGTCAAAGTGAGTGGCTATTGGCGTTGCAAAGGATTCCAACGATCAATGGATTACGGCCAGCTGTTGTGACCGCTGTGCAAGATCAATCCATTGATGTGCTGATTAAAACGGGGCAAACCGCAACCATTCCTTGGTCTGGTTTATCTTGGGCGAGAAAACGTGTAATACAAGGAGACCAGGATTTTGTTGGTGCAAGTCCTCGTGTGGCTGCTGATATTGTGTCAGAGGGCGATGTCGTGCGTGTGATGAAAAATCAGGATAATGCTTGGGTATTGACGCAAGTGCCACAAGTGGAAGGGGCGCTTGTCGCGCTCAATCCGAATGATGGTGCGATTCTCGCGTTAAATGGCGGGTTCAATTTTTATAAAAGTAAATTTAATCGTGTGGTTCAAGCAGAGCGCCAACCTGGATCAGGGTTTAAACCCTTTATTTATTCGGCCGCGCTTGCTAAAGGGTTTACTTTGGCGACCGTGATTAACGATGCGCCGATTGCAGTAGCTA
>MGXI01000054.1:0-20866 GCA_001801315.1 Gammaproteobacteria bacterium GWF2_41_13 | reverse complement strand
GATTGCGAGAAGCATTAACTAAATCGAGGAATTTAGTATCGATACGATTACTCGATTTAATTGGGATTCCGTACACGATTAATTACGTGGCGCAATTTGGTTTCACGCCGGATCAACTGCCGCAAACATTGTCGATGGCGTTGGGTTCTGGTACGGTGACGCCTTTACAGCTTGTTACGGGTTATGCCGTATTTGCGAATGGTGGGTATCGCGTTCACCCTTATTTTATTGATCATATCGTGGATCATCATGGAGAGACGATTTATCGATCGACGCCGATGGTTGTGAATGATGCTAAGCTTGCAGCCCCGCGTGTTATTACGCCAGAAAATGATTATCTAATTACGTCGACGTTAAAAGATGTTATTCGATTTGGGACAGGCATTAAAGCGCTTTCTTTGCATCGCAACGATATTGCAGGTAAAACCGGCACAACCAATAAGCAGACGGATGTTTGGTTCAGTGGATATAATCATAATTTAGTGGCCACTGTTTGGATAGGTTACGATCAACCCCGATCCTTGCATGAAGATGCTTATAATTCAGCAGTACCGATGTGGGCGGATTTTATGCAGCAAGCCTTGCAGGGACAGCCAGCAGCAGATATCCCGATGCCGGCAGGCATTGTGACGCTACGCATTGACAAAAAAACAGGGCTTTTAGCGTCGGCCAATAGCCAAAATGCAATATCCGAAATTTTTGATAAAAATGCAGTGCCGACTGAACTGACCCCGGTTTCATCTGCTGATTATGGTGGTCAGCCAGCGTCGACAGATGTTGCTGCGTCAACAACAAGTAATGCGGGCCAAAATACAGCGGATATTCAGCAGTTGTATTGATATTTATCGCAATGTGTCGATCGGCCAACGAGCGACCGTCTGGATCGCTAAGTCGGGATCGTGTTCGCCTTTCGATAAACGCAGGTAACCGGCATAAGCAATCATTGCGCCATTGTCGGTGCATAAATCCAATGGTGGGAAAAACAACTGGATATTTAATGGTTTTGTGATGCCATATAATTTTTCTCGCAATCGAATATTGGCGCTCACGCCGCCCGCAATGACCAATTGCTTTAGCCCCGTTTTTTTGAGTGCGCGTTCGCATTTAATGGCAAGTGTGTCGACAACAGCTTCCTGAAACGCATGTGCGATATCGGCTTTGATTTGTTCGTCCTGATGCGTTTTTTTGAAGACACCGAGCGTATGTGTTTTAAGTCCGCTAAAACTAAAATTCAATTCAGGTCGGTTGATCATCGGTCGCGGGAAGTGAAATCGATTGGGAACGCCTTGCGTGGCTAATTTCGCCAAAGCGGGCCCGCCGGGATAAGGAAGTCCTAATAATTTAGCGACTTTATCGAAGGCTTCGCCGGCCGCATCATCGAGCGTATCGCCTAAAATTTGATAATGCCCCAGTTCTTTGGCTTCGATCAACATCGTGTGACCGCCAGAAACGAGCAATGCAAGAAAGGGAAATTGCGGTTTATCCGCGGATAAAAACGGCGCTAATAAATGCGCCTCTAAATGATGCACGCCGAGCGTGGGAATATCGAGCGCAAACCCCAATGTCTTTGCCATCGTCGCGCCGACTAATAAGGCGCCCATCAACCCGGGGCCTTTCGTGTAGGCGATGCCGTCAATCGATGGGGGAGAAATCCCCGCTTTGTCGAGTGCTGCGCGAATAAGCGGAATGATTTTACGAATATGATCGCGAGAAGCAAGCTCAGGGACAACGCCGCCAAAAGGCGCGTGCAACTCAATTTGGCTAAATAAGGTTTGCACAACGGAATCGTTTTCTGAGTCGTAAATCGCAATACCCGTTTCGTCGCAGGATGTTTCGATGCCTAACACACGAAGGATTGAGGGGCGTGGTCGCTTCACGACAGTTGTCATATATTCTCTTTAAAAAAACTAATATTATTTTTTTAATTGTATTACCTTTTTTTACCCGGGTAAAAATATTTAAAAAATTGGATTTAGGTTCCAGAAAGTTTTTGCTTTTTAAAAAGGCTCACAGTAGAATGATGGGCTCGAATGACTTAATGATCAATAATTGAAGAGGTGATATCGTAATGCCAGTTGTACGCATCAAAGAAAATGAATCATTTGATACCGCCATGCGTCGCTTTAAACGCATTTGTGAAAAGGCCGGTATTATTTCGACTGTTCGCCAACATGAGTTTTATGAAAAACCAAAATGGCGTCGTAAACGACAAGAAGCGCAAGCTAAAAAAAGATTACAGAAAAGATTAGCGAAAGAAGTGATGGCGCCTGCGCGCGGTGTTGCTAAAAACCAGAAAGAAAGAGAAAGGGTCCGACGATAGTATGGTCGATATCTCCATCAAGCGGCGATTACAAGATGATATGAAAGAGGCGATGCGTGCTCGCGATCAAAAGCGATTGGACGTTATTCGTTTTGTATTGGCTGCGATTAAGCAAAAAGAAATCGATGAGCGCATCGTTTTAGATGATAATCAAACGACCGCGATTCTGGAAAAATTCGTCAAACAACGTAAGGATGCGCTGGAGCAATTTAAAGCAGCGGGCCGAGACGACTTAGTTGCAAAAGAAAATTTTGAATTAGAGCTTGTTAGGGCGTATTTACCCGAACCTTTATCGATGGAGCAGGTGAGTGTGTTAATAGAGCAGGCAATGAAAGAAGTGGGTGCTGTATCTGTGCGTGATATGGGTAAAGTGATGACGATATTGAAACCGAAGCTCCAAGGTCGTGCCGATATGGGTGTAGTGGGCGCGAAAATCAAAGAACGGTTGTCGGAATAGATATAACGCAATATTGTTCGATGGGTTTCGAAATAATTTTCAGAAATCTGAGTTTTGGATAGAAAATCGATAAAACAATGTGTTAACCCGGGATGACTGTTTTTTTAATTCCGATGTTTGTAGGGGTATTCCTTGTGGATGCCCGATCTCGAAGGTGCTCGCAATTTTTGGGCGACCGCAAGGATCGTTCCTACGAATTCATGACACGAAACAGCGATTGCGTTAATACAAAATTCCATTTTCTTGTCCAATACTCAGGTTAAATTAAAATGCTGAAACGAATTCCGCAATCATTCATTCAAGAGTTGTTGTCGCGAGCAGATATTGTTTCCGTCATTGAAAAATATGTCACGCTTAAAAAAACAGGCGCGAATTATCAAGCCGCCTGTCCTTTTCATCAAGAAAAAACGCCCTCATTTGTCGTCAGTCCTACCAAACAAATTTATCATTGTTTCGGCTGTGGCGTGAGTGGGAATGCCATTGGTTTTTTGATGGCTTATGAACATTTGGGCTTTGTCGATGCAATTGAAGTGCTGGCCAAACAGGTGGGTATGGAGCTTCCTGAACTCGAAACGTCGAGTGAACATAAAACCCACGATGAGTCAATTTATGCGTTGATGGAAAAAATCGCCAAATTTTATCAGCAACAGTTGATGAGTTCGAATGAGGCAAAACAGTACTTAAAAAACCGCGGTTTAACCCCTGACGTGGTGAAAAAATTCGGTATTGGCTATGTCAAAGATAGCTGGGATCAACTGATAAAAACATTTGGACTTTCTCAACAAATACAACAGCAATTATTCACGGCAGGCATGATTATTCAGGGCGAGCGAGGGTATTATGATCGTTTTCGCCATCGCATTATCTTTCCCATCCGAGATCGACGAGGGCGAGTCATTGGTTTTGGGGGACGAGTATTAGATCATAGTACGCCAAAATATTTAAATTCGCCGGAAACCCCCATTTTCCATAAAGGCACAGAGCTTTATGGGTTATATGAAGTATATCAATCGTGTCGACACATTGATCGGCTTTTGGTGGTTGAAGGATATATGGATGTGGTTGGCCTTTCGCAATTTGGGATTCACTATGCGGTTGCGACGTTGGGTACCGCGACGACGACCTATCATATTCAGCGACTCTTCAGAATCACGCGAGAAATTGTTTTTTGTTTTGATGGGGATTCGGCGGGGTTTGCTGCCGCTTGGAGAGCATTTGAAGTGCTTTTACCGCTTATGCGAGATGATTGGCAGCCTCGATTTATGTTTTTATCGGACGATGAAGATCCTGACAGCTTTGTACGTAAAGCCGGTATGCAATCTTTTGAAGCGCGTATTCGAGCTGCCAGCAGTTTTTCTGAATTTTTCTTTGCACATTTATGCAAAGACGTTGATTTGAATCGGGTGGAAGGGCGCGCGCAATTTACGGATCAAGCGATTAAATATCTTCGCCAAATGCCCAGCAATCTCACGCGAGAAATGTTGTTGGAATCCTTATCGCAGAAAGCGCGAATCAGCCTCGAGCAACTCAAATGGCATTTGCAATCCAATTCATCGAGAGAAGAGCCCTCTTTAATGGCATCCCCTATCGTGTTACCCAAAATATCGGCGATGCGTATTTTGATGGCGTTATTATTGCAATATCCTTATTTAGCTGAAGGGATCGATGAGGAAATTTTTGCTGAGGAATACGATGGCATACAAGGCATGTCACTCTTGAAAGAATTGATGACTTTTCTTAAAACGCAAGATTTATCCACTGTGACTACGGGGATGATTCTCGAATATTGGCGAGATCATCCAGCATCTAAGCATTTCAATAAACTAGTGCAAGATCAACCTAGCGAGTTATCTGAAGAGATCGCCAAAGATCATCTCATGGCAGCACAACGGAAATTAAAGCAGCAGGTGCTGCAAGTTCGCATTGAAGTATTGATGGATAGGATGACAAAAGGGGTTATTACGGAGACAGAAAAACAATATTTACAGGAATTGCTGAAAAAAAAGCGAAAACTATAAACTATGTTATACTTCTCGCCAATGGGTGTGTTTTAACGTAAAACACCATGTGCGAGTCTCGTAAAGACTGGGTTTTTTAAGCCAGTTGATAGGATGATCCGTTTCATTTTTAGGTATTTTCACAAGTTTCGCAAAATGCGAAACTTGCTCTTTTGAATGGCATCGTTTGTGCGAAATTAATTTGCTCAAACGGCGATTTGAAGGGGGAATCGGAGGATGAGAGAGTTTTGCGCAAAGTCGTGGAACTTGTAATTTTATTAAATAGAGAGACAGAGCTATGTCAGCAAAAAAGCGCGATATAAAAGTGGTTAAGGGAAAGAAACCGACTCAGGCTAAAAAACAAAATCAGCCCAAAGTACAACCGCAGCCTAATAAAAATAAAACGCTTTCGGAATTGGCTCAGGCGCAAGGTTATCTGACTATTATTCAAATTCGGGAGAGCCTAAGTCAAAACCGCGGAGGGCAATTAGTCGATGAAGAAGAGTTCGAAAAAATTATTAAAGTCATTAACGATATGGGGATTTCGGTTTATGAGCATACTCCGAATAATGATTTACTTCAAATCGCTAAAACAGAGATTACGGTTGTTGAAGAAATAACAGAAGCTGGTGGTGTACCTAGTCCACTGATCGATACGGAATTAGGGCGTACCACTGATCCTGTGCGTATGTATATGCGGGAAATGGGAACAGTGGAATTGTTGACGCGACAAGGTGAAATTGCTATTGCACGACGTATTGAAGAGGGTATTCGATTGGTGTTAGAGGCTTTGTCTCATCATGTGGAATCGGTTGAAGATGTGATTGATCAATATTATCACCTGACTGAAGAAGATATTAAAATGGGCAAGCTGAGCGATGTGATAACAGGATTTATTGATCCGGATGCGGATGAAGCTTCTTTAGAAACCGTTGCGGAACCAGACATTGATCTTGATGTTGTCGATGATGAAGATCTCAGTGTTCCTGTTAAAGCGGTTGGTGATGAAGAGGACGAAGAAGAACAAGAAAAAACAGGTGAGGCTGGCGACAAAGAAGGCGTTGCAACTGAAAAAGAAGTAGAAGTTGAAGGAAGCGTTGAGACAGAGTTATTTGCGGGTGAATCGGGACCTGATCCGAAAGAAGCGGCAGAAAAATTTGCGCAGTTAAAAAAACAAATTGATGCATTAAAGCGTGCTCGAAAAAAAGAAGGCGCCAATAAGAAGGCCGTGCACCAAAAGCAGGAAGAATTATCAAAATTTTTCATGAATTTTAAATTGACTACCCGACAATTAGATCGGTTATGTCGCCGTATTCGGGAAGCAGTCGATCAGATTCGTCGACATGAGCGGGCGGTGATGCGATGGAGTGTGCATAAAGCGAAAATGCCAAGGCACGTTTTTCATCAATCATTTGCCGGTAAAGAAACTAATTTGAACTGGGTTAAATCGCAAACGAAATCAAAAACGGCTTATACTGAGGCGTTAAAACATTATGAATCGGATATCATGCGAGAACAACGCAAAATTATTGATATTCAAAATCACATCAATTTATCATTGGACGAATTAAAGCATTTAAATAAACGCATGGTGATTGGCGAAGCACGTGCAAGGCGCGCGAAAAAAGAAATGATCGAAGCGAATTTGCGTTTGGTGATTTCGATCGCGAAGAAATATACGAATCGTGGGCTGCAATTTTTAGATTTAATCCAAGAAGGGAATATTGGATTGATGAAGGCGGTTGATAAATTTGAATATCGACGTGGGTATAAGTTTTCGACTTATGCGACGTGGTGGATTCGTCAGGCTATTACGCGATCGATTGCTGATCAGGCTCGCACTATTCGTATTCCGGTTCATATGATTGAAACGATTAATAAAATGAATCGAATTTCTCGGCAGATTTTACAAGAAACGGGGGAAGAGCCAGCCCCAGAAGAATTGGCGAAATTGATGGATATGCCTGAAGATAAAATTAGAAAAGTGTTAAAAATTGCAAAAGAGCCCATTTCAATGGAAACGCCCATTGGCGATGATGAAGATTCTCATTTAGGTGATTTCATTGAGGATACCGCGATAGAATCGCCATTAGATGCTGCTACAGCGGGAGGATTGCGAGAATCGATGCGTCGTATTTTGGATACCTTGACGCCGCGCGAAGCGAAAGTATTACGTATGCGTTTTGGGATTGATATGAACACCGACCATACGTTAGAAGAAGTGGGTAAGCAATTTGATGTAACCCGAGAGCGTATTCGACAAATCGAAGCGAAGGCGTTGCGTAAATTACGACATCCGAGCCGCTCTGAGCAAGTGCAAAGCTTTTTGGAAGAGCTTGAGATTGAACAGTAACGCTTGACTCAATCAGAAAAACTGAATAACTTACGCATTGTTGTCGGGCCTATAGCTCAGTTGGTTAGAGCAGCGGACTCATAATCCGTTGGTCCTAGGTTCAAGTCCTAGTGGGCCCACCAGATTCTTTCTTTGTCGGATAATCTTTCCCAAGCTAGTCGTCCATAACGCATCTCTCCAGCTCGACATCCTGTCTCGCGTTCATCGCTGCCTATTCGTCGCGATGAACCCTAGTGGGCACACCAATTAAATAAAGTTTTTTAATGATTTAAAATGCTTTTATGGCTGGATTTTCGGGTGGATTTGACTTTTGTGTCTCATATAATTCTAGCGGTAAATTGTCTGGATCTGAAAAAAATGTAAAGCGACAACCGGTGATTTCATCGACTCGAATAGCTTCTACAACAATACCATTTTCGCGCAAATAAGAGATGCAATCATCTAAATTGTCTACAGAGAAAGCGAGATGTCTTAACCCTCGCGCTTCTGGATGTGAAAGTCTTTTAGGGGGGTTGGGAAAAGAGAACAGTTCAATCTGATATTCATGGTTGACTGCCAAATCCAGTTTGTATGAGTTTTTATCACGCCGAAAAGTTTCTTTGATCGGTTTAAATTTTAACAGGTCGCAATAAAATTTTTTGCTTACAGCATAATCACTCACAATAATGGCAACGTGATTTATTTTTTTTATTGAAAACATGTTAACCTCTGTAATTATGACGTTTATTGTAAAATCTAACGATGATTCGGTAAATTGTTTATACTTAATTCAATTATGATTAACCTGAATTTTGGATAAGAAAAAACAGGCCGCATATAAAATTGAGCGAATTGATTATACTGATTTTTTCTTTTGTGAGGTAATGCGTTAGTATACATTTAATTGCTAAAATCAGGGGGGAGAGAATGGCGCTACATCCACAAACACAAAAATTAGTTGACCAATTTTATGCAAGCCGTCCAAAGCCGATTTGGGAGATGGATATTCATGAGTATCGAAGAATAAGGGAACAAAATGCAAAATTACTGGCAGGGAATCCTGTTCCTGTTTGGCATGTTGAAGATAAAAACATACCTGTTCTCAGCGGAAATATCGATATCCGAATTTACACCCCTCACAATTTAAAAAGTGATGGGGTCATCCTCTATTTCCCTGGAAGTGGATTCGTTGATGGTAATTTGGCGTCACAAGATAATACCTGTCGTCAAATCGCAAACTGTTCAGAATGTAAAGTAGTACAGGTTTCTTATCGGGCCGCTCCAGAGTTTATTTATCCAATAGGGCTAAACGATGCGTTTGCTGCGATAGAATGGATTCATGACCACGCATTAGCCTTAGGCATCAATAGAAATAAAGTGGCTATCATGGGATATAGTTCAGGGGCAAATTTTGCAGCCCTATGCGCCATTCGAGCAAGAAATGAACATAGGCCAATACGATGCGTTGTTTTAAATGCGCCTGTAACTGATTTAGCTTGTGATTTTGCATCGTATGAGGAATTTTCATCAGGATATATTTTAGAAAGCAAAGCGCTGGATTATTTTTTACAGGTATATTTGCCAAAAAATACTGATCGAAAAGATGCTCATGTTTCACCATTTTATGAAAAAAATCTTTTCGACTTGCCGCCAACATTGATTCAAACTTCGGAATTTGATCCACTAGCCGACGATGGAAAAAAATATGCTGAGAAATTAAAAGCGGCCGGTAATGATGTAAAATATACCTGTTATAAAGGGCAAATTCATGCATTACTCGCTTGGAGCGGCGGCGTATTAAATGAGGGTGAGAATCCATGTGAGGAAGTTGGGAGATATATCAAGCAATATTTTTAATTAATCGGCTGCGTGTTTCGAATTCATCGTTATGTAAACTTTGCGATGAACTCTAGTCAGACAGCCAGCAATTCACGCGCATCTAGTGCGGGAATTACTGTGAGACAACCAGCTTTCTTTGCAGCTTATCGCGATGTAAGTATGTTGGCTACGGTGGATTAATCGTTTTAATTTTTATGAGATTAGCGTCTTGAGCGGCAAACCAGATAGTTCCATCAGCTATCATGCCGCCTTGTGAATTACAAAAAATATCTGTTGGATCTACCTGTAAAATCTTTTTTTCGATGGGTGTTGTGATAATAGTGCTGTATTCTTGTAAAAATTGTTTCTGGTCTTTGATGAAGTATATTTTTTTTGGAGAATCGTTAATTCTTAACGGATAAATCGCTAAATTGGCAATCGTATTTTTATCCTGATTGCGCATAGCGGTTTGTAATTGTTTTACCCAGGCGACAGCATCCGTATAATTAATATCATTAAGTTCACACATTTTTTGGGGATTTTGTAGATCCTCTAGCGTTAAAAGTGTTTCGGCTGTTTGAATATTGGCTAGAGGCGCTGTTGTCGCAGCAAAAGCTCGCCCATACAGAAATAGACAGAAAGAAATGACGAAAAAGAGAGTTTTTTTCATTGAAGAAGTGCCCTTGAGATTCTCGATTATTTTGATAAAAACTGTACTTTCTAAAGTTCTATATAGCCTATTTTAAAATAAAATGATAGCGGATTTTGACGATCAACGTCGTGGCGCTAATCGAGTGCTCGACGATGCATTTTTGTCCGCTTAATACGGCGGTGGCGAAACTCGTGCATCTTTGAGAGGACAAAAAACAATCTATTTAATAAGATTTTTATTCGGTGCTTTACTTTTTGCGTGCTCCGAAGCTATTAGCGTGAGAGAATAACCAATTGATTCGATCAGGGATGTATAGGATGGTTGAAGTGCAAGGTGGTGTTGAAGTTATAAAGAATGATGAAAAAGTTATTTTTTCATTTCACGGTGCGTTGCGCATTGAGTTCATCGGCCCATTATGGGAAAAGTGTATTACTTTACAAAATCGTTATCAGCCCGAATCACTTATTTTGGATATGCAGCAAATTACCTCCTGTGATACGGCGGGTCTTTCTTTGTTGATGGCTTTACTTCAACGACAACAGCAGATCCATCGGCAATGTGCTATCGAGCATCTTCCCATGGTTTATCAACCGCTGTTCGATAAAATGCTTCAGCCCAAAAAGTTACCCGATGAAGAGGGGGTCACGAAACATTCTCTGTTTTCTGTGACGATATTGGGTTATTGGATGGTTTTGTTTGCGCGCGATTTAAAAGCAAACCTTATTTTTATTGGACAAGTCATTTATCAATTGGGCATTGTTTTCCATTCTCCGCGGCGTTTGCGTTGGAAAGATTTATGGTCAGCGATGGAACAAGTGGGGCCTTATGCGCTCGTTATTATTGCTTTAATTGGATTTTTAATTGGATTGATCAGTGCTTTTCAAGCAGCGATTCCGATGCGGCAATTTGGTGTCGATTTGTATATTGCGAATTTAGTCGGGATTTCATTATTAAGAGAGATGGGCCCGCTGATGACGGCCGTTTTATTGGCAGGGCGAACCGCTTCTTCTTTCGCGGCAGAAATTGGGACGATGAAAGTGAATCAAGAAATCGATGCATTGCAAACGATGGGGCTCGATGTCGTGCGTTTTTTAGTTTTACCTCGCATTATTGCCACAACACTGATGACTCCCATGCTTAATATTTTTTTGATTTTTTTTGGATTATTAGGGTGCGCCCTTGTGATGCACACGCTTGGATTTACGATGGATGTGTATATACGCCAATTAAGTCAAGTGATGAAATGGAATGATTTTATGGGCGGCATGATTAAAGCAATCGCATTTGGTATTGTGATCGCTTCGGTGGGTTGTTTACATGGATTAAAGACACGATTTGGTGCGAAGGCAGTGGGCTATTCAACGACGCAAGCCGTTGTGAATAGTATTATTATGCTGATTATCGTGGATGGCATTTTTGCATGTGTTTATTACGCGTTGGGGGTGTAGTCATGAAGGCGCCAGCGCCAATTATCGTGCGAGTAGAATCACTGACGGCTCAATATGGGGAGCATATTATTTTGGAAGATATCCATTTTGATGTGCATCGAGGAGAAGTCTTTGCTATTTTAGGCGGATCTGGTGAAGGTAAGACGACATTGTTGCGTTGTATGATTGGATTGATGGAACCTTTAAAAGGCGCTATTTTTATCGATGGAAAAAATCTCGTGCAAACGCAGGGGGAAGATCGACTAGCAGTTTTGAGCCATATGGGCGTAATGTTTCAAAGTGGTGCTTTATTAGGGTCGATGACCTTGTTGGAAAATGTTCGATTGCCCTTGGAGGAGCTAACTCATTTACCCAAAGAAGTTATCGATGCGATTGCGCGAAACAAATTAGCGCTCGTGAGTTTAAGTGATTATGCGGATTATTATCCCGCTGAAATTAGTGGCGGGATGGTTAAACGCGCCGCAATCGCCAGGGCCATGGCGCTCGAGCCCAGTATTTTATTTTTAGATGAACCGTCTGCGGGGTTAGATCCCATTACTTCGGCTCAATTGGATCAACTGATTGTAGAATTGTCGAAAACGGTCGGGATGACGATTATTGTGGTGACCCATGAATTGCCGAGTGTTTTTGCCATTGCGGAGCGGTGTATTTTGTTGCATGATAAAAAAATTGTGGCAATAGGGAATCCTATGGCTTTGAAGCAACAATCTGAAAATGCTTGGGTCAATCAATTTTTTAATCGTAAGCCAGAACCTTAATCATAGGATGGAATGTGTATGGTAGAAAGAGAGGGGCCGAATTATTTTAGAATTGGCAGTTTTGTTATTGTGGCGATTATCCTGGTGATCATGGGTTTGATCTTATTTGGTTCAGGAAAAGTATTTCAAAAAACCATCTATGTGGAGACGTATTTTAATGAATCCGTTCAGGGGTTATCCGAAGGTTCGCCGGTTAAATATCGAGGTGTTCAAATTGGATATGTTAAACGGATTGGGTTGATTAGCGAGATTTATTCGGTTCACAATGGAGAAGCGGGTGATTTATACGGTCGATATGTTTATGTGCTGATTGCGATCAACAAGCCTGTTCTCACGCAAACGCCGCAAAGTACGTTGGGATCTGCTATTGAGCAAGATGTTCAAAAAGGATTGCGTGTGCAATTAGCGCCACAAGGATTAACAGGGACGGCGTATCTAGAATTGAACTTTATCAATCCTCAGGAAAGCAAAGCGGTTCAAATTAATTGGCAACCCAATCATTATTATATTCCGGCGACAACGAGTACTCTGGGGCGATTCGCTGACAATGCGCAGTATATTTTAGACGAATTAAAACAAGTGGATGTTAAAAAGTTATTTGCTACATTGCAAAATGTGTTGGAATCTACAAACCATTTTGTGCGGCAGACCGATGATTTATTTAATCGTTCTGGCCAGCCTATTCAAACAACGTTGGACAACCTAAGAGAAATTTCTGAAAATTTAAAAGCCATTTCTGATCAGGCAAAAATTTATCCGCCTAGTGTTTTATTTGGGCGTCCGCCAGCGGCTTTAAATCCGAGGAATTTATGAGTAAATTCAAACACAATTTGAACGTTCTTGTATCGTCACGGTTTCAAGGTGGGGGATGCAAATGATCAAAAAAATCATGATTGTTTTAATGGGAATCTGTTGCACCGCTTGCCTTAATGTGAAATTCCAAGCCAAAGAGCAATATTTATTGAATCCGATTATTGCCGAAAAAACTTATCCGACACTTTATCCCGCTACTTTACTAGTTGAGAAAACAAAAAGTGTTTCGCCGTATAATAATCTGACGTTAAACTATCGGATTTCTCAGGATCGATATTTAACGGATTATTATCATGTATGGATGGTCTCGCCTAGCGATCAAATTCATCAATTAACGGCGCAGTATTTTATTTCAACCCATTTATTTAAGCAGGTCGTTACCGACGAGAGTTTGTTGACCGCTAAATATGCCTTGACGACCCAATTATTAACTTTGCATGCCGATTATCGTCAATCCAGTAAACCGATGGCTGTCATAGCGATGAATGTTCAATTTTATGGACGAGATAGCCAAAATCATTGGCGTTTATTGCTCAATCAAAATCTTGAAGAATCTGTTCCGCTTGCTCAAAAAAGTTCCATGGCGTTGATAGTTGGTTGGCAAAAGGGATTGGCTTTTTTATTAGAGAGGACGGCTAATCAGTTGCAAAAAATGCATTTTAAATAATGGTTGACAAGTTGGGCGCATTTTTGCATCATCATGTTACGATGGTCAAAAATTTTACAATTTTTGTTTTATGGTTTTTATTTGAATAAGAAAAAATAAGAAGGAGATTTAACGTGAATAATGGACAAATGTTACAAGATACTTTTTTAAATACTTTAAGAAAAGAAAAAACGCCCGTATCGATTTACTTGATGAATGGGATTAAATTGCAGGGGCTTGTCGATTCATTTGATCAATACGTCATTATGTTACGTAGTAATGTCGTTCAAATGATTTACAAGCATGCTATTTCGACAATTGTGCCAACGCGTCATGTTGCTTATTCTGCCTATGTTCAGGAAGACGAAATGATAGAAGGTCTGGAATAAAACAATATCGAATGATAGTTACTCAACACGCTCGCAGGAACGTTCATCTTTTGGTGCTTTTTGACGAAAAATCTGTGCTATCGTGTGCACCCCGTTTTTTCATCCAAGATCTGAGCGTTCTTGTATCATCACAATCTCAGGTGGGGAGTTACATCGAATGTCTATTTGCGTGAAAGCGTTGCTTGTCCATAATATTTTTTCTGCCGGCGACGTTTTATTTGTTCAAGAAGAAATTGATGAATTCAAAGAATTGGCCTGTTCGGCGAATTTTGAGCCGGCGAACGTCATCACCTGTCGCCGACAAAAGCCAGATGCAAAATATTTTCTAGGGGAAGGGAAGGTTGAAGAAATTCGACAAGTCGTTCAGCAGCAATCTATTGATGTCGTGCTTATCAATCATACATTAACGCCTTCTCAAGAACGTAATTTACAGAAAGTGTTGCAGTGCCGCATCTTGGATCGAACCGAGTTAATTCTCGAGATTTTTGCGCACCGCGCCAAAACATTTGAAGGAAAATTGCAAGTCGAGTTAGCACAATTAAAGCATGCGGCGACGCGATTAGTGCGCGGGTGGACTCACTTAGAGCGTCAGAAAGGTGGCATTGGATTGCGCGGTGGTCCTGGTGAAACACAGCTCGAGGTTGATCGACGAATAATCCGTCGTCGCATTGAGACAGTTCGTGCGCGCCTAGAAGATATTCGTAAACAGCGTAGTTTACGGCGAGAAAAACGATATCGATCGAATATTGCGACGATTTCTTTGGTGGGATATACGAACGCGGGGAAATCGACGCTATTTAATCGATTAACGGCATCGCAAGTTTATGTTGCCAATCAATTATTCGCGACCCTCGATCCAACACTCAGAAAAATCGATTTACCTTATGTGGGCGAAGCAGTTTTAGCCGATACGGTGGGATTTATTCGTCATTTGCCGCACGATTTAATTGACGCTTTTCGTGCGACACTCGAAGAAAGTAAAGAAGCTGATTTGTTGATTCATGTGGTTGACGCAGCCTCTCCACAGCGCTCTGAAAATATCCAGGCGGTGAATAATGTTTTGATTGAAATTAGCGCAGATCAAGTGCCCCGATTGATTGTATTTAACAAAATAGATTTGTTGGAAAAAGCGCAAGCGTCACGTATTGATCGAGATCAGTCTGGCGTACCGGTGGCCGTTTGGATTTCAGCTATGTCTGGGGAAGGTCTGGAGCTATTGTTGCAGGCAATTGCCGAGAGGCTCAATAATACGCTTATCCATTGCTGTTTAAAATTAAAGCCCACAGAAGCGGCGATTAAGGCAAAACTCTATCAACAGAATGCTGTAGTTTCTGAAAATCACACGCCAACGGGAGAGATTTTGCTGGAAATCAAGGTTCCCGAAGGAAAATTTCAGATTTGATGGGCTTCTTCCGAACGTGCTGAGTAGTGACACCTTTTCAATAATCCTTTATCCATTCAGCTAGCCGTTATATGATTGTCCTAAAGTGAATTCGGAGATTAAAGATAATGCCAAAAAACATAGTGGTATTGGGTTGCCAGTGGGGCGATGAAGGGAAGGGTAAAATAGTTGATTTGTTGGCTGCAAAGGCGGGCGCTGTCATTCGCTTTCAAGGAGGGCATAATGCGGGACATACGCTCGTATATCGTGGCGATGTGTTTAAATTACATTTAATTCCTTCTGCTGTATTACACCCTTGTGTCAAATGTTTGATTGGCAATGGTGTGGTTTTGTCGCCAAAAGCGTTGCTTGAAGAAGTGCATATTTTAGAGTCCTACGGATTATCGATTCGCAACCGTTTGCGTGTGAGTCGCACATGTACCTTACTATTGCCTTATCACGTTGCTTTGGACCATGCGCGCGAAGAAGTGAAGGGAGTGAAGGCGTTGGGGACTACAGGTCGGGGGATTGGCCCAGCTTATGAAGACAAAATTGCTCGCCGCGCTATTCGATTTAATGATCTTTTTAATCCGACAGTTTTTAGGCAGAAACTGGAAGAGAATGTGAGCTACTATAATTTTTTACTGACACAATATTATCAATCTCAGCCGGTTGATTTTGAAACGATCTATCGTGAGACGATGGAGATGGTCAATGCTTTGGCGCCTTTGGCCACCGATATTTCCGATTTGTTACATCAGTTGACGGAACAAGGACATCATTTAATATTCGAAGGGGCACAGGGAGCTTTGTTGGATATTGATCACGGGACTTATCCGTTCGTCACATCGTCGAGCACGATGGTAGGTGGGGTGGCTCCAGGAACCGGTTTCCCCCCGTTAGCTATCGACGAAGTTTTAGGCGTGATGAAAGTCTATGCGACTCGCGTCGGTGCAGGGCCATTTCCAACAGAATTGCGTGATGAAAATGGGGAATGGTTAGCTATTCGTGGGAAAGAAGTGGGTACAACAACGGGCCGGCGTCGGCGCTGTGGGTGGTTCGATGCGGTTGCGGCAAGACATGTGGTTCGCCTGAATGGCGTAACGCGTTTAAGTTTGACCAAATTAGATGTATTGGATGGATTAAAAACAATCAAGATTTGTGTGGCTTATCGGTTAGGATCGAAAGTGTTGCAAACATTTCCGTGTGATGCAGAAATACTAGCCGAATGCGAACCGATTTATGAAGAGCTGCCAGGATGGACGGTGCATACATCTCAAGTAACTCAATATGAGCAATTGCCGGATCAAGCGATTCGCTATCTTGAAAGAATCAGTCAATTAATCAATGCATCAATCGACATTATTTCGACCGGTGCAGAACGTGATGAAATTATTATGTTACGAGAAATTTTATAGAAAGAAAAAGAGTAACTATTCAGTGTTTTCTAAGGAACGCTCATATTTTGGCGCTTTTTGAATTAATGTTATCGCTGTTCTGTGCAATGAATTCGTAGGGGCGACCCTTGTGGCCGCCCAAAAATCGTGGGCATCCTCGAGACTGGGCACCCACGAGGGGTGCCCCTACAGGCGGATTAGAAAATCATCCAAAATCTGAACGTTTTTATACCATCACGATCCGCGGTGAATAATGACGAAAAAGAAAACACTGGTGCCGAGGAGAGGACTTGAACCTCCACGGGTTTTACCCCACAAGTACCTGAAACTTGCGTGTCTGCCAGTTTCACCACCTCGGCATGAAGGGGCACTTTACTGAGGGACCGTGGATTTGTCAATGGTCTCTAATTTCGTTGCGATGCCCGAGGCTCTCAAGATTGTAAAAATAAGGTTCTATGTTGTTTTGTAAGGCCGTCATCCCGCGGTCAAGCCGCGGGATGACGGCCTTACCCACTCAAAACAACATAGAGCCAAAAATAAAATTATCTGAGCAGCTTGCCTTCATGATTCATTTTTTTGTCGTGCGCAAAGAGAAATCTTAGCGTTTTGCTAATTACTTGTTTAAAAGCAATAAAAACTTTAATACCATAAGAATAATTTTATGATAAGGAGATTTGGGTCATGCGAAAAAAAATACCGGCTGTGATTTTTGTGGTTGGTTTTGTTTTGTGTTCTTTTGCGATAGCTGATTTGCCCGCGGCTCAAATCAAACATGATGAAACCGTGACGACTCATTACGGAGATCCTAATCATCCAGTCCAGATCACGCAATCGCACTGGCATCATAAGGCGGAAGTGGGGTCTGTGGAGATTGTTACTTTAAAAGACCATGAGGCCTATGCTGTGCATTGGAAAAGCCCCGCTATTCGATGGCTTAACCAGCATACGCGGGGCGATATTTTGCATCACGGAGCGCCCGTTTATAGTCATAAAGGAGAGCATTTAGGACTTTCCTTGCTTTATCCAGGATTTTACCATTTAACTTATTTCAAGTTAGATGAGGTAACGAAAGATCCTCATTATCAAGATTTAAAGAAAATGTTTGGTGATCGGATTGAATTGGTTTCACCGAAAGGCCCGGGCTATTACGTGGGGATCCGCATTTTACCCTCTAAAACAGCACCGCAAGTTCAATCGACTTCGTTGTCAAAAGATTATATTCCACCGGAATAGAGGCTGTTTTTTTAATGAATGCAGCAGGGCGCGAGCGAAAGACGACTTATGTGTTAGGTCGCGAAGCAGAGCAAGCCGCGTATTATTTTTTACAAGAGCAAGGGTTAAAACCCGCTGAGCAAAATTATCGATCGCCATTGGGCGAAATTGATCTCATCATGGTGGATTGCGATATTTATGTTTTTGTTGAGGTGCGTTTTAGAGATGAGAGTGCTTCGGTCAGCGGGATTGAAACAATTACCGCTACTAAACAAAGGCGCGTGATTAAAACGGCTTTGCATTATTTGCAGACGAATCGATTGCTGCATAAAGTGCGATGTCGTTTTGATGTGATAGGCGTGGAACGTAATCATAACGCATTTAAATTTCGATGGATAAAAAACGCTTTTATGGCAAAATGAAAAATATAGATGAAGGATTGAGAGCATGACGACAAATTTACTCGAACGCGTGACGCAGCATTTCGAGGAGAGTGTTCAAGTTAAAACAAAAGCGGCACCGCTATTGGCGCCAATTATTCTGGAAGCTAGCCATACGTTGGCAAACAGCCTAAAAAAAGGCCACAAAATTTTAATTTGTGGTAATGGAGGTTCGGCAGCAGACGCGCAACATTTTTCAGGCGAATTACTCAACCAGTTAGAATTGAAGCGCCCGAGTTTGCCGGGTATTACTTTGACGGCGGATGCGTCCACGATTACCGCCATCGGTAATGATTATTCGTTTGATGAAGTTTTCGCTAAGCAAGTGCACGCATTAGGGCAGGCGGGTGATGTGTTGGTTGGTATTACGACCAGCGGAAATTCTAAAAATGTATTAAGGGCGATTGAAGAGGCGCATACTCGAGGATTATCGGTTATTGCTTTAACAGGTAGGGATGGGGGTAAAATCCCGGCCATTTTGCAGGCGAACGATATCGAAATCCGTATTCCTTCGGATCGAACGATCCGTATTCAAGAAATTCATATTTTGGTAATTCATTGCTTATGCGATTTAATCGATCAGCAATTATGAGGATTGAGAGCGATATGAAAAAAATAATCAGTGTCATTTGTTTGATTGTTATTTTACAAGGATGTGTTGTGTTTATAGGGGGTGCGGCCATTGGCGCGGCCACAGCGAGTGCGGTGCTCTACGATCGAAGGCCCACTAAAACAATTGTGAATGATGAGAATATCAGTTATCAAGTGACTCAAGCCTTGCAAGCAGATCATGCGATTGCTTCGCAATGTCATGTGGGCGTGACTGCTTACAATCAAGTGGTTTTGTTGGTGGGGCAAGCCCCGACGCAAGCATTAAAAGATCAAATTTCCATGGCCGCAAAAACAATCCCTGGCATTACTAAATTGTATAACGAAGTCACTATTGAAGCGCCGAGTACCAACTTGGTTCAAACGAGTGATGCGTGGGTTACCACGAAAGTAAAAAGCTATTTGTTGACGGCAAAAGGGTTGGATTCTGGACAGTTTAAGGTGGTGACGGAAAACGGAACGGTATATTTAATGGGGATTGCCAGCCGTGATCAAGCTAATTTGGCTGTGGAGCAGGCCAGGCAGGTTGAAGGAGTGCAAAAAGTCGTGACGGTTTTTGAGTATCAGCGCGATTAGGATTGAGGGCGAGGGGGATAAAGAAAATGCGAAGCATTTTCCCGCCGAGCGACGCGCAGGGATGCGCGGCTGGGGAGATGCGTCAGGATGACAGTTCAGGAAAGACCGAATAGGATCGAGGAAGGGAGCTACTTGCCGTCATTGCGAGGAGCGTTAGCGACAAAGCAATCCAGAGCCCGGCCCGTCATTGCGAGGAGCGTTAGCGACGAAGCAATCCAGACTCAAAAAAACCGCTTTGACTATCATCTCGTAGCACCGTGTAAAAATTTGAGAAATGAGCGAGATGCTGGGTGGGTTGATATTGTCATTAGAAAAAAGAAAGAGTAATGGTAACTGCTCAGCACACTCATAGGAACGTCCATATTTTAGCGCTTTTTTTCATCGATTTTTCGTCAAAAATCATCCAAAATCTGAACGTTCTTGTATCGTCACGATCTCAGCTGGGGAGTTATGAGTAATGATTAATATCAATAAAATCATCGCGCAGCGATATTCATCCCTTCAATACTTAACAGGATTTGAAAGAAATCGAGCGGTTATTTACTGCTCAAAACGACATAGAGCCTACAAAATATTCTGTTTGTTATTATGTGGGCTAATTCTGTCGGGATGTACCAGTGTCTTTTTTTCGGGGGCATCGGCGGCTTATGATCGATATAATTGGCAAGAGAAAATAAAAAACCAGGAAATCAGCGTTTCAATTGATAATGCATTTAAATCCGATGCGCGGTTTAGGCAAAGTAACATCAAAACAACGAGCTTTAATTATCAGGTAATTTTGATTGGGCAAGTTCCCTCGGAAGAAATTCGACAACTGGCCGCTCAGATTGCGGCGGACACGGCGGGGGTTAAACACGTTTACAACTTTATCGAAATTGGTCAACCCAGCACGGCTTCACAAGAATTATGTGATACATGGCTGACGACGAAAATTAAAGGCGAAATCATTGCGCATGCTGACATGGATCCTGATCAAATTAAAGTGATCTCTGAAAATAATACGGTGTATTTGATCGGCATTTTAACGCATGATCAAGCCGAACAGGCTATCGAGATAGCTCGGTACACAGAAGGCGTAAAAAAGGTTGTGAAAATTTTTGAGTATATAACGTACTCAAAAATCGATCATGAAGCAGAGCCAAGCGCTTCTCATAAGTAAAAAATCGGTCATGATAGATTGCTTGCTCAGAATTCGCGGTAGAAATCAGAAAAACCATTGACACTTAAAGCGGCTATCTTCAGAATACGCATCGCTTTTTAAGTCGATTTTGGGGTGTCGCCAAGTGGCAAGGCACGGGGTTTTGATCCCCGCATTCGTAGGTTCGAATCCTTCCACCCCAGCCAATTTTGTTCAGCGTATAACTCAAAAGGGGTCTAGTGATGATGATTTTTAGCGGTAATTCAAACCGTCCCCTGGCCGAGAAAGTTGCGCAGCATCTTCATATTGATCTTGGACGCGCTCAGGTGGGTCGTTTCAGCGATGGCGAAATTCAGGTTGAAATATTGGATAATGTACGAGGAAAAGATGTTTTTATTATTCAATCGACTTCAGCCCCGTCGAGCGACCATTTATTAGAGCTTTTATTTTTAGCCGATGCTTTACGTCGGGCGTCTGCCACAC
>MGXI01000053.1:12139-22480 GCA_001801315.1 Gammaproteobacteria bacterium GWF2_41_13 | reverse complement strand
ATGCCTATAATTCGGCCGATGCCAGTTTATGGTTCGCATGGGCCGTGCAGCAATACTATCTCACAACAAAAGATCGTTCTTCGATAAAAAAACAGCTGTGGCCAACGTTAAAAAGTATTTTTTCACATTATCAAACGGGCACGTCGTATCAGATTCATCAGCGAGAAAATGGGTTGCTTTACGCCGGCGATCCTGGAACCAATGTCACTTGGATGGATGCAATAGTCAATGGAAAACCGGCGACGCCACGCTATGGCGCCATCGTCGAATTAAATGCACTTTGGTATAATTTCATTTGTTTTATGCAAGAATTAGCGACCTGTTTTGGCGAAAAAACAACGGCGAAAAATTTTGCCACATTGGCACAAAAAATCCAAAATGCTTTTCAACAAGTCTTTTGGATAAAATCGTCAAACTATTTAAAAGATTATGTAAATGATGACGGTGAAGATCTCTCCATTCGCCCGAATCAGATCATAGCAGCATCACTCCCCTATTCTCCACTCACAAAAGATATGGTGATGGGGATTGTAGAAATCATCATCAAACACCTTTTAACACCGTATGGATTACGTACTTTATCGCCCGAAGATCCTCATTACATCGGCATTTATCAAGGCGATCAATCCAAACGAGATCAAGCGTATCACAACGGGACTGTTTGGCCGTGGCTATTGGGGCATTTCGCTCGAGCAGTCAACAAAGTGTATGCCGACCGCGCAACGACTCAACAATTATTGCAACCCTGTGTAGATGCGCTCACACACCATTTATCCGAAGCCGGTATCGGCTGTGTTTCGGAAATTTTTGATGGGGACGCGCCACACCATCCACGCGGATGTATTCATCAAGCGTGGAGCGTCGCGGCTTTCTTACAGATGATAAAAATTTGGTAAAAGTTATTAAAAGTCCATTACTACTTCCTTCATACATTAAATTTTTATGATACAATAAGCAAGACTTGAGAATGATGCTCATATAAAGGAATTGCTATGAAGATCCTCATGTATGGTTGGGAGTTCCCTCCTCACATCAGTGGCGGCCTAGGCGTCGCCTGTTATGGCATGGTTACCTCACTAATCAAAAAACCCCATGTTAATATCACGCTAGTTCTCCCTCATGTTTCTCAAGACATTGTTCATCACGATCAATTTTCCCTGTTAGGATGTCATAATTTATGTGAAGAGCACACCTGGCTGCAAACCTTGCTACAGAACATTAACATTACCGAAATTGATACATTATTGCATCCTTACATCACTGAAGAACGCTACCATGATTTATTGTTGACCTTTAGCGATCAGGTTAAACGTGCTTCCAACAGTGGCCCTTTTGCTTTTACGGGAAAATATGGCCCGAATTTAATGGCTGAAGTGTATCGTTACGCCGTTATTGCCGGCAGTATCGCCAAAAAAACGCCACATGATGTAATTCATGCGCATGATTGGTTAACAGGTCTCGCCGGTATTGAAGCAAAAAAACACAGCAAAAAACCGCTCATTTTTCATATTCACGCGCTCGAACGAGATCGGTGCGGCGAAAATGTCAATCAACAAGTTTTCGCGATTGAAAAACAAGCCATGGAGCAAGCCGATTTAGTCATTGCCGTAAGCCAATATACAAAAAGTGTAGCGATGCAGTATTATGGCATTCCTGAAGACAAAATTTTCGTCGTACATAATGGCATTTCCCCCAAAGAACGATTGTCTGAAAAAAACCATAAAAAACACAGTAAAAAACGATCAAAAATGATTTTATTCCTGGGTCGAATTACCCATCAAAAAGGACCTTATTTCTTTATTGAAGCCGCGAAAAGAATTTTATCAAAACGCAAAGATGTTCATTTCGTCATTGCCGGAACGGGCGATTTATTGCCCAGCATGATCGAACATGTCGCGCAAAGTGGCGTGGCACATCATGTACATTTTACTGGATTTGTGCCACCTGCTATCACGAAAAAAATCTATCAAATGGCTGATTTGTATGTTATGCCCAGCGTCTCAGAACCCTTTGGGCTCACGGCTTTGGAAGCCTTATCACAAAATGTTCCGATACTTATTTCAAAGCAATCGGGTGCGGCGGAAGTATTACAAAATGTCTTAACCGTTGATTATTGGAATATCATCGAAATGGCGTCTAAAATGTGTGCGTTATTAGACTATCCGGTCTTGCGTGAAACCACTGTCAATGCATCAAAAAAAGATCTTGATCAATTAACTTGGGATAATGCCGCGAACAAGCTAGTTGATGTTTACCAACAAGCCATCAATTTATGAATAGGAAAAGGAGGTAGCCGATGACTGCGCTATGTTTATATTTTCAGGTTCATCAACCCAATCGATTAAGAAAATATACCTATTTTGACATCGGCCAATCTCATGATTATGAAGATGAAAAAGCCAATCGGGAAATCTTATTGAAAGTCGCTGACAAATGTTATCTGCCCACCAATCAATTATTGCTTAAATTAATTCAACGTTACCGCGGAAGATTTAAAATCGCTTTTTCTTTATCTGGCACAGTTATCGATCAGTTTAAACATTATCGACCGGAAGTATTGGATACCTTTAAAGCATTGGCCGATACCGGCGAGGTGGAATTTTTAGATGAAACTTATTATCATTCACTTGCTTACCTTTTTTCTCAAGAAGAATTTACCGAGCAAGTTGAATTGCATAATAAATTGATTCGAAAAGAGTTTGGTTATAAAGCCACTACCTTTCGCAATACCGAGCTCATTTATAATAATGAACTCGCCCAATTTGTCGAAGCGATGGGGTATAAAACATTGTTAACAGAAGGTGCGGATAAAGTGCTTGGTTGGCGCAGTCCTAATTTTGTTTATCGCCCTGTCGGCTGCAAAAAAATAAAACAACTCTTAAAAAACTATCGCCTTTCGGATGACGTTGCTTTTCGTTTTTCTAATCAATCATGGATCGAATATCCTTTGTTGGCTGAAAAATACGCTTATTGGGTTCATCAATTAGCGGGACAGGCCGATGTGGTTAATCTCTTTATGGATTATGAAACGTTTGGCGAGCATCAATGGAAAGAAACAGGCATTTTTCAATTCCTAGAACAATTACCAGAGAAAATTTTTCAGCACGCTGATTTTGAATTTTTATTGCCTTGTGAGGTTAGCAAAAAATTCAAAGCAGTTGCTACTTTGGATACACCGCATTTTGTTTCATGGGCTGACGAAGAAAGAGATCTGTCGGCTTGGCGAGGAAATCCGCTTCAAGAAGATGCTTTGCAATCGATCTACGCTTTGGAGGGAAAAGTCAAAGCGTCTGGCGATAAACAGCTACTACACATTTGGCGATTATTGCAAACATCTGACCACTTTTATTATATGTGTACGAAATATGCCAATGATGGCGACGTTCACAAGTATTTTAATCCTTACCATAATCCTTATGATGCTTATGTGAACTACAAAAATATTTTAACTGATTTTGTTTTACAACTGGATCAAAAAAAATTAAACAAAAAAAAGAAGGGGGCTTGACGAATTATGTCAGAAAATACTTGGTTATTTGAAACAAGCTGGGAAGTCTGCAATAAAGTGGGCGGTATTAATACCGTTTTGCGCACAAAAATCAAACAGGCGCTCGCCTCTTTCGGTAATCGCTATGTTCTGATTGGGCCGTGGTTATCAGAAAATCAAAATTTTGTTGAAATTATTCCCGATCATTTAAAGCCCATTGCAAAAATTCTTGAAGATCACCACTTGCGATTTCGCATGGGTTACTGGGATGCCGAAGAAGGAAAACCTCAGGTCATTCTCTTGGACTATCAAAATCGATACAACATTGCCGATATTTTATACTCGATGTGGTCACATTTTAATGTGGATTCTCTTGCGGGTAATTATGAATATATTGAGCCCATTTTGTTTTCAACGACCGTTGCGGATGCGATCAAAGCCGTTGCCTCAGATGAAAATTATAAAAATATTAATATCATTGCGCAATTTCATGAATGGTTATGTGGCGCTGGCATTTTATTTTCAGAGCATGATTCGCATAATATTTCAACCGTATTTACGACGCATGCAACCGTATTAGGTCGCGCATTAGCCAGTGACCGACGAGATATTTATAATTTGCCAGCCAATTTTGATCCTGAAGCTGAAGCGAGAAAATACGGTGTTTTCGCTAAACATTCTGTTGAGCGTGCTGCAGCCAGAGAAGCCGATTGCTTTACGACAGTCAGCGCGCTCACCGCCGATGAAGCCTACATTATGCTCGGTAAATATCCCGATAAAATTGTACCGAATGGGTTGGATGTAGAACACATTCAACAAATTTTAGCGACTTATGACCTCCCCGCTATTCGAGAAAAATTGCGTCACGTGGCGAATCAAACCTTGCACCGCGAAGTGCCGACCAATACATTATTTTGGATCACTTCGGGACGCTACGAATTTCATAACAAGGGCTTTGATGTGTTATTGTATGGCTTGGATAAGCTTGAAAAGAAATTACCCCCCGATGCCCCACCCATCGTTGTATTATTTTGTATTGCCTCGAATAATCGCGGCGAACAAGATAGTTTATTGCCACAAGGTAATGCCTCTTATGATCCTAGTCAACAAAGTGCCATCGGCATTGCGACGCATCGATTAAATGATCCGAACAGAGATCCTATTATCCAAACGTGTCGTGAATTAAACTTCAATCAGCCGAATCGAAAAGTCTCTGTGATTTATTCCGATAGTTATCTGCACGGCCATGATGGTGTTTTCAATGTCGATTATGAAAAAATATTAGCCGCTTGCGATCTTAGTATTTTTCCTTCTTATTATGAGCCTTGGGGGTACACACCGCTCGAAAGTATTGCTTATGAAACACCGACAATCACCACCAATTTGGCTGGTTTTGGGTCTTGGATAAATGGCTTACAGCTACCGGACCAAGAAGCCGTCCAGGTGTTGCAATATACTACGCAAGAAGCCATTGTGACCAGCTTGAGCGATTGTCTTGCCAAAACCGTACAACAAACCGAACCGCAAAAACAATCAATCCGAGAACAAGTTGCTAAAATAGCACAATTGGCTGATTGGAAACTATTTTATCAAGATTATCTCGATGCTTATGATCAAGCCATTGAATTTAACGATCTCTATTACGAAGATACACAAGATGAATACCTTGCCAGCTATCATACCGTTGAATCCACTACACCCCGATTTCGATCTTTTCAACATGAATGTCAATTACCGACGCAACTCTTACCTTTAAGAGATCTGGCTTATAATTTGTGGTGGGCATGGCATCACGAAGTAAAATCATTATTTCAAGGCATAGATCCCATTCTGTGGGAAAAAGTAAATCGCAACCCTATTGAGTTTTTGAATAATGTCTCTAATGCGCTATTGTGTCAAAAAACGAATGATCCTGGTTATATGGAAAAATATAACCATTTGCTTCTGGCTTTTGATCAATATCTTAATCGTAAAAGTAAACTGGATTTGGAAGTCATCCATACCGATCAGCCCATCGCTTATTTCTGTTTAGAATACGGTTTAGATGAAAGTTTACCCATTTATTCCGGCGGTCTTGGTATTTTAGCGGGCGATTATTTAAAATCTGTATCCGATCTCAATCTACCGTTAATCGCTATTGGGTTATATTATAAGCAAGGTTATTTAACACAACGGGTTGACCATCAAGGCGAACAGCTCGTCGAACACACGACGATTGATCCCAAAATATTACCTTTAAAACAGCAGAGCGATGATTCTGGCAAACCGCTGCTCATCGGCGTTGAAGTGCAAAATAGAACACTATTCGTTGGCGTCTGGAAATTAAAAGTAGGAAAAGTGTCTCTCTATTTACTCGATACGGATGTGCCTGAAAATAATTCAGACGATCGACAAATCACGAATCGATTGTATTGCAATTCTAAAACACAACGTTTATTGCAAGAAATTGTTTTAGGTGTAGCCGGGGTTCGATTGATTACCGATAAATTAGGGGTCATACCCAGCGTTTACCATTTAAATGAAGGGCATTCTGCCTTTTTATTATTAGAACGTATTAAAATGTTAGCAAACCAAGGATTTTCACATACAGAAGCCATTGAAATGGTGCGTGCTTCATCGGTATTTACAACGCACACACCTGTTCCTGCAGGAAATGAAGTTTTTGATGAAACGTTAATTAAGGACTATTTCTCGAAATCGGCGCAATTATTGGGTATTCCAATCGAAAAATTACTTGAATTTGCGCGTGATTTTGATAATGCGCATAACTTTTCAATGACTATTTTGGCTTTAAAATTAACCGCCAAATCCAATGGTGTATCAAAAATTCATCAACGGGTAGCGCAACACATGTGGCAACCTATTTGGCCAGGGTTATTGGAAAATGAAGTACCTATTGAAGGAGTAACCAATGGCGTTCATCTGGAAACTTGGCTAGGTCTTCCGATGAAAATTCTTTTTGATACTTACTTGGGAGCCTCCTGGCTTGATACGCAGGACGATCCAGAAACATGGAAAAAAATGAACCTCATCCCTGATTATAGTTTATGGGATACTCACCAAATACAAAAAGATCATCTGCTAACGGTTTTAAAAGAGCGTATTCCCAAAGAATATCGCCGTCGCAATGAAAAAGAAGCATTGATTCAAGCCTCCTTAGAAACGTTAACCAATCAAACTTTACTCGTTGGTTTTGCCAGACGGTTCGCGACGTATAAGCGACATGATTTAATGTTTAACAACAGAGAGCGCGCTGCGAAAATTTTGACTCACAATCAAATGCCTGTTGTGTTATTGATTGCTGGAAAATCACATCCAGCCGATACCTTAGGTAAAGCCGTGTTGAAATCTATCATTGAAATAACCCGAGACCCCGCATTTAAAGGCCATGTTATTTTTTTAGAAGATTATGATATCTCTTTGAGCAAAGCGTTGGTTCAAGGTGTCGATATCTGGCTCAATAATCCCATTTACCCTAAAGAAGCTTGTGGCACCAGTGGGATGAAAGTCGCAATGAATGGCGGATTGAATTTTTCGATTCGAGATGGCTGGTGGGATGAAACAAGCCCGCAAGCCGGCTGGTCAATTGAAAATTTTGAAATGCAGACTAATGAAGAAAAGCGTAATGCGGCCGAGTGCGATGATTTGCTCAACAAACTTGAGTATTCCATTGTACCGCTGTACTACGATAGCAAAAAAGACACGCGAAAATCAGAATGGGTTGTCAAAATGAAGGCGTCCATTATGGAAATCGGTTGTCAATTCAATGCACATCAAATGGTTAAAAATTATCTTTCACAATTGTATTTGCCCTTGGCACGTTATTCGACTCAATTACAACAAAATGATTTTGCCGATTTGAAAGCCCTGGTGCGATGGAAAGAACGAATTCGATCACACTTCAATACGCTTAAAATTAAAACACTCTTAGTTGAAGGCATCAAAAATGGAAAAATTCAAGCCAGCGGTGAACTCAAAGTAACACTACTGCTATTTTCTGGAAAACTAAAAGCTAATGAAATCAAGGCCGAATTGATTTTAATTCATACGACAGATACTCGCGCGCAATCATCCCCCATTGTTATTCCGCTCAATCTTTCAGATAAACGAGAAAGTGGAATTTTAACCTACACGGCGGAATATAAAATAGAAGATACAGGGCTATTTTCATATGGAGTCCGTATTTACCCTTATCATCCAAAATTAGCGTATCCCCATGATATGAATTTGATGATTTGGGGGTGAGCCTGGTAAAGGAAATGCGAAGCATTTCCCCAGGCGAACGACGCGCATGGATGCGCGGCTGGATCGATACGCCACGGATGGCTTCTTGCCACAAACGTCGAGCTGGATCGACATGCCATGATAGGTCCTTAAGGATCTGCGTAGCTCGTTGTCGAATTAGCCTTGCGCTTCCAAATACCGCTTCGCATCCAGCGCCGCCATGCATCCTGCCGCCGCTGAAGTAATCGCTTGTCGATAAATAGGATCAGCGACATCACCCGCAGCAAAAACGCCCTCGATAGAAGTCGATGTCGCGCACCCTTCTTTTCCGCCTTTAATTTGAATATAACCGCTTGTTAAAGCTAATTGATCTTCAAACATTTTTGTATTGGGTTCGTGACCAATCGCAATAAAAACACCGTCCACATCGAGTTTTTTGATCAATCCTGACTGCGTGTTTTTAATCGTAATACCCGTAACTCCTCGATCATCCCCTAAAATTTCTTCAGTCGTTGAATGCCATTCAATAGCTATTTTCCCTTCCGCCACTTTTTGCATCACTTGATCAATTAAAATTGGTTCGGCGCGAAATTGATCACGCCGATGAATCATCGTCACATGAGATGTGATCTCTGATAAATATAACGCCTCTTCGACGGCGGTATTGCCACCCCCAATCACGGCAACTGGTTTATTACGATAAAAAAAACCGTCGCACGTTGCACAGGCAGAAACCCCTTTGCCGCGATAGCTTTCTTCCGATGGCAATCCCAGGTATTTCGCTGACGCGCCTGTTGCAATAATAAGCGCATCACACGTGTAATGATCGCTTTCACCGACAAGCACAAACGGTTTTTTTAATAAATGAGCAGTTCGAATTACATCAAAAATAATGGGCACGTTAAACCGCTCGACATGTGCCAGCATACGATTCATCAATTTCGGTCCCATCACGCCTTGTGGATCACCTGGCCAATTATCAACTTCAGTTGTTGTCGTCAACTGTCCACCTTGCTCCATACCAGTAATTAATGCCGGCGACAAATTCGCCCGCGCGGCATAAATCGCCGCTGTGTATCCTGCCGGCCCTGACCCTAAAATAAGTAATTTGCTGTGCATGTGTTGTCCTTATTTATTTAATTGATGGCTATTCTATCCGAGGATTGAACCCGATAGAACGGTTTTTTTGCACACCCCAATAGACTTCCACAACCAAAAAAAGTAGAATCTGCGCTTTATTTGGGATCGCAAAAAAAGAGGCGCAATAAAAATTATGACCATCCTCGTTTTCTCAATTGTGTTTGCTTGCATGTTGCTCAATGCGCTAGCGCAACTGTTACTTAAAGCGGCCATGAACCACATCGGTACGTTTACTTTTACAATGCCTAACCTGATCCCAATCGGTATTAAAGTTGCAACCAGTCCTTACATTATCTCAGGGCTTACTTGCTATGTGTTAAGCGTTATTCTCTGGTTGTTGGTTCTATCGCGCACGGATGTTTCTATTGCCTATCCGTTAACGAGTATTGGCTTTATTTTAGCCCCGATGGGCGCTTATCTTTTTTTAGGAGAAAATATATCTGCCACACGGATTGTAGGCATCTTGATCATCCTCATTGGAGTATATTTAGTAACTCGGAGTTAACAACACTATGACAGAACCTTTTTTACCTTTTGCTCGCCCTTCCATTGATGAGGCAACCATTGCTGAAGTGGTTGATTGTTTGAAGTCTGGCTGGCTTACGACAGGCCCGCGCGTACAAAAATTCACAGAAAATCTCAAAGCCTATTTGAAAACCGAAAATGCCCTCGTGCTGACTTCAGCAACGGCTGGATTACAACTTGCTTTACAAGCCTTACACTTTGAAAAAGGTGACGAAGTCATCACCTCCCCTTTAACGTTTGCTGCTTCAGCTAATACGATTGTTCAAGCGGGTGCGAAACCCGTGTTTGTCGATATCGATCCTCGCACATACAATATTGACGTGACTAAAATCGAATCGGCGATTACCCAAAAAACAAAAGCGATTATGCCGATTCACTATACGGGATTACCCGCTGATTTAGATTCAATCTATGCACTGGCTAAAAAATATAATTTACGCGTGATTGAGGATGCGGCCCACGCAATTGGCGCCTATTATAAAGGAAAAATTCTGGGCAGCTTCGGCGATATTCAAGTTTTTAGTTTTCATCCGAATAAAAATATGACCAGTGGTGAAGGCGGTTGCGTCACAACCAATGATCCTCATATCGTTCATTCAATCAAAGTGAATAGTTTTCACGGCATCGATCGCGATGCGTTTAATCGTTTTTCTAAAGAAGGCAGTCAACATTATGATGTCATCTCGGCCGGTTATAAATACAATATGCTCGATTTGCAAGCAGCAATCGGCATTCACCAATTAGCATCACTGGATCTGTTTATTGAGCGTCGAACGGTTTTGGTGAATCGTTATTTACAGTTGCTTGCCGATTGGAAAGAAATAACCTTGCCACCTTCAAAAACATCTTACGATTGCAAGCATGCATGGCATTTGTTTGCGCCACTCATCAATCCAGAAGTGGCTGGCGTTGATCGCGATACTTTCATGACCAAAATGAAAGAACATAATATCGGCACAGGATTA
>MGXI01000053.1:0-12115 GCA_001801315.1 Gammaproteobacteria bacterium GWF2_41_13 | reverse complement strand
TCATTTTACCGTAATCAATTTGGCTACAAATTCGGAGATTTTCCGCATACCGAATCAATTGCAAGTCGCATTGTCAGCTTGCCACTTTTCCCCGACATGACCGAACAACAACAAGATCGGGTGATTGCGGCAATGAAAGCGGTGTTTGGAAAGTAAGCGTTTACTCTACAAGAACTGATGTTTTTTTAACTTGAGGATTGAGGATTGAGGATTGAGAAAACATGCATCGCTTCGCGATGCGAATTATCGATACATTTTTCTGTGTTCTGCAGAATTCAATTTGTTGTTATCCAACGACTTGATCGCGGAATCCAGAATTATTTGTTAGACCCCACGGTCAAGCCGCGGGGTGACGAAATTCAAATACACAACATAAAAAACTCATCGCGAAGCGATTCATTACCACTCAATCCTCAATCCTCAATCTTCAATCCTTTGCTAGTCAGCAATTACCGCAATAAAAAGTACCCCATAAATTCATTAAGGAACTCCCATGTCTCAACCATACATTAGTATCGTCATCCCAGTTCATAACGAACAGGAAGTGCTAGAAATTCTCTACCAACGTCTAACGACCGTGATGGATCAACTCGGCAAACCGTATGAAGTGATTTTAACGAATGATGGTAGCACCGACAATTCTACAGCCATTTTAAATGATTTCGTCAAACGTCGCCCGAATGAGTTTCGCATTATTCACTTCAATCGCAACTATGGTCAACATATGGCGATTATGGCAGGATTTGAAAACGTTCGGGGCGAAATCATTATCACGATGGATGCCGACTTACAAAATCCACCCGAAGAGATTCCTCGTCTTGTTGCTGAAATGGAAAAAGGGCATGACGTGGTGAATACGCATCGCATGGATCGACAAGACAATCGATGGCGATTACTTGTTTCTCACGCGCATAATTGGTTACGCAAAAAAATGATCCCATCGCTCAAAATGGAAGATGAAGGCTCAATGTTGCGCGCGTATCGTCGCAACTTAGTTGACCTGATGGTAGCCAGTGGAGAAAGCTCAACATTCATTACCGCATTAGCGCTTACCTATGCCGCAAATCCCGCTGAAATCGGTATCAAACATGAAGAACGTGCTGCCGGCACCTCGAGTTACAGTTTTTACAAATTAATTCGCTATAATTTTGACTTGATCACGAATTTCTCACTTGTTCCACTGCAAATGTTTACTTTTATTGGGATTTCAGTCTCTATTTTAAGCTTATTATTTGTCATTTATTTACTCATTCGTCGATTGGTCATAGGCCCTGAAGTCGCTGGATTATTTACTTTATTTGCCATCGCGTTTTTTATCATGGGACTCATCATCATGGGCGTTGGCATTTTAGGTGAATACATCGGCAGAATATACCTCGAAACACTGAAACGACCGCGCTTTGTAATTCGAGAAATTCGTCAACAACAAGAAGGATAATGAATTATGACTCAAAAAATACTGATTTTAGGCGCCAATGGATTTATCGGCAGCCGCCTAACTGAAATGGTTTTGGAAAATACCGATTGGGTGGTGTACGGCATGGATCTTGCAGCCAATAAATTAGAGGGTTCATTGGGTCATGAACGCTTTCATTTTACTGAAGGTGATATAACGATCCATAAAGAATGGATAGAATATCATATTAAAAAATGTGACGTGGTTTTGCCACTCGTTGCAGTCGCCACACCCTCCACTTACGTAACCGATCCATTGCGTGTGTTTGAGCTCGATTTTGAAGCCAATCTCCCGATTGTTCGACAAGTCGTCAAATACAAAAAACGTGTATTATTCCCCTCCACCTCAGAAGTGTATGGGATGTCAACTGACGCTATTTTTGATGAAGAAACAAGCCCGCTCATTGTCGGGCCAATCAATAAAGAACGATGGATCTATTCGACCTCTAAGCAACTCATGGATCGCATTATTTATGCCTACGGCAATCATCGAGGATTACAATTTACGAATTTCAGACCATTCAACTGGATCGGCCCCAAGCAAGATGATGTATTTGCCGAAAAAGAAGGCAGCTCTCGTGTCCTAACACAATTTATCGGCAATATTTTACGTGGCAAAGATATTCAATTAGTCGATGGCGGCAGACAACGCCGAAGTTTTACCTACATTGACGATGGTATCGATGCACTGATGCGAATCATCGATAATCAAGCAGGAAAAGCCAACGGACAGATTTTCAATATTGGCAATCCGAAAAATGACTTATCGATTCGGGAATTGGCTGAGTTATTAATAAAGTTGATCAAAACCTACCCAAAATATGCCAAATTAGCAGAAAAAACAAAACTCATCGATACTGATGCCAGCATTTATTATGGCAAAGGCTACCAAGATGTTCCTTCGCGCGTTCCTTCGATCAAACACATAGAAGCCTGTTTAGGTTGGAAACCGCAATATGATGTTGAAACAGCGCTTCGAAAAACGTTGGATTATCATTTGAAATAAATGTAACCATTCGTCGCGATTGTGACATGATTCAAGAACGTTCTGCCGCCATTGCGCGAGAGACTCAAGCTCCGAAGCAGCCAGTATGTTGTTTTCTGGATTCCGCGGTCTACGCTTCTCCGCAGGATGACGGAGGATTGAATCATCGTCATTGCGAGGTATGCCCGAGGCAATCCAGAAAAAAGCTCGCTTCGTCGCTAGCGCTCCTCACAATGACGAAAAGCGTGGATTGTTTCAGCAGTGTCTCTCGCCATGACAACATGAAGCACGCGGGATAACGCCTTAGGATTCAAAAACAGAAGCCCTATTGATTTCCTGAATCATCTTGGTCGGTTTCTTCCGATATTTCTTGATTTTTTTCTTTTTCATCTTGAATACGTTTGTAAATTTCTTCACGATGAACAGAAGTGGTTTTTGGGGCATTAACACCCACACGAACCTGGTTGCCTTTCACGCCTAAAACAGTGACTAACACATCATCACCAATAATTAACGTCTCTCCGATTCTCCTGGTTAATATAAGCATGGGCTTCTCCTTGTATATTTTAAATTTCATTCAATCATTTACTGCAACATCAGCAGCGTATCCAATATAGATGCAAAAACTTAAGAAAAACTTAAGAGAAATGTTTATCTTGATTATTTTCTTTACACGAAAACAAGTAACCGATGACCAGAGAATCTTATTTTTCGTTAACACTTTAAAAAGCTAAGCAAATACCAATGAAAAACTACTACTTAAAAAAGATTTATTTTTGCATCACGCAAGTGAACTGATGTAATCCCTCACTTTTCTGAATAATCTACAAAATCCTTTTTCTCGATTTTTCAACCAAGTGCTCTATAAAACACAAAACGCTAAAAAATTAAGTGATTTTAGTAACTACTCAGCACGCTCACAGGAACGTCAATCTTTTGGCGCTTTTTGACGAAAAATCTCTTCAAAATGCTCATGTACTCCCGTGTACACTCCGCTTTTTCATCAATTTTTCGTCAAAAATCATCCAAAATCTGAATGTTCTTGTATCGTCACGATCTCAGCTGGGGAGTTACTGATTTTATTTTACTAAAATTTTTTGCTTTGTCCAGTTTTTAATCGTTTCTAACATGGTTGGCAATTGATCAATTTGTTTTCCGCCCCCTTGCGCGAAATCAGGACGACCACCACCTTTCCCGCCTAGAGCTTCAGAAGCTCGTTTAATCAACTCTCCTGCTTGAATACAATCCACACAGTTTTTAGTCACTCCAGCGACCAAATGCACGCTGCCTTCATGAACCAGCGCTAATAAAATCACTGCGCGATTAAAACGACTTTTCAGCGACTCAACCATCTCTCGCATTAATTTCGGTTCAATGTCTTTCAGTTCGCTAATTACCACATCGATATCATTGATTGTTTCCGCCAAATGAATCAGCGTCTGTTGCTTTTGTTCTGCAAATCGATGCTCGTATGCTTGTAAAAGTGTAGCCTGCGCCTTTTGTTGTTCGAGTAATTGATCGACGCGCTCCGGTAATTTTGCAATAGAGGTCTTTAATTTTTGTGCCAATTGGTCCAAGAAATGCTTACGCGTTTCAATGTAATCTAACGCTTTAACACCTGTCACCGCTTCTATACGGCGAACACCCGCCGCAATCCCTGCCTCTTCAATAATTTGAAATAATCCAATATCTCCCGTACGCGCCGCATGTGTACCGCCACATAATTCGGATGAAAAATCACCTAAACAAACCATGCGGACTTGATCGCCATATTTTTCATTGAATAACGCCATCGCTCCCTTAGCGACCGCTTGATCATAAGTGGTAATCGTCGTTTCGATCAGATAATTATCTCGAATTTGTTGATTCACCAGTTGCTCCACTTGCGCCAATTCCGCTTTTGACACCGGCTGAAAATGCAAGAAGTCAAAACGCAACCGATTCTCATCCACTGACGACCCTTTTTGCACAACATGCGATCCAAGCACCGCTCGCAAAGCGCTTTGTAGTAAATGCGCCGCTGAATGATTGAGTTTAACGGCTTGTCGATATAATGCATCCACTTCGGCTTTCACCTCTTGACGATCGATTATTTCGCCTGCAATCATTTTCCCATAATGTACTATGGCATGACCGATTTTTTGAACATCTTCTACTTGAAAAACGTTGTTATCCAGCACTAAAAAACCTCGATCCGCCACCTGCCCACCTGACTCTGCATAAAAGGGTGTTTGATTTAATATAACCTGCCCTGACTCGCCTTCTTGCAAGGTGCTAACCAGGGCGTTATTTTTAAATACACCGAGTATAATGGCTTTATGCTGCAATTGATCGTAGCCCACAAAATCCGATTGCAAATCCGTTTTAAAGGCCGCTTCATTAGCTGCTTGAAATTTACTCGATTGTCGAGACATAGCGCGTTGTTTTTCCATCGCCGCATCAAATCCCGCACGATCCACTGAAAAACCTTTTTCTTTTGCAATCATTTCAGTGAGATCTAATGGAAAACCGTACGTATCATATAATTTAAAGGCGATCTCGCCCAAAATCGTTTTTATTTTTGCCTGTGCCATAAAAGTTTCCATTAATTGCAACCCTTGCTGCAATGTTTTCGCAAATTGTTGTTCTTCTTGTAACAAGGCGTTTTCAATCATCACTTTTGATGCCATTAATGCCGGATACGCTTCTCCCATTGTGGTGATAAGCGGCTCGACCAATCGATAAAAAAATGACTCCGTTAAGCCCAGCTGATTGCCATGGCGAATCGCGCGACGAATAATGCGACGCAACACATAGCCACGTCCTTCATTCGATGGTAATACACCATCGACAATGAGAAAAGCACTGGCGCGGATATGATCAGCAATCGCACATAAAGCATGATGGTCGAGCATTTTTTTGCTGCCAGTTAAATGCCTAATCGCTTGAATTAATACTTTAAAAATATCGATATCATAATTGCTGTGCACACCTTGCATAACCGCCGCAATTCTTTCGAGACCCATACCCGTATCGACAGACGGTTTCGGTAATGGCGTTAAAGTACCCGACACATCCCGATTAAACTGCATAAAAACAAGATTCCAAATCTCGACATAACGATCGCCTTCGGCCTCTTTACTACCAGGCGGGCCACCGGCAATCGAGGGGCCATGATCGTAAAAAATTTCCGAACAAGGTCCGCAAGGCCCTGTATCGCCCATCGCCCAAAAATTATCTTTTTCACCACATCTGGAAAAACGTTTTGAATCGATTTTCATTTCATCGAGCCAAATTACTGCTGCTTCATCATCTTTTTCAAAAACCGTGATCCATAAACGCTCTTTTGGTAATTGCAAAACACCGGTTAAAAATTCCCATGCAAACTGAATCGCCTCACGCTTAAAATAATCGCCAAAGCTAAAATTGCCGAGCATTTCAAAAAACGTATGATGCCGTGCCGTATAACCCACTTGCTCTAAATCGTTATGTTTACCCCCTGCGCGCATACATTTTTGAACAGTCGTCGCACGAGAATAAGATCGTTTTTCCCGACCTAAAAATACGTCTTTGAATTGCACCATACCAGCATTCGTAAATAATAATGTTGGATCGTTCGATGGCACGAGCGAACTGCTCGAAACAATCGTATGCCCTTTCGATTGAAAATAAGTGAGAAATTTTTCGCGGATTGTTTGAGTCGACAACATATTTTTTCTATCCCTTCCAGACCAATATTGATTGCGATCATATCAAAAAGATTGGCGGGGCTCTTTAATTTTTTCAGAATTGAAGAAAGGAAATCATCATCCCGCGCTTCATGTTTGTCATGGCGAGACACTGCCGAAGCATCAGAACTGAATTGCTTCGACTGCGCCTCGCAACGAGGATGATTCAATTCTCATTTCGCACCGTCGCTCTTTTAAGGCGATCATAAATTGCCGCCCAATCGCCTTCATGTGGCACTTGCTCGATCAGAATTTCCCTCACACCCAATTGATCACTTTCACGCAAAGTGTGATACAACAATTGCGCATAACGTTCCGCGTTATCAGGCATTTCCTTCCAAATAATTTGCGGCAAATGAAAAGGTGCTTTTTCTCGCGCGATAACGGTGACTTGATCGGTTGGCGCTAATTTATTGCAATGTGCCAACAAATCGTTCCATTCAAAAATGCTCGTCGGCGTTTTGGGCGCATAATGCGATGCCAACGATCCTGACACACGCGGCGAATTTTTTGATGACAACAATGCAGGGCATTTCAAAACAGCTTCTAATTCCGCTTGCGTAATCATCCCTGGACGCAAGATCGTCGGAGAATTCGACGTTAAATCAACAATCGTCGACTCGATCCCGATTTGAGACACACCCCCTTCTAAAACTAACGGGATTTCATCGCCAAAATCTTGTCGAACATGATTAGCCGACGTTGCGCTCGTATAACCAAATCGATTGGCCGAAGGCGCTGCGATCCCGCCTTGGAAAACCTGCAATACCGCTTGCGCGACAGGGTGAGAAGGACATCGCAAACCAATTGTGTCTTGCCCGCCCGTAATAATCGGGGACACAAAAGGCGCTTTTTTTAAAATTAAGGTTAAAGGTCCCGGCCAAAAAGCGCGTGTTAATTGATAAGCACGTTCCGGAATATCGGTCGCCCAATCTTTTAAATAACGATCGCTTGCAATATGCACAATGAGCGGATGGTCAATCGGCCGATTTTTGAGTGCAAAAATTTTTTTCACGGCTTCAGGATTGCTCGCATCGGCCGCCAGACCATACACGGTTTCCGTCGGCAAACCAATCACCTCACCTGCACGTAAAAGCTCGTCTGCTTTTAAGATGTCTTTTTTGTTTATCATGTCTTTCGCTTTTGTTATAAATTTATTCATCATTTTTACATAATTTGACAAGCTGGAAAAGGAACGAGCATATCAACAACCATTTTACTTTTCCTTCTTTTTCCCCAATAATGTCGACGATTTTTTTGAAATTATTTTTATCATGATGACTGAACCCACAACGCCAGCCCCGATCCTCGTTAAAGGCGAGCTTTTTTCCAAATTACCGGAAGATTTATACATTCCACCGGATGCTTTGCGCGTTTTTTTAGAAGCGTTTGAAGGGCCTCTGGATTTGTTGTTGTATCTCATTCGCCGGCAAAATTTGGATGTGTTAGATATTCCCATTGCTGAAATCACACGCCAGTACATGGAATATATCAACATTATGACAGAATTACGGCTTGAATTAGCGGGTGAGTATTTGGTGATGGCCGCGATGCTTGCCGAAATTAAATCGCGCTTGTTATTACCTCGCACGGTTACGCCCGAAGGCGAAGAAGTCGACCCACGCGCTGAACTGATCAAACGATTACAAGAATATGAACGTTACAAAAAAGCAGCCGAAGATTTAGACCAACTCCCTCGCCTCGGTCGAGATGCGTTTGAAGCGTTTGCCAAACCACCACCAATGGAATTTGAACGTCCTCTGCCACCCATCGATTTGCGAGAATTATTATTGGCACTCAATGACGTCATGCAACGCGCGCAATTGCGCGCGAGCCATCATGTGAAAAAAGAAACGTTATCCATTCGAGAACGCATGTCCGTTATTTTATCGCATTTGCAAAATAATGATCAATTCATGCTGTTTACAAATTGCTTCGATTTGCAAGAAGGCCGCCTCGGTGTAGTGGTTACCTTTATTGCGATTTTAGAATTATTTCGAGAATCGGCGATTGAACTCGTACAAACCGAACCGTTCGCACCGATTTATATCCGTTCTCCCATGATAAAGGAACCATCCCATGACTGAACTGACACAACTTCATTACATCATAGAAGGTGCACTATTGTCGGCTGGACAACCCTTAACGATCGACAAATTATTATCGCTCTTTGATCCGCACGCACAGCCAAGTAAAGCAGAAATTCAAAACGCACTTGACATATTGGCCATACATTATCAACAGCACAGTTTCGAGCTCAAAGAATTAGCCAGTGGTTATCAGTTACAAGTCAAAGCAGAATTTTCTCCGTGGATGATCAAATTATTTGAAGAAAAAACGCCGCGCTATTCTCGCGCCCTATTAGAAACACTCGTATTAATCGCTTATCGTCAACCCATTACGCGCAGTGAAATTGAAGATATTCGCGGCGTGGCCGTGAGCACGCAAATCATCCGCACGTTATTGGATCATGAATGGATTCATGTCATCGGTTATCGTGAAGTACCTGGAAAACCAGCGCTCTATGGCACAACCAAAAAATTTCTCGATCATTTTGGATTGAAAAGTTTAACGGAATTACCGACGTTGCCTGAAATTCGTGATTTAAGCGAAATTGAGAAAAACGTAGAAGCACAATTAACACAAGACGTCGCTGAGGGTGATACCGCGTTGAGCGAAACTGAAGGAAACAGCGCGCCAGAAACATTCATCACGATGCCAACAGAAGAAAATATTCCCCATGAAAACTAAACCCATCTCGGCTCGAAAATTCACGGCAAAAAAATCACTACCCTTGCTATCCTTAAAAAAGAGCACTTCACCGATAAAAAATGAAGGTCAACGAAGAAGCAGCGACAAAAAACCCAGCGCTTCTCCGTTTGCGCGAAAAAATAAGCGACCAAGTAAAAACGAACGCGCTACAAGCAATGATAGATCGACCTCTCACAAAAATAACGGGCGAAGCTTGAGCCAATCAAATCCCCTTCCCCCCTCAACCAGTCACTTCAAATTGCAAAAAATTCTGGCTGACGCAGGTTTTGGTTCTCGTCGAGAAATGGAGCGTTTAATTGAGACCGGCTCTGTGAAAATCAACGGACGAACAGCAAAACTGGGGGATCGTGCGATCACAACCGATACCATTCTCGTACAAGGTAAACCTGTGCGATTACATCAACATAAACGATCGATGGAAACACAAGTATTAATTTATCACAAACCAACGGGCGAAATTTGTACGCGCAAAGATCCTGAAGGTCGTCCCACCGTATTTGATCGACTGCCCCTGTTGCGTGCCGGTCGATGGATTGTCATCGGACGATTAGATATCAATACATCCGGTCTTTTACTATTCACGAATAACGGTGAACTCGCCAATAAATTAATGCATCCCTCTTCCGAATACGAACGAAAATATGCGGTGCGCATCATGGGTGAAATCACACCGCCCATTCGACAAAAATTATTGCGCGGCGTGCAGCTCGAAGATGGATTAGCGGCCTTCAAAGAAATTGAAAGCGCCGGTGGATCGGGTATTAATCGATGGTATCACGTTGTTTTGACGGAAGGGCGAAATCGCGAAGTAAGGCGCCTGCTTGAATCGCAAGGACTAAAGGTCAATCGACTGATGCGCATTGCATTTGGTAACTTGGCATTACCACCTCAGTTACGAACTGGGAAATTTCGCGCACTCACAGAAGCAGAAATCGAAACTTTAGTTCGATAAAAAAACATACAAACATTATTTACGCAGCAACTGTTCATGGCGATCAATGCAAGAGCAGGCTGAATAGTTACGGCCAAAAACGGTTAATCCGTTTACCGAATAATCACCTGAACAAGTGAAACCACTTGCCTGATCGTTTCCAAAGGGGCATTCTCGATGAACTTGACGTGACAATGTCGAAAGTCGAGAGATTTTAATTGGTACGCAAGTACAGAACCGATCGTTAACATCCCTGTTGGTAAAACAACTTCCAACCTTACTCCTTTGATCGTGCTGGCAATAGGTGCAACAATAGCCATACCGGTATGTGCATTAAAAATTTTTCGGGAAATCACGAAGGCAGGTCTGCGTTTCATTATTTCTTTGCCACTACTGGGATCAAAATCGAGCGAAACGATATCCCCTTGGTCAGGTACGTAACCCATTAAAATTCTTCCCCAACTGATTTCATCGCTATCCATGCCTTATCTTCTGAAGTCATCTTTAATTGTTTTTTTGGGCTTTCTTTTAAAACCGCCTCCAAGGTTAACTCTTCGAGAACTGGGGACAGAATAATCTTATGATCATCAATCGATAGCTTTAGCGAAGATCCCGGTTGTAGGCCCAGCGCTTTCAAAACAGCCTTTGGAATGCTAATAATATTAGCGCCCCCTGATTGTCGAATGGCTAGTGTTGTCATTGAGTTTCCTCGCATTCATTGTAAAATTTCGGTGTAATTACTCAGCACGTTCGAAGGAACGTTCATATTTCACATTATCACCATCGCATTAAGTTTTATTATTGTATAACTTTCTTCTCATGATATAAATGTTTTTTCATCAACTAGAGAAAACATTTCCAAAATCGACATTTTTTACGTAGAATAACGCCCTTTTACATATAAAGAGGATTAATCACTCATGGTCGTTATTCGTTTAGCCCGAAGAGGCGCAAAGAAGAAACCATTTTACGATATCGTCGTTGCTAACAAAAGTGCTTCGCGCGATGGTAAATTCATCGAAAAAATAGGCCATTACAATGCCATTGCCAAAGAAGGCGATACGCATGGCATAAAAGTTGATTTAGAACGTTTTGACCACTGGGTTAAGCAAGGCGCTAAACCTTCTGAACGCGTTGGTTTATTGGTTAAAAATATCAAGAAAGCCTAAATTAACAACAACCTAAATTTGTGCGAAAAATATCATTTTCCGCACAAACTTGAATTATTATAAAATTTTCGCATGAATAATCATTACATCACGATCGGTAAATTATGTAGTCCGCATGGTTTGCAAGGCTGGATTAAAATTGCTTCCCATACCAGCCCGCTAACCAATATTGTTGATTATAAACCCTGGTTAATTAAAACGGCAAATGGCTGGCATCCGCTCGATGTCGATGATATTCATATCGATGACGCCAGTCATATTTTGGCACATATTAAAAACGTCAATGACCCTGAAAGCGCTAAATTGTATACAAATAAAACCATTGGTGTATCGCGTTCAGCGTTACCCTCGCTCACCAATCATGAGTTTTATTGGGCGGATTTGATCGGCATGACAGTGATCAATGAATCGAGTGAATTACTGGGAACTGTCGATCATCTGATGGAAACGGGATCGAATGATGTCTTAGTGGTTGTTGGCAAAAAAAGACATTTAATCCCTTTCATCCGAAATAGAGTAATCTCTCACATTGATGCAGAAAAAAAAATCATTACGGTTAATTGGGATACGGAGTTTTAAACGATGGAAATTGGGATTATCACCCTGTTTCCAGAAATGTTCGACGCGCTCAAGCTCGGAATTACTGGCAGAGCGATTGAGAATAAATTAATTACCTTATCGGTATTAAATCCTCGAGATTTTACCACGGACAAACATCATACTGTTGATGACCGCCCGTATGGCGGAGGTCCCGGCATGTTGATGAAAGTGGAACCGCTTGAAAAAGCGATCAAAAAAGCGAAAGCTGATTTGACACCTCAAGCAAAAGAAGCAAAAGTGATTTATGTCTCGCCACAAGGCAAGACATTTAATCAACCGATGGTAGAAAAAGCCGCGACTGAAAATCAATTGATTTTTGTGGCAGGACGATACGAAGGCATCGACGAGCGATTGCTTGAAACCGTGATCGACGAAGAATGGTCTATTGGAGATTACGTTTTAAGCGGCGGCGAACTAGCAATTATGGTAATAGTTGATACAATAGCGCGATTATTACCAGGGGCATTGGGTGATGAAGCATCCATCGAGCAAGAAT
>MGXI01000052.1 GCA_001801315.1 Gammaproteobacteria bacterium GWF2_41_13 | reverse complement strand
CGACTGTTCCAATCACTTTGCCCAGCTGCATAGAGGAATCTCCTGTTAAAAAAATGATTCAATTTAGCGTGTGTGGATCACCCTACAAAAACTCTCAAACACACTTGATGATTGAAAATGGTGGCGTGAAGATTAAGGAAACGAATTGCTTCACAACCGTCATCCCGCGGCTTGACCGCGGGATCCAGGATAACTGATGAACCATCGCGAAACGACTTTGCTCATCAACCTTTTACTTCTTTTTTTTATCCTCTGCCTGACGACCTAACGAAAACACTAAATCAAGGTTATCATGCGGTCTTGGAATGACGTGGACAGAAACCAACTCGCCGACTTTTTCAGCAGCTCTGGCACCCGCTTCAGTAGCAGCTTTAACGGCGGCAACATCACCGCGAACAATGGCGGTCACTAACCCTGCGCCTACTTTTTCATAACCGATCAATGTGACTTTTGCAGCTTTGACCATTGCGTCGGACGCTTCGACCATTCCCACAAATCCCCGTGTTTCAATCATACCTAATGCATCGGCCATTGGATTTTCTCCTCAGTTATAGTTAATGTAATTCGTTTGGCGATAATATGCGTCGAGGGCATAAAAATCAAGCACACAATGTCATCCAAACCCCGATGAATTGATGTATAAAATTAGGTTATCGAGCAAATTAGAAGGAGGTAAAACCATTATATCGGGTAAAAAAGCCCATCAAACGACCCTCTCCGTCGTCTTTTGGAACCCAATTGAGTCTCTCTTTTTTTAATGGGGTCGCGTTTTTTTAAACTCCCCAGATCGGGCTTCCAAAGCGTCTGATTTTTCGATTTTCGATTTTGGCTGAGCATATTCCATTACGTTCAGCAAAGCGTCTATTTTTCTAAAATCTTCTGGTCGCCTTTCAAAAAGCACACTGCTCACCCGTCTAAATTCTGCTCTGGAAGGTAGCGCTTTAGCCTCAATACTTGCGCTTAGCCAATCCAAACCGTACTTTCGACAATCCTGCCTTTGTTTAACTATTTTCTTTGCTTCTGTCACAAGCGCTTTCAATAGCTCCAAATCCGAATTAAGCTGTTGTTTTTGAAGTGAAGTTGACGAATTAGGAGCGTTTACAGTAGGTGCAGCAGTCTCTGTTAGCGGCGGAATTACAGATTGAGGTTGAGTAACAGCTTGATACACATCCAATCTAACATCAATACCTTTCAGACTATCCGGCCTTACGCCAACATGCTTATAACTCATCACTTCACGAAATGTTTTTGCATCGGGTAACCGCCCTTCTGCCTGCAATTGCTTTATCGCGTCGTTCTCACGCAACGCCTGCAATCTTTCTTGCACATCAGGATTCAAACTACCCATTCGTCGACCCGTCAATAATTCTTCAAGCATCAACAATCCCGCCATTCGGCGTGAACTTCCTTTAACCTCTGGGTCGTTTTTCGCGGCTTGCACTGCGGTTAAAATAGCTTGCTGGTAATGAGTTAGCGCCTTAGGTTTCTCTTGCGCTTCCTGCAAATCGAGTATTTTTATCCAATTGCTCAGCATTGCTTTCTCTGCATCCGATAATTTTCTGGTATCTTGTTCGCTCTGTAATTTTTTAAGCTGTTCTCGTAATGAATCTCCTTCACAAAAACTCGCTTTGTCTAAAACCGCACGCCCCACTTCATCTGAAGAATCAAAAATTGACTCGTACATATTCTGAACAGCAGCTTGTTTCTTCTGCGCTAAGTCAGAAGCATTCTCAACCTTTGGCTTGCCCAACCATTGCTCCACATTTTCTCCAAGCTCTAACAGGAGTGTTTGCTCATCCAAAGTTAAAGCTTTCCACCATCCAGTCTGTCCAGTATAGACATTTGCCAACATTGCCTCAGCATCACTTGTTCTGCATGTCCCTGCCTGGAAAGAATCGATATACTGTTGCAACTGAAGACTACTGTCACCTTCCTTTAGCTGATCCGTTGCTTTCGAATCCCAATTGACTGGAATAGCCTTTTTCTGAATTTCTTGACGACACGCTTCTTCAAGCTGTTTGGTTTCGTCAGCTTTTACTTCTGATAGTGCTTCAATTTCCGCTTTAGTGACCAAAATAGCTGTCCGATCTTGTGCTTCTAAACGACCCCATTCTCTAGGTGTATTTTTTATGCGAAAAATTTCAGACAATATCAACCGCGCACCCTCTTTATTAGACATATCGCTTTGAGAGATCACATCCACCAAGGATTTGGGCGTTTTTTCCACCACCGGTAATTGCCCTGTAATAAAAGCCCGGACATTCGTCCTAGCATCCATTTGTGCGAACATTAGCCTATCAGGCAACGCGCCTGCCAGCGAAATAATCGTCTTCTCAAGACGATAAATGGCTTGTCGTCCTGTCAAACCAACAGATGCCCATTGTGTTAAATCATTTTGTATTTGATAGATTTTCGTTAACACCTTTTTCAAGCAAGATTGATATGCATCCCCACCAGCCGCCGACATGGCGTTTTCAAGATCAGTGCGTAAAGCAGTATAAACTGGCGTTGCTAAATAAGAGTCTTCCCCTTCATGCCAATTACAATCAAATAAACAAGTTTGTAATGCTAATTGATCTAAAGCTAATTTCGCTTCTGGTGAAATAACGACTCCATCTCTCATCCATTCGCTTATCTGCTGCGAAGTGGGTAATTGGCGCGTCGCTTTTAATCGCTTAACATCTTCTCTTTCCCGAATTTGTGTAACAGTTGCTGCAAACTCTGGAGGCACTGCTTCTTTTTTTCCTGTCACCAATTCTTTTAAAACAAAAAAAGCCGCTTTAACATGGGGATCTGTCTGGGCTTCCGCCTTCGCTATTTCTAATCCTAATATAAGAATCGGCTGGGCGGACTGAACAACAAAACTAGACATAGCCCTACCACTATTTCTTGGATAATAATCTATTCCACCCGATTGTGCTTCTCCATGACCATCAGCAGCTATAACACCCTCTATAACATCGGGGGGAAAAGTTAATTTTCTTATCGCAAGACCTTTATCATCTTTTTTATCAATCACAGGATTTTTAGCCACTTTTACTCGATCAGTAACAAAATCCTCAACCCCCGCTCCAATTTTCGCCGCATCAACCGTAGGATTGTCAAACCCATCTGTTTCAGAAGCTACCCAATACTCAGCCCCTTGCTCTGCGTTACGAACCTCAATATCTTCCTCATGAGAAAGCCCAGACGATCCAATCTGACTCAAATCTCTTGTTGTATGAAGCGCAGATTCTTTTCCCTGCCCCGTTCGAAGCTCCAATAACCACTCCTTTGCCTTTCTTTGCTTGGCAGAATCTCCACTGTCTAAGTCTGCTTGCGCTTGCTCAAGCCAACTGGAAAAAGTTGCTTTATCGCAATCCTCTTTTGGTGGGTTTCCTTCAGGAGTATAGGATTCATATACAAACACATCAGATTTTTTCACGCCGTCAGGCCAAGCGCTCAGCATTCTTTTCCTCTCGCTCTCTAACAAAAAATTGTGACTCTGCGTCAACGAGTTATATCGATAAATTCCATCACTTTTCGTTACCGCATAAGTACGTGAATCCCCAACATTTCCCGTAACAATTTTTCGCTGTCCATCAAATGTCCCAGCCACAGCCATGCTATAGGTTGTACCAGATTCTCGATAATTCGCTGGATCAATTGAAACTTTATATGCTATTTGCGTTCGCCAAAAATCAAAAGCTGTTTTTTCAGCAGTTTCTAACATTGCAACTGAATAACCACTGTTGCTGATATTAACAGCAGCAACAGCATCCTGCCCACGATGACTACCTTGCGTCTCATACAAAAATGTATCACCGCTAAATCTTTTTTTTCTTTCTTGATAAGAATATCCCTCTTGTTCTTGCTGTGCTTGCATATACCATCTCTCCTTTTCGCAAATCGTTTTCAATAATTTAATTTTATTTAAGTGTAGCTGTTTTATATAAATTTCGCTCTGGATTTCATACGGAAATGATAGCAAATGTCCTCTTTTATTTTGTCTTTCTCGATATTCTCCATCACCAGAAAGATGCGAAACATTTTTTTAATCCAGATCATCTTCAATAAAAAACCACTGCGCTTGCGGATGATGCACGACAATTGCCGACGTTGAACTTTCTGGGATAAGTTCATAAGCTTCGCTGAGGGTCACGCCAATCTGATGAGCACTCAACAGCCCCAAAATTTTTTCTTGGTCTTGCAATTCTGGACAAGCAGAATAACCGAGCGAAAAACGAGCGCCTCGATAACGATGTTGAAAGACTGCATCCATTTGAGCGGGCTCTTCTGCAGAAAATCCTAATTCAATGCGAATACGTCGATGGACATACTCCGAGAGCGCGGTCGTAAAAGCAGCGCTTAACCCGTACCAATAAAAATAGGCCTGATAATATGCTTTTTCAAATAATGCTTTTGAATAATCTGAAATCCCCTGCCCGCTCGTGACCAGTTGAAGAGCGACAACATCCCTTTCCCCACTTTGCGTTGATCGAAAATAATCGGCTAGGCATAAACGATTTCCTTTTGATTGCCGAGGAAAATTGAAACGACATAAAATTTCGCGGCTGACATGATCGGCATAAATCATTAAATCATTGGCTTCGGATTGACAACTAAAATAACCATAAATGGCTTTGGGTGCTAAAATTTTTTTATTCTGATCTTCTTGAATTAATTCATCTAATGCCGTTTGCGCATAGGAATCAAATTGGCTAAACCCCCAGTGTTTTTTAGCCAAATGCGGTAAATTTAAATACGGTATGATGTGTTCTGTTTTTAAGGCATTGAGGCAACGCGCGCCCCAGAAAGGATTGAGGCTTGGGGCTCTCGAAATAGAATCGCTTCGCGATGACTTTTGCGCATTTTTGATAGGGTCACTGGCTCCGTTCAAAGTAATCATCGGTATTCCCTTCATGACTTCTAAGCAAAAGGTTGCTACATACCTAAAATATAACTGTTCAGCGCTTTCTGAGGAACGTTCAAACCTTGGATTATCTTTATCCTCCCGCTTCTATGCTCATCATGCGAGGAGTACCGGCGACGAAGCAGATTTTTTCTGGATTGCTTCGTCGCTAACGCTCCTCGCAATGACGGTAGGTAGTCTGTCTTCCTCAATCCTCAATCACAATCGCCACCACGGTTTTTGTGGCAAATCTTTCTCACAAGACAATAATTGTGTTTGATAATCCCAAGCACGGCGTTGCACTTGCTTCGCGAGCGATACTAGCCAGGGCTTTTTCCGATAGCTTCCATTGATATAGCCGGTAATCCCTTCATGGTAAGCCAAATAAATGGCATAAGCTGAACTATTACTGATCGGGATACCCGTGCGTAAAGCAATTTGATGAGAATACCAACCGATAAAATCCGCTGCGTCTGAAAATTCATCTCGATAGGCATTATGATGCCCGGTATCCGCTTGATAATTGCGCCATGTTTGATTGAGCGCTTGCGAATAGCCGTAGGCGGTCGACGGGCGTTGCCATGGCACAATAAACAATAACCGATCTCTCGGCGGTTTCGCTGCCGCGGTGAAGCGCGATTCAGAATACATCACCGACATAAGCACGCTGATCGGGATATGCCACCGATCTCGAACGTCTTTAGCAGCCCAATACCACTGTGGATATTCATTAAAGATGGTACAAATATTCTCCTGATGGGTCGGCGGGGACGGAGAACAAGCGGCCAACAATAAAGATAAAGAGGCGAATATAATGCATGACCAAAAAAAATGGGTTCTACATTGTTTCGAACGAACCAATGGCTGCTTGAAAGGATTGAGGATTGAAGATTGGGTCTCTCGGGAATGAATCGCTTCGCGATGATTTACTTTATTTGTCATGATTTCTTGTTTTTTCATATTTATCGTTCGCTTGTATGTTACCCGTCATTGCGAGGCATGCCCGAAGCAATCCAGAGATCCAGAGAATAAAACTGGATTGCTTCGGGCATGCCTCGCAATGACGGCAAGTAGTCTTTCTTCCTCAATCCGTTACCGCCTATTCAAATCAACACAGCACTAAAAAATACCTAAGAGGCATTCATTTGATCCTTAATTTGTCGTATTTTTTCATTGATTTTGCGTTTTTGATATAAATCATTTTGCGCTAATTCTAAAGCCAATTTCAATTGTTGTATAGCGCCTTTTAGATCGCCGTATAAAAGATAGAGTTGCGCGCGCGTTTGATAGGCACCCAATAAGTCTCTCGCCCGTCCCTGCACTTGGAATAATAAATCAAGATAAACATCATTTTCCTGATAGCGATCTTGATAGGGCTCTAAAATTTTCCTGGCTTGCCCATATTGCCCCGCATGAAACAAAAATGTCGCGTAGCTCATCATGAGCGGATAATAACTCGCATAATTCGACGCTAATGTTTTATAAATCGCCAGGGCGGCATCGCGATTGTTCATCTGGGCATCGATTTCAGCCTCGGTAATTTGAAAAATTAAAATCGACGGATTTTGCGCGGCTAATTTTTGAACGATCGGCAAAGCATCCTTGAATCGATGCGCTTTAGACAAAGCCAGCGCATAACCATATTGCAAAATAAAATTATTCGCATTGCCCTGTTTTTTTAACAAAATGCCATATCGCCGCACGGCGCTCATCGGATCAAGATTCAACTCATCGGCTAAACGCACACGCATCAATAAATAATCCACACTATTCACTCTACGTGCTTTTATAGGAAACTGTTCACAACGATTAGTCGCATCGGCTAAACGCTCTTCGGTCACTGGGTGGGAGCGCAATAAATCTGGCACATGATCGCCGTTTAAAGAGGATTGCTTGGCTAATCGACCAAAAAAAGTCGGCATACTGCACGGATCAAATCCCGCGTTCGCTAATGTTTGAATGCCTATATGATCCGCTTCTCGCTCAAAATCACGGGAATAACTCAAACTTTTTTCCGCGCCACCCGCTGTTGCCGCCGTTAAAACCCCCATACCAGCATTCGGATTTTTTACGCCTGCGGCAATCCCCGCCAGCATGCCGGCGATTGTGGATAATGTCAGCCATTTTTGCTCCTCAAACCCACGTGCAATATGACGCTGAATCACATGCGAGGTTTCATGGGCTATCACCGCCGCCAGCTCGCTTTCCGTTTGCGCCGTAAAAATCAACCCACTATTCACGCCGACATAACCCGCGGGTCCCGCAAAAGCATTGATGCTTGAGTCCCGAACGATAAAGAAATAAAAATGTTGCTTTGGCTTGGGGCTACTAGCAACCAAATGAGCACCTAATGTTTGAATATAATTCACCACAAACGGATCCGACACTAAAGGTAATTGATTGCGAACCGCTTGCATGAACTTTTCGCCCAAATTCTTTTCATCTTGTAGGGATAAAGCTTGCTCAGTCGGGTCACCTAAATTAGGTAGATTATAAGCGAAAACGCTCGTAGCGAATCCAACAAACAGCAGCCAGAGTATAGGTCGTATCAATTTTTTCACACAATACCTTTTGTTTTTCAATTCAATTGGATGGCGAGGATCGCATAAAATAGTCGTATCTCGCAATAATTCTCAGTATATTTTCATAGGAACCCCTGCCAGAATGTCGATTATCTCTAATATCAAGGAAACAAACGCTCAATAATTCAACGGGAATCATCACAAAATACATCGAATAAACTAAAACTGCTTGACTCGATGAGGCTCCCTCTGTTTAATAAGCGGTCTTGTAATCAACCGATCGGCCAGATAGCTCAGTCGGTAGAGCAGAGGCCTGAAAAGCCTTGTGTCGGCAGTTCAATTCTGCCTCTGGCCACCATTTCAATTGATTCTGATAATTATTCGCATGATTGTGATAATCCAAGAACGTTCAGACTTTAGATGATTTCAAATCAAAGATAACCAAAAGGTGAACGTTTCCTGAAATGTATTGAATAGTTATGAATTTTTTACATATATTTTTATAGTGTAAAAATCACTATTTGACAGATAGCCCAAATTATTGACGACCTTCGTTAAATCGCTGTCAGTTATTTCTAAAATCAATGTGTCACCGTCATAAATGACCGTATCCCCACTAATCGGCTCAGAGATACCATTATGGATAACACCTTTGATTAGGATATTATTCATCATTTCATCCTGATTATTCATATATAAATAACTTAATGTCTTGCCATTTAAATTCCGATTTTTAAGAATAACATTTCTGGTTTGCACATGATCATCATAATAAATATGATCTAATACCGCATCATAAATAAAAGATTGATACAAACGATAACTTCCATCTTGAACGAGTTCTTCAAACTTCTTTTTGAACATTAATTGAATAAGCGGCCTTTTAATAAGTGCTGCATGCCCCGCATAAACATAATCAGGAGGATCTAAAAACACAATAACGGCCGGCAGTTTTTGATTAAAAGAATTGAACTCATCCTGCAAATCTGCTGATGTAATTACATCGAACCACTGAACAACATTTTTATACGGCGGCACTTTATGATACAAATAATAAAAAATGGGAATATCGGGAAACAAATAAACATCTGAATTCGTTTTAGAGAATTTATTAATGCTGTCGCCAATAATATTAAATGCTTCCGCGGTTGGATCATCCATATAAATACCGCGCATATAAACATTAGACAGCTCATTTTTTGCGCTGTAAATGGGTGATTGCGATAATCCCCACCACGAATAAGGGTGTTGACATTTTTGGACCACAACCCAAGGAACAACCACCAATAAACCAATCATTAAATATTTTCGGTTTAAATAGGGAATGCAACCGCTAGCATTTAATAAATAAGCAAAAGCAACAGCAACAACAAAAAATGTTCCTTCTCCACCAAAAGTTGCTGTCTGCGTATCGCAATAAGCAAGTGCTATGAGCGGGATCACTAAAAAATGGTAGGCGAGATTTTGTGGGCTCTTGTTTTTAAAAAAATAAACTTTGAAAAATAAAAATTCAAGGGCCGACAAGGAAATCATTATAGTTAAACCCGTTATATGAAAATGATTTCTAAATCCATACAATCCTAATCCGCCAACAAAAGCAGCCAATAATAGCGATGTCGAAAAAATCATTTTCAAATGAGTTTCTTTCAATGACATGGCATTCCTAACAGAATTCATAAAAGTTAAAAATAATGCATAAAAGAAGAGCATGAAAAAACTGCCCAACAACAAGTGCCAATTATCTCGATTCGTCACGATTCTCGTCAAAACAACAAATCCGCTCCCCTTTGAATTATCATTTATAAAAAGATTTCCAATAGTAACAAAAGGTATGCCCTTTAGATGAAAATAAAGTCCCAAGGAAAAAAAGACTACGATTACACCGATTCCGTAAAAAATCAGCCATGTTATTTTAGATGAAAAACTTAAAAAATCAGTCGGGAGTAGCAAAATACAAAAAACATAAGCAATAAACAAAAATAAACCAATATTCTGTTTTGTTAATGCTGTTAATCCAATGAAAAAACCCAATAGCAACAGACAACAAGAGATTTTAATCCAAAGAACGGCTGCACTTTCGGCTTGAAAATTGTTAACACGTCCCTTCAGCGAGAGAATCTCTTGCCCCAACAATAAAGTTAATGCGACGAAAATCAGCACATAGGTGTGATAATCTTTTGCGATAAATACGATATTGGATATCATCAAAAAAGTGGCAAAAAGAATAACAATAGCAGAAAGCCGACGATCAAATAAAAACTCCAAACATCGCTGAAGAATTAACGGAATAAGAGAGAATAAAAAAACACCTATTAAACGTAATACAAAAAAATTACCACTCACATATTTAAGCAAAAAAGCATTTACGAGTGGCACAAGTGGAGGGAATGCAAGATTAAAATCTTTGTAAGGAACAAGTCCTTTATTAATTAAATATCCGTAAGTCTCCCACCATCCTTCCGATAACGGAAAATATCGATTGAAAAAAGTAAGATTGAAAATTAAGACTAATAAGGCGGGACAAAAAAAAAGGAATTGATTAAACACACGTGCGCCAAAAATCGATTTTTCTTTGTTTTTTAACATTGGTTAACTCTTTCTAATTCATTATCATTACGCTAAGATTAACATACTTTATTAAAATGTTAATGGCTTTACAATTAGATTAATCTTTACATAAGGAAAAACTCGATGACGTCGGCCAAAAAAATTCGTTTGATGAGCTTGTTCATTCTAGTGGGATTTATTTCGGGTTTGTTTTTTGCAGCGACAAAGGTACACCATGGTTATCCTTATGCTACTTTTTTATTCAAACCCGGCGCACGTTTTAACGATTTTTATGGCATGTTACCCAGCATTAAAACATTCAGTTATTGCCTATCGCCTATTTATTATTTTCCGTTAACTTTTTGGCTGCTTTATCCTTTAACACTTTTTCATTCTTCGCATCATGCTTTTTATATTTATTCGGCTTTATTTTGTACTTATTCTTATTTTTTTATGATGATAAACACAAATTCTTACCAACACGAGTTTAATCGCATTGAACGCCATATAAATCTTATCATTTTAACTTTTTTAAGTTTCCCTATGTTATATTGCCTCGATCGAGGCAACCTGGAAAGTTTATTATTTATTTTTCTTTCCCTATCGATATCGTGTTTTTATTACAAACGTTACTATTGGTCGTCATTATTTTTAGCCGTCGCTATTTGTTTTAAATTTTACCCTGTTGTTTTCCTTGTGCTTTTTTTAAAAGAAAAACGTTTTAAAGAGTTTTTTACTTGCATTGCGCTTACGGGGATTTTAACCTTTCTTGCTTTAGCATCGCTGCATGGGGGAATCATCGATAATATCAAATGTTTTCTTGCCTCCGATTCGGGTGTTGCTTACGAAAGCGCCTTACTCGCTGGTGTTCGTCAATCAGGCACCATTATGGCCCCAATAAAAGTAGTTTTACTTCATTTTATTTCTTTGCACGGCTCCGTTGATACTGCCGTATTCAAACACTATTTATTTATTATTGTACCTTATTACAATATCGCCTCAGTCCTTTTATCTGGATTACTCGCCCTATATATTCTGTTTTTTGAGAAAACATTTTGGAAACAAGTATCTATACTGACTATGATGACGATTTTATTCCCTGCAATGTCTTATGATTATAAGTTCATTCATCTCCTAATTCCTTTCGTTTTATTTGCAGCAGCCCCTTCGGAAAAAGCCATTTTTGGGAAAATATACCTTATTTTATTCGCCATATTATTTATTCCAAAAAATTATTATTTAAAACAATTCACTTTACTAAATTATCCGATCGAGCCTGAAGACCTTACCATCAGTATTTGTGTTTTTATCGATGTATTTGTTATGTGTGGCTTCATTGGTTTAATCATATTTGAGCGTTGGTATCAATATAAAACTTTAATCAAAGAAAATAATAATTTTGTCAATAAACAGTAACGAACTCTTAATTTTAGCAGGTATTTTTTGGGGGGGCTCTCCAATATTCATGCTATTTTTTGATTCTCTTTTCCTGTTAATCTCTCAATCATTATTAAAATTAAAAAAGTCACCATGACAATAGGGTCTATAAAAACAGAAATGCTCACTATCAAATCATTGGGATCAAAAGCGGAAGGATAATTAACCAGAGCAACTGGAAACACATAATAATTTTTAGGAATCAATAAAACCAAAAACAACGCTAAATAGATTTTATCATAAATGCTCTGCTTTGGCTCTTGGCAAAGAAATGCAGCGAATGGAATAAAAAGGTAAATGAATTTGTAATTAAAAGAAATTGCAGGAAAAAGAATGATGATTAAAACTAAAATCATTGTTTGTTTCCAAAAGACTCTTTCGAATTTCAGCAGGTAGCCAGACAACATTAAAAGAGCGGCCATACTTATCACACGATATTGGTGAGAGAATTTATCTAAATGCCGCAAAAATAGATTCATATCAACAACGTGATGTGTTTTCGCCAGAACCACTAAAATCATTACCTTGAACATTCCAAACAAGGAAGCTGTTTGCCGAATACCTGCCATCACAGAACCATCTAACATACCTTCTTTGGAAGCTGGCATTATCCTGCTCATTAGTATTCGCCAATTCTCAACAAATCCACCATGCAACAAAGCCAATGAAAGCAAACTCAATAAAATAGTTAACATGACACATATGGTCAACTCTTTATAACGTCGCTCTTTTAAAAACAAAAGTAAAAAAACCATGGGATAAAGTTTCATTCCAATAGCTATAGATAAAAAAATGGCGGAGGCAGTATATTTTCTATGAATAAAAAAGAGCAAAGATACAGAAGTGAATATAAATAAAAGATTCTCAAGGTTTCCTCGATCTAAACAATAGAGTATCGGATAACTGAGAAAAATAATTCCCATCAGCAAATGGTGATACGCTAAAGATGACCCTATCTGTTCTTTGACTGTTTTTGTATAAAGCATCATATAGAAGTAGATATAAGAACAAAAAACAATATTGTATAGAAAAAATGACGCATCTGCGGGAATAAGAGCAAAAGGGGCGAAAACCCAATAGGCTAGAGGAAAATAAACCGCTAATGCACTTGATTGATAATCGAACGCTCTCGTGAAATGATATGTATTAAAAAAATCCATAAAACGATTAGCGGGGTTAAATAAAAAACTATTAGCAGGATAAGGATATCCCAAATGAGTCATCCATGCGTCAAAAAAAATCGCTGTAAGAAACCCGATTAAAATAACAAATGTTGCAATCCTTAATTTTTGAAGGCTTGGCATAAAATAATTCCTCTTGAAATCTTGCGATCAACTCATATTAATGTACGCTCTGATAAAAATTACTTTTTCATCAGTGATAAAAAACGCCGTGCAGCAAGTGTGGTTAATGTTACCAAATAATTATATAAAAAAATAAAAAAACTACGCTTACTTTCCCCATGCAATCGTTTTTTAAACGAAAAAGGAATTTCGACAATATTTAAATTTTTATCCTTTAACATTAGTTGATAAATAATTTCTTCAACAACATCAAAGTGCTGACAGGTGAGAGATATGTTTTTCAACTGCTCTGCCCGATAAATTCTAAAACTGTTAGAAATATCTAAACATTTAATCCCTAAAATTTTCGTATAAATCAGATTTAACAATTTACTCATGGATACCAGTAAAAAATTATTATCTGTACTGCCGCCGCTGATATAGCGTGAAGCAATCACAACGTCCGGCACATTGTCAGATGTCGTCGCTTTTTCGATCAATCTCAAAATAAATGCCGGCGTATGAGACCCATCGGCATCCATAAAAATAACCCACTGGCCTTGCGCTGCTTGAATGCCTGTTCTCACGGCGTCACCATAACAATCTCCCGGTGAACGATGGATATAATTCACTTGAGGGTAATGCTCACAAATTTGTTGTGTATCATCGAATGGCTCTTTTGTATCGACAATAATAACCTCATAAGCTTGCCTAAATTGTTTCAATGTTTCCTGAAGTTCAGGCAATAAAACCTTTAAGTTTTCGGCTTCTTGATAGCAAGGAAGCACAATGCTATATTTTATTAAATTATTCATGTTGAATTTTCGCCCATTCAATCATTTTTTGAATACCCTTATACTTATCAACTTTAGGCGACCATTTTAATCGCTTTTCTGCTTTGGCAATATCCGCAACAAACACTTTTTGATCGCTCTTTCGCCAAGGCAATTGTTGATAATTCAATTGCACGTCGAGTGTCTTTTCTAAGAAAGCAAATAACTCTAAAAGAGAAAGGCTATTATTCATCCCTCCCCCAATGTTAAAGACTTGGCCGCAAACTTCATCGATATATCTAGCCGCACTAAAATAACAAGCGACTAGATCACTAGAAAACAAAACGTCTCGCACTTGCTTCCCATTACCCGATATCGTAAACGCTT
>MGXI01000051.1 GCA_001801315.1 Gammaproteobacteria bacterium GWF2_41_13 | reverse complement strand
ATATGAATTATGAGTCAACGTTGCTCTTTTTATCCCCTAAATCCTCCTCCTTCGGTTAGCTTTATTATGAGTCAACTCGATAATTCATATATTTGATAGAAGAGCAAATTCCTTAAGGTTTTCTTAAGGAATTGGCGCTATAATTAGATTATGTGAAGGAAAAGAGTTTATTTATCTCGTTAAGAGAATAAAAGAAAAAACAAGCAGAAAAACAGGAGGGCTGAGTCATGATTGAAAAAAAATATCTACTAGCTATATTACAAGCAGTTCAAACATACGATGCAAAGTTTCCAGTAAAAAGTGGGATGGATTTTGAAACGGATTATTCATCACTTAATAGGGTTGCCGATTTTTTGCTAGGGAGGGAGGCTCGTGGGATGGGGTTGTTATCTCCAGAACAAGTAGCTTTATTGAGAACAGCAGCTGGTAATGTAATAAGTGGTGCAGCTCACTCTTTATTGCAGAGCTGTTTTTTTATGTATGACCTTGAAAAAGCAAGTGATTTAGATGTAAGAGAGACCAATAGAGCCGCCGCAAAAGATAGCGATCCTAGTAAGTTAGGAAGCGTAATTCAATATAATTCCAGGCAAAATCAAGCGCTGAATACAGCGTGGAATAGCGCTATAAGAAAAGTCACTTTGCAAGAAATGTTGAGAAGCTATGCGCTTACAATATTAGGAACTCATCCCGATAAGATAATTAGCCAGCTAAATCTTTCAGAAGAAATTAAAGTACAATTATCGCAGTTAATGTCAGCTTTTGCTGCAAGCGCAACTACGGCTGATGAGCATGGTAATCTGTGTAGAGAACCAGAAGAGACTTTACGGCAGTTAAAACACTTGCTTAATTATATAGATAGTCTGAAGGATGATCTTTCTCGTCAACAGGCGCGGACCATTTTTGAAGTGACACCAGATATGGTGAAGCAAATCGCTGATCCTATTGCTCAAGAGTGTCCTCATCGCGATCTTTTGAACTTATCCTTGATCGGCGATCTTTTTCAGGAGGCGGACTACGCTGGAGAATATCCGGATACTTTTCACCAGCTTTTGCGCGATGTGCAAATAGAATTGATTCAGAGAAAGATGAAAGATGAGCAAGCGCAAACAGCGGTTGTAGTGGAGCAGATAAGGAGCGTTAGGGATAGTTATAACGCAGTGCAATTAGCATTAACGTGTCCTGCGAAAGACGAATATGTACGGGTCATGGGTTCTGCAATCGACACTCCCGTAGTGTACCCTGAGGCCATGGAGCCTGATGGATTTCCCGATAAAATCCCTTCTGAGCAAGAAATGGGCTACAAAAAAGGTAAAAATCCTTTTGGATTATGTTTTGACCAATTAGCGGAGGTTGCACTGTTTGTTTCTTGGGTTAATTTTAGCCATCAGCCTAATCCTTTTGATACCATGGTGGCGGTGGATCCAATGACAGAATTGGCATCACGCACAACTCAACTTTCAGAAGCAGAACAGCGCGTTCAGGCATTAAGAAATACACGTGATGTGCTTTTTCATCAAAGACCAAGTGGTATAGCGAGATTTTTTGCTTATGTGGTGACAATCCCGTGGCTTTCAAAGTATCTAGCACGTAGAGAACACGCATGGCGAACTGCTTTGGTGTTAAATGATAAAGCTTTGAGTTATCTCGGGGGAGAGACACTTCCGCACTTGATTTGCCATCATTTTATCCGTGAGGGATATCCAGAGAAAATTAGTCGCATGGACGACCAGAAAAAACAGGCGGCGGCAAAAAAATCATGGGATGAAGAAAGAGTGAGGAAGACGAAAAAATTATATTATGAACTTATGGAATTGTGCCGTGAATATCCCGTAACAATGAAAGATTTTAAGAAAATTTTGAGCCGGTACGTAGATATTACGATTGCAAGCGATAAGGAAGATTTATATAAAAAATTAGGGCTAGACAGAATACTTGATGAAAAAAGCAAACCAAAAGAATTTCTAACAGAAGCTGATTTTTTAGTATTGCGCAAAAAAATTGCAGAACACCCACCGGTTGCATCGCCAATTTCTGCAGTGGTTCATCCTATGCCTGAGCCGTCTATTAATGGCGGTGATTCAGCGCCAGTGATTTCGTCGGTATCGGGCCCAGTAGGTGCTTCAAGCGCAGTATCATCAGAGGAAGTAAGGCAATGCGCTGTTGAGAGAGGCGCGATCGGTGTATGGATGAAATCCTTACAAACACGCGAAAAAGCATTATCGCAGCATAACCATTTCTTAGAAGAAAAGCTTGGCAAATTTTTAAGAGAGCGAGAACAGAAAGTTCGCTCTTTCCAATTGGAAACAGCAAATCTTGCTGCGCAAGAGGCGCAGGATAAACCGGCGAAAGAATCAATTCAGGCGCGCATACAACAAGCAGAAAGGTTTTTTCAGAGAGAGCGACAGGGCGGCGCCACCATAGATGGCTTAATGAGTGGGGTGCGTGGGAGATTGAGCAATAAAAAAACAGCTCAAATTGTCGCTGCGAAATCTGTTGCGATAGGACAATATGAAAGCGCTTTGGAAGGCTTTATTACTGTGTCCTTCGGAGACAAAGAACAGGTAATTGCAATTCCTATTCAAACTTTATGTGTTGAGACAGTGGGAGATAGCCTTCAGTTTCCGCACGAAAATTGGGCGATTGACAATATTATCATTGGTCAGAATCAGCTGCTTGGCAACCAAGTTAACGTTTTGTTTATTTCGAGAGAGGTTGCGCTGCAAGGCGTTCCTCCCGTATCGTTGCAATCTCGCCTCGACTATATTGGGGCCGCGATGCAGAATCATTGGCAAAAAGCGAAAAAATCCGCATTAGACAGGCAAAAAACTGAGACGCAAGAGCCTCTAGATTTTAACGAGATTGCTCAAAAAATGACCGAAATAAATAGCACTTTTGAGGATCAGCAATCAGTCGTTGAGACGATTACTGAAGCTAATTTAACCGATCAAGAAAAAACACTTCTTACCTCGATGTTCGCACTTGCTGGTTTTTCAGCAGAAGAAGTAGAAGGATTAAAACGCCTCGCGCAAGCCCGATTGTCGGCACTCCAAGAACAAGATAACGAACCGTTATTGCGCAAAATTCAATCATTGGAGAGTGCAAGTAGTCAATATAAACGCGTACGCTTTACTGGTCAAGAGATTGATTTTCTTAAAACACTCCTCGATAGCGACCCATTACTAAAAAGGAAACTCGTGCTTGTTTTGCCACCGGAGGAGATAGCGAGTATGAATGAAAAGCTTGGAGCTTTTCGCACGAGATTTGTCAATTTGGATCGAGATAGGCAAGCATTAACTCATCTTTTCAGTGAAAAACAGCAGGCGATGACTGACAGTGCAAGTGCAAGTGTTGCGGATTTACAAGACCAGTTGCAAAAACGAGGAGCCAAGGATCAAGAACGTTTCTTGCGCGACCTCGAAGACACAAAAAAAGCAACCAGTATCCTCTATCTTCTTTTTAATAAATATCCATTGTATAATCAGGGTGTTTTGCGGGATAAGACCATTTTGAATGTATTAATTACGCTTATTCAAGCTCCTTTCCAACAGCAAGATCTTGTGGCTGAATATGCTTGTTTATTGCAATGGATTACTCATACTTTTATTCCTTATTTTCAAGTAGCTGCACAAGATAGGTCCGAGCTAAATATCGAGTTACAATCAAGGAGGGATGGAACACAAGGGCATGATCCGCGTATTCTCGAGATGTTACGAAGTGTTAAGATCGTTGTGCAAAACTGTCAGGGCGAGTTGCCGGAGGCTATTTTACCCCAACAAATTGCGGTATTGCATCAGGGTGTTTTTGAAAAAATGGAAACGGTACTTCATAAGAGCGCTAGTCCTGTATTGCTTCAACAAACGTTTGGGCTGGGAGAGGTAATCAAGGAAGCAGAAAAAAATTGGATTTCTGTTGTTTTTGAAAATCGTCAACATGAGCAATTTAATTTTGCGCAACAGGGAATAGAGTCTATTCTGAGCGATACAGGTATTACTAAAGAGGATTTTCAAACATTTAATCAAGTAGAAGCAGCACACGAGACAGAGGAATTTCGCCAAAGCGCAATTCCCGGACAACAAAAAAAGAGTGTGTTTCTAGACGTTGCAAACCGTAAACGGCAGCAGTTAGGTTTTTACTCAGGGAGTAGACGTCAATTTTTCGAAAACATGTATCATTTTGAAGAAAGAATATCACAGTTATGTGAATTATCGCCTCCACAGGGAGCGCAAGGAGCAGTAGTTTGCTATGCCAGTTTAGCTAGGTTAGAAAATACCGCAAGGAATGACGAAGCGAGAAAATGGGCACAAAGATGGAAGCGCGTTATTTTTGTGCAGTATATGCAGGAGTTCATGCGTAGAGCGGTAGAGGCAGCAGACTCTACCGTTTGTAGCGAGCCTGCATACGCTTCTTTTCGGACTTTACCTGAAATTTTAGCAGGCATTAGTCAGCAAATAAATGGGCCGAGTGCTGATGGTAATGCTGTTACGGATCAATTAGTACTCGTCACTGGAAAGTTAGCACCACAAGATAGGGGCGTAAATCCAACTTATGACTTGGTAGGGTTTCGTGATGTAGATTGTCTGTTGCAATTTATGTCAACTGCTTATAAAGCACTTGATGATAGGTTTACTGTTACTTCACGAGTATCTCCGCCTCGGGTTGTGAGTGGTAGTGCAGCACCAGCAGTAGTTGCGCCACCAGTAGCTGAGGCGCAAGAGGACGTGGCGGTGATGGCTAGAGCCAGGAGAAAAGCCCCCCCCGCTGCTCCCTCCAGCCGGGATGATGCAGGGCCATCGCAACCTATACTTGAAACGGTTCAATCGCTTGGACAATTGCTTGGTGATGGCGACGCCTCTATCACAGCATCTATTGATCACTTAGTAAGTCGCGCTATTGCTAGACAACCTATGTCTTATAGACAATTTTTTACAACATGCTATGAGAAATTTCATGCTATTTTTGTGAAATCAGAAGTAGTAATACGTAGTCGCGCAACCTCGGGGCAGTCGCTTATCGACAAATTACCTCAATTGCCATTTGAAAAAGTGGAATATGCTTTTCGGATGATGAGTCTTATTCTTCATATGCAAGAGATGATGCGTGAAGAGGCAAAGCGTTTGAACGAGGGGATCCCCCCCGAAGAAAATCGAGTCACGGAACTACAAAACTTAAAGGGTCAAATGTTTCGTGCGCTTAGTGCGGAAGTGAGAGTGCGAATATGGAAGGATATTCAATATCTCATTGCAAATAAAAAGTTTATTGAAGCACGTCAGTTGATAGCAATATATCATGATCAGCCGAATATTTTAATTCCCCCATCTGCCCTAACCCAAGGTAGGTTAGAAGAAGCACAACAACGTGAGATGTTAGTATTTCTTACGAATTCTATAACTGTTTTGAGTGATTCCTCCTCTATCGGGTTTTCCCCGCAGCAGGGCGATGCAGTGCAAACTACTTTAACTGAGCTAACAGCGATAAAAGACAGATTAGCTACTACATATCGTGCAACAAGGGTAGACGAGTTAAGTGCGACTGCTCGAGAGATTGAGCACCTCGTTGGGGCTCACCAGATGCAGGACGTACAAGCCTTAGTAGTTCGATTTAATATTACACCGGATTTATGGGATTTGACGCAAGAGCAATTGCCCAAAAACCTGCAAGCTTTTAAAGATATGCACGATCGTCTCGCAGCAGCTATTTTAGTTATACAGAACGCTGCTCACATTTGGTCAGCCGAGCAACAACAAGCAGCAGGATTACTACTTACTCAATTACAAACGCAAAAGCGAGAGTTATGGCAAAAAGTAAGCGCTAATCAACCGCTGGTATTAGCGTTACAGAAAGAGGTAGAATCTTTAGTTGATCTCAATGTTGCAAGAGGGCGCGAGCAAGCGCGACAGAAACTAGATACGTACAATGTTGGCCCAGAGTTGTGGACGCATTTTCCTCGCATTGATGATAGCGATTTAACGTACCAATTTGATTGTATTGATGAATTCGCTGATCGTGTTCGCACAATTTGGCCGGAAGAAACCTCGGCTAAGTCCGATGTAATTAGTCGATTAGAGGCAGCTAGAAAATCACTATACGTTGATTTAATAGAAAAAGCACGAAAAGGTAGCGGCGAAACACAAAGGCAAGCACGGTTCGCGTTAGTCTCAATTCGACAGAGAGTTCAAGAAAACCCAGGATTCAAAGAAAAATATGCAGTTCAACCGAATCTTTGGGATCCAGCATTTTATGTGGACAATATTCAAGAAATGGGTAGTGATTTACTTATGGCAATGTTTGAGGCGGTGAACGTTTCTATTACTGTTCTGAATCGATATTTCCCCTCGAGTGATGGCTCAGCTCTTGCTGACACGGATTCTCAACGAGATATTTTATCTAGATTAGAGCGCACGAAAAGCATGCTATATCAGCGAGCACTAGAAGTAAGCGCCGCAAGACAATTACTGCGACAAAAAATTGAAGGCGCACTTGGAGAAACGGTTGGCGAAGGTGTTGGGGACCGAGTTCGTGCTGCAAAAGTATTAATTGCACAGTACAGTATTACGCCAGAGTTGTGGGCTCCAAAAATGGATGCTCCTCAAGAATCAGCGATACAAGATGGCCAAGCCTTTGAGCATGAGTTTGGTCGCCTTAACAAACGTATTTCTGTTGTAAAAACACTTTGGCCTGAAATGGATAGGGCGGCAAGTATTGGTGTAATGTTACCTCCGTCACCTCGAGAGGTACCCACATCTTCATCGTCTCTACCAGCGGCATTTGCGCCATCAGCATCCGCTGTATCTACGCCACCTCTCCCAGTAGTTGCGTCACCATCGGTATCTTCATCGCCGTCTATCGTACCAGTAAGATCAGCGGATCAGCGAGAAGAAATCATTTTGGATGAATTGCAACAAGCGAAAAATAGACTATATCAAAAGCTAGGGCGAGCGGTGCCACCAGAAGTACAGCAGGCTCGAGAACAGGTGGAATCGCTGCGCAAGCAACCGCAATCGTCAAAAGATAAGAAAACTAGCGCTGAATATCTAGTAGCGAGATATAGCGCAGCAGTTTTGCAGTATCAAACGGCAGTGCGAAGTCATCCACTAGAGATAATAACGATTCGGCATCGAGTTGACGCAGCTATTAATAGTGGCGATTTTGGTGGAGCGAAAAAGCTAGTCGATTTTTACGGAATGCGCCATGCGGCATGGGACGTGCGTCCGCTGCAAGTTTCTAGAGTGCAAACGCCTAGTGCATCAAGTTCTTCACCTCAATTACCTGATGCGAGCGCGGTTAGCTCGGAAACTCAAGCTGCTGAAGAAACAGAAACAATGACAGGTAAAATACAAAATCTCATTAAAGCAGGGCTATTAGACAAGGCTCGATCTATTGCAGGTGTTTTTAGTGAAACAGATAGAGGTTTTATGTCGCTCGTGGAGTTAGAAATAAAAAGATATGAATTAGCGAAAACGATTGAAAGAGAATTGACACCTGCTACGAGAGTTGGGTCAGACGATGCTTCTGACGCTCGTTCTATGGCGTCTGGAGCTGCTTCCGTGATGCGACCATCTGTTGTTGTAGGCGCAACAAGTGAAGAGGATAGCATGTCGTCTATGAGCGACGATATGAGATCTGATTCGGCAAGAGATGTTGATTCAAATAACATCAAGATGGTTGTGGCAGCAATTGACTTAATCCTTCAAGGAGATGATCATTTATTGACGGAGGCGCAAGAAATATGCGACAGAGCGGATAGCTTTGTCTTCTCTGTATTAGAGCCATTTTTGACTGCTAACGAACAGGGCGAGTTTAGAGGATTGTTGCATCACAAAAATGATTCAAATTTCGATCGACTCAGCTATATAAAATACTATGTTAAATTTCTCACCATTCTTTCTGAGTGCATTTATTTCTCAGACGGAGTACAAGATGTTTTAAACTCTTTGCTAGTACCGATTCTTGCTCGGTATGTGCAAGTCTTTAATTCTTCAGATCCTCGGGGTTTTGGCGAAAGAGGGCAAACAATACCTTTATCACTAGAGAAAATTACGCGTGGGTCTTTTTCTGATGAGGAAACTGACGCTAGAAAAAACCTGATTAGAGTGGGCTATGCTGTTTCTCGCAGAGGGATTGATGTTGAGGTATTGCCGCTCACATCTACTGGAGTCGGTGCGCCTTCTTTACAGGAAATGGTAACTCAGCATATCCACGAGTGCCATTTATCTGGAACGCAACGCTCGATAACAGATATCGCAGAACAATATTTTGAATTTAACGCTCGCGAGATGAAAATTTTTCAGGGGTTGCTGGCGGCTGATAGTGCTTCGCTGAGAAATCTGCCTGTACAGGAGCGCTTTCCTCATGCTTATGCTTTGGCAGAGCAGAAAGGAATACAGCTTGTACAGTGGATGGCGCTTTTACCGACAAAGGACCAATTAAAGGTCGCCGTAGTAAGAGAGGATAAACTACAGTTATCTGACGCTGAGCGCATAAAATTTAACGCAACTCTTCAGAGAGTGATAGATTTACTTACGCTCTATAACGCGGCTAAACCACCTCTTTCGTTTGGAGATATTGTGTTGTACAGCATAGGAACCGAAGGCACAAGAGGTGATTTAAAGAAACGCTATCCAAATCTTAAGGTTTTAACTTCACAGGACCGACACCTGTTGAAAGGAGAAGATTTTTACGGAAGTAAGGATAAAGCTTGTGAATGCTACTTTGAGGTGGTTGATGCAATCAATACCCATCTAACTGAAAAAAAATTATCGTCTGCTTTGCAACTTACTGCTGCAGTGCTTTATCCTTTTTTGCGCAGATCCGGAAGGAGTCAAATAGATGGCTCAAGTAATTATCCGATACAAAAAAGGATGGACTATCTGAGTAAGCTGCGTGACCATTTAAGTGCCAAGGCGCTGCAAGTGGAGGTTGAAAGTGACGCTACCGTCGCGATTCGTAAACCTTCATTAGCAGACCAGATGATGGCGAGTGGTAGTAGATTAGGGTCTAGAACGCCAACACCTGCACCTGCGCCGGTGGGGAGAGAATTGAGCAGACATGACAGCGTTGATAGTTTTGGCGGTGCGATGTCGCCGCCAGCTTCTTCTAGTGCGGCATCACCTCAAGGTCTGGCGAGCACATCGCGGCCGGGGACTGCTGACAGTTCTGCGTCTGGCGCTTCTTCTTTATCAGCGAGAGTATCGCAGCAGGCGCCTGATGGGGCAATAAGCCCAGCCGGATCGCGGCCGAGTTCTGCTGCAACAGCAGGACTTATGTCTGCGACCGCCGAACTAGTTGGCCACAGCACAGGCACTATTGATGAACAAGCAGTGCTTACAGCAATAAATCATGGTGGAGAAAAAGAATGCAAGGGGATGGCGCCACGCTTAGGGAAAGCTATCTACATAATTAATAAGGAAGGTGCTGTAGTAGTGGATGGATTTCCTGCTGCGCCACCGGGAAAAGCCCTGTTTGTTTATCAGCTCTCTGACAATTCATGGAGAAAGTTGGAGCCGGAGGACGGTGATGTCAAGAAATGCATAGAACGGCTAAATACATATTATGTTAGTCATGAGAAAAAGGATGATTTGTTAACTGTTTTAGGTCTTCGTGAGGCTTCCTCCGTCGCCGTTCGTATGGATCGTTAATTAAATCATGCACCATTAAAAAGCCCCATACGCGACCGTAAGGGGCTTTTTTTCGTATGCGAAAATATTTGTATTGCCAAGAAACGAGTTGTGAATGTGTTATTGTTTTTTTGTCGTCACAAAGCGCTGGAAGCGAGACGCCAGCTACGAATTCATCACACAGAATAATGATTGTGTTAATCAAAATTCCATTTCCTTACCCAAAACTCAGGTTAAACCACTAATACTCCTGCAGGTCTTTTTTCAACTTGGGTACCATCATGCCCAGATGGTTGTCCCCGTTGCGAAAACAGACCTGAAGATCCTGCACTATGCTGATCAACTCCGATAGGGCGTTGACGACACGCTTCAATCTGTCCGCCACCATCACCATGAAGTACGATCGGCGTTTTTCTTCTCACTTCATTTTGATTGATAGCTCTGGCCAATGCTTGCTTGGCATTCTCACTGCAATCAACAGCACCTGAGATCGTTATGTCAGCAATGACACATTGCTTACTGTTTAAAAACGCACATAAAAATCCCACTTCTTGGTCGCTTAATCTGCTGAGATTCACTCCTGTAACAACTTGCTGACCTTGTCGATTTTCTAATGTGACAGATGTTACGCTGTTCCAATCTGGCATCGGTAGTTTTATCTGATCACATAGCTTCAATAGGTGACGATAACCATTAAGGCGAACGCCTTCATTCCCTTGTAAAACAATTTGTACTTCTCTTCTCGCTTCGCTGGTATTAATCGCTCTGGCTAATGATAGGAACACTCTAGAGCGATGACTACTAGAAAAATCGTTGGCCGAAATAGTTATGTCAACAATGGCGCACTGCTCGTCACGAAGAGCCGTGAATAAAAAATCAATTTCAGGAACGCTTAATCTATTGAATGCTATCCCTGTAATAATAGCTTGCTGATCTTGCTGGTTTCTCAATGTTACAGAGGCTATATTACTCCAATTCGGAATCGGTAGTTTTCTCTGAACACACAGTTTCAATAGATGGCGATAAGCATTAAGGCGAACGCCTTCATCACCTCGTAAAACGATTAGGACTTCTCTTCTTATTTCACTTTCATTAATCACTCCGGCTAATACTTTTTTCTTATCTTCGCTGCAATTAATGGTGCCAGAGATCGTTATGTCAACAATATCACACTGCTCGCTGTCAAGAGCTGCGCATAAAAACCCTATTTCTTGATCGTCTAGTCTTCTGAAATTTACTCCCGTAACGACTTGCTGACCTTGTCGATTTTCTAGTTTTACAGGTATTTCACTCTCCCAGTCTGGGATTGGCAAACCTAGCTGTTCACATAGTTTCACTAGATGGCGATAACTATTCAAGCGAACACCTGCATCGCCTCGTAAAGCAATTTGTACTCTTCTTCGCGCTTCACTTTTGTTAATCGTTCTGGCTAATGTTTGCTTGGCATTCTCACTGCAGTCAACAGTACCTGAGATCGTTATGTCAACAATGGTGCACTGTTCTTCATGAAGAGCCGCGCATAAAAAATTAATTTCAGGAAGGTTTAATCTATCGAATGCTATTCCCGTAATAAGGGTTTGCTGACCTTGCTGATTGCTTAATGTTACAAATGCGATGTTATCCCAATTTGGAATAGGTCTCTCTAACTGGTCGCACAATTTCACCAGGTGGCGATAACCGTTAAAGCGATCTCGTAGATAGATTTGACTTCCCCTTCTGGCTTCATTTTCATTAATTGCTCGAGCTAATAGTCGCTTGTTATTCTCGTTACAACTAATGGTATCGAAGATCGATATGTCAATAATATCGCACTGTTCACTGCTAAGAAACACACATAAAAAGCTGACATCGTGATCACCTACGTCTGTAAAGCATAATCTCGTGACAACTTGCTGACCTTGCCGATTTTCTAAGTCTACAGATAATATGCTACTCCAATTTGGGATTGGCAGACTTAGCTGCTCGCACAGTTTCACTAAGTGGCGATAAGCATTAAGACGCTCGCCTTCATAATCTTGAAGAACGATTGAAATCCTTCTTCTCGTTTCACTTTCATTAATTGCTCTGGCTAATGCTTGCTTGGCATTCTCACTGCAATCAGAAGCAAATGAGATCGTTATATCAACAATGGCACACTGATCACTACCAAGAGCCGCGCATAAAAACCCTATTTCTTGATCGCCTAGTCTTCTGAAATTCACTCCCGTAACGACTTGCTGACCTTGTCGATTTTCTAGTTTTACAGGTATTTCACTCTCCCAGTCTGGGATTGGCAAACCTAGCTGTTCGCACAGTTTCACTAGATGGCGATAACCATTCAAACGAACACCTGCATCACCTAGTAAAGCAATTTGGATTCCTCTTCTCGCCTCGCTAGCATTAATTGTACGGGCTAATTTTAGTATAAAATCATTAATCCCATTGAGGGCGCTACTACCAAAATCACCATAGATGAAAATACGATCGGTGATAGCAGAGATCGTTATGTCGACAATAGCACACTGTTCACTACCAAGAGCCGCGCATAAAAAATCTATTTCTTTATCGTCTAGTTTACTGAAATTCACGCCCGTAACGATTTGCTGACCCCGTCGATTTTCTAGTGTTACAGATGTTATGCCATCCCAACCGGGTGGTGAAACATCTTCCAGCGATTCGCACAGTTTCACTAGATGGCGATAACCATTAAGACGAACGCCTCCATCACCTCGTAGAATAATTTGAGCTCCTCTTCTTATTTCACTTTCCTTAATTGCTTCGAGTAAGTCATGTCTATTGAGATCAATTGCATCCAAAATTGTTATGTCAACAACGTCGCACTGCTCGCTGCGAAGAGCCGCGCATAAAAAACCATTCTCTTCGCTGTCTAGTCTACTGAAATTCAATCCAGTAATAACTAATCGTCCTCGATGATTTTTTAATTCTATACCTGTTATGCCGATCAGCTGTGCAAGCTGCGCGTAGAGGGTCTCTAAGGCGTGATAACTGTTAGGTTGCGCAGCTATTTCACCTGGCAGAACGATTTGCACACCTTTTGCGCTAAGAGCCGCACATAAAAAACTAACTGCTTGAGTGCCCAGTCCGTTGAACTCTATTCTTGTAATAACGGCCGACTGTTCTTGTTTACTTTCTAACTTTATAGATGCAATCTCATGCCCGCGTGGGATTAGCTGTCCTAGCTGGTCCTGTAGTTTCACCAGGTGGCGATAACTATTAAGACGAATACCTATAGTACCTTGCAGAGTGATTTTGACTTTTCTTCTAGCTTCACTGGCATTGATTGCTCTGGCTAATGCTAATATTTCGCTGTTATCATAATAAGTATTTCCCGGGATAGTTATATTAACAATGGTGCACTGCTCACTGCTAAGAACCACACATAAAAAACCGACTTCACGTTTATCTAGTTTACTGAAGTTTAATCTTGTGACAACTTGCTGATCTCCTAGTTCTACAGATATTTTGTTACTCCAATCTGGGATCGGTAACTTCAGTTGTTCGCACAGTTTTACCAGGTAACGATACTCATTGAGACAAATGCCTTCATCATCTTGCAGAACGATTGGGATTTTTCTTCTCGCTTCACTGGCATTCATGGCTCTGGCCAATGCCAATATTCTAGTGTTATCACAATCTAATGCTGGTATTTTAATCTCTTCAAATGTAGAAGAATCAAAACGAGTCGCCCCCGCAATAGCTAACTCAACAATATCGCATTCTCTATTATCAAGCGCTGCGCATAAAAAATCGACTTCGTGTCCGTCATTCTTTAAGCTACTAAACTCTACTCTGGTAACAACTTGTTGACCTTGTCGGCTTTCTGATTTTATAGATCTTATGCTCTTCCAATCTGGAATCGGTAGTTTTCTTTGATCACACAGTTTCACCAGGTGACGATAATCATTAAGCCAAGTGTTTCCATTTTTATCTTGCAAAGTGATTTGGACTCCTCTTCTCGCTTCGCTTGCATTAATGGCTCTAGCCAGGATCAATAATTTGGTGTAATCACAGTTCCAGCACTCTGAAGATAACTTAACAATGTCACACTCTTCATTACCAAGAACCGCATATAAAAAATCTGCCTCTTGATCATTGAAGGCTGCAAAATACAATCTTGTGATCGTTTTCGTCCCGTTCGGTCTGTTTCCGAGCGTTGCATACACCGTTGAATCGCGTAGTCTAGGTAAGTCGTGATGAGTGAGTGCTAAGCTTGCATGTAGACGTTTTAAGTAAGTTGCTGGTAGGCGTTCCGGATAAAAATAATCCGATACACCAACAACAAAGATTGGTTTTTCACTTAACGCGATAGCCTGAGCTAATGCGCGTTCATTTTCGTCGGTAAGTTGCTCTAGGATATATATCGCTTCAATCTGGCAGTCTGATCGAAGTAGCA
>MGXI01000050.1 GCA_001801315.1 Gammaproteobacteria bacterium GWF2_41_13 | reverse complement strand
TTTTTAAAAAATCACGCTTCGATCTCTACGCCGCGGTATAAAAAATATCCCCATCAGCAAAAAACACCAAATTCAGGACAAGCACTATCATATTCAGAGCAAAAAACCCGAACTTGAGTTAAGAAAATATTTTTTCCGATAGAATTTTTTTGATGGGGGCGGGGATGCCTTGTTTTAGTGCATCGGATAATGAAAAAAAGCGCTCCTGTTTTTCGAGCGTGAAAGATAGGGGTAGTGCGATCATGATGGGTACGATATCTAAATGAAAATGGGTGAATGTATGTCGAAAGGGCGGAAGTTTTTTTGTTTTGTTTTGCTGATAATGCTTTTTGAGTGATGACATTGTTTCGAATAGTGGTAAACACCATAATCCGCCCCAAATACCTTTCGGTGGGCGCTTTTCTAACAGGATTTGATGGCAATCATTTTGTGCAATGACCATGTATGTTTTTTTGATGGGTGATTTTTTCTTCACCGTTTTGAGCGGGAGAAACTCTTCGCAATGATTGCGATGGGCAAGGCAATGTTTTTCGAGGGGACATTCAGTGCATTTTGGCTGCGTTCGCGTGCAAATTAATGCACCGATATCCATCATCGCTTGATTGTATTTTTCGACCTCATGACGTGGCGTGTATTGTTCGGCGAGAGTCCAGAGCTGTTTGATTGTCGAAGTTGTTGTCGAAGGCGATTCGATTTTATGCGCACGAATTAAAATACGTTTCACATTTCCATCTAAAATGACGCCCTGCTTTTTCATGCCGAGTGATAAAATGGCGCCGGCTGTCGATCGACCAATACCGGGCAATTGTTCGAGCGCTTCTTGTGCATCGGGAAATTGATCTTGGTTGTGTTGATGAATCCATTGCGCTGTGCGGTGTAAATTTCGAGCCCGAGCGTAGTAGCCGAGTCCTGCCCAATAAGCGAATACTTCATCAAGCGAACTTGACGCGAGAATTTCAATCGTTGGAAAACGCTCGATAAATCGATTGAAGTAATCAATGACTGTACTAACTTGCGTTTGCTGCAGCATGATTTCGGAAATCCAAACGCGATACGGTGTGATGTCTTTTTGCCAGGGTAACTCTTTTCGACCATGGTGTTCAAACCACGTAAGAATTTTTTTTTGAAATTGTTTGACAGTAATGATCATGATGTTATTTTTCCCTGGGCGGCATATTAAATGGGCGACAGTAGAAAATAAATGATTATAATGCCGCTTTGAAAATATTTGTTTTAAACTAATAATAAGAAGGTTTCTGTCTTATGCAATTATTAACAGGAGGGGTTGCTGGATCGACAAGTCAGCAGGGGGAAGATTTGCCGTCTTTGTTGGAGATATCGATATGTTTGATTCGGGTAGGATATGCGCGGCGAGTAGCATTGCCCAATAAATCTTGTTCTGGGTTTTCGTGTATCTTGATGCCGCCAAGACCAGAGCTGTCTCGACGAGGACCGCCAGTGCCGCCGCCGCCTCGAGAAGATTCGTCAATCCCACAACTCAGACCGCAAGGCTAAGATGAGCGTGAGGAATTTTCGATGATCGTTTCCATCCATTTAAGTGCGTCGAAGGCATCGTGGGCATAATAAACTTTGGCCGCATCCTCGTATGCTGCCTGGCAATCGTGTTCGACAAAATGACGCGTGAGCGCGGCGCCCCCTAAAATAACGGGTATTTTAATACCGGCTTCTCGCAGAGTATGTAAGTTTTCTTTCATGATATGCGTTGAGGTGACAAGTAAACCGGACAATCCAATCGCATCAGCTTGATGCGCTATGGCGGAGTCGATGATCGGTTGAATCGGTTGTTTAATGCCGAGGTTGATCACGCGATAGCCATTATTCGTTAAAATGATGTCGACAAGATTTTTGCCAATATCATGCACGTCGCCTTTAACGGTTGCGAGAATCATCGTACCTTTTGCTGCTGTTTTCTCATTCGGCATCATTTTTTCTAAAAAAGTCACTGCTGTTTTCATTGTTTCAGCGGACTGTAAAACAAAGGGTAATTGCGTTTGACCTTGGCCAAATAATTCACCGACCGTTTTCATACCGTCGAGCAAATAGTGATTGATAATCTCGAGCGGCGAATAAATTTGTAGCGCCTGTTCGAGTGTGTGTTCGAGATTTTTTTTATTCCCTTCGATGATGTGCTGTTTTAATTGTTCTTCAATCGATAATTTTTTCTCGCTGACAACGGAGGTGGATACCGGTTCGGAAAATAACTGAATGAAATGCAAAAGAGGATCTTGGCCGTCTTTCCATCGATTGAATAATAAATTTTGCGCGGCTTGTAATTGGATTTTAGGAATTTGATGCAGCGGTATCATTTTGCTGCCATGAATAATCGCGGCCGTTAATCCGACTTCTTGTGCATGATGTAAAAATACGGAATTTAAGATACGTCGTGCGGCGGGTTTTAATCCAAAAGAAACATTTGAAATGCCCAGCGAAATTTGTGTTGCTGGAAATTGTTTAGCCATTTGTTCGACCGCTTGTAAGGTGTGTATGGCGTGCTCACGATCGCTGTCTTGTCCTGTACAAACGGTAAAAGTGAGCGGATCGAAAAAGAGATCATGTGCTGGGAGATTATATTGATTGACGGCGAGATCATATAATCGATGGGCAATTTTTATTTTATCTTCGACTGTTTTTGCCATGCCGTGTTCGTCGATCGTCAATCCAACAACAGCCGCACCGAATTGTTTGGCTAATTTTAAAATCGATCGGGCTTTTTCTTCACCGCTTTCGAAGTGAATCGAATTAATAACACTTTTCCCACCGAGTAATTTGAGGGCGCTTTCAATCACGTGTGGATCAGTCGAGTCGATCATCAAGGGTAAAGTGACTTGATTGCGGAGGGCGGATAAATAAGTAACCATGTCTTGAGATTCGGGTCGGCCAACGTACGCCGTACAAATATCGAGCGCATGCGAACCTTCTTTTTCCTGTTCTTTCGCGAGTGCAATCATACCGTCGATATTATCGGCGCATAATAATTCACGAAATTGTTTGGATCCGTTTGCGTTGGTTCGCTCGCCAATCGATAACACGGCATTTTCTTGTCGTAACGAAACGGTGGTAAAAGAAGAGCTGATGGCAGGTTCAAAAGCTGGATGACGTGTTATCGGCGTTTTATCTGATCGTGCGTCGAGCATTTTTCGTAATGCGGCAATATGCGCGGGCGATGTACCACAACACCCGCCGATTAAATTAACGCCCATCTCGTCAACAAATTGGTGTTGCCATTGAGCAAGTTGACCGGGCGATAATTGATAAACGGCTTGACCATTCATAAATTGTGGAAGTCCCGCATTGGGCATGACGGAAATAAAACCATCCCAATGGTCGGATAAATAACGTACGTGCTCAGCCATTTCGTGAGGGCCTAAGCCGCAATTTAAGCCAAGCCCATCGATATCCATGGCAGCGAGAGTAGTAACAACACAGGGCATATCGGCGCCAATTAGCGTATTGCCGTGCTGGTCTAGTGTTAATTGTACGAAAATGGGAGTTTCTGTGTCGCGTCGCTCTTCTTTTGCGATGCGACAGCCTTGCAAGCAGGCTTTAATAGTGAGTAAATCTTGATGTGTTTCGAGCAATAATAAATCGACTTGGCCCTCTAATAATCCACGGACTTGTTCGGCGTAAGAATCCACTAATTCGTCGTAAGTGATTTGACCGAGGCTAGGTAATTTCGTGCCTGGACCGATTGAGCCAATGACGAAACGTGGTTGATTCATAGTTGAAAATTCTTGAGCGATTTGGCGAGCCAGTTTTGCAGCGGTAATATTTAATTCATAAGTTTTATCAGCAATGCCAAATTCGCCGAGGACTATTTTATTTGCGCCAAAAGTGTTTGCTTCAATACAATCGGCGCCGGCTTGTAAATAAGCGCGATGAATGTCAGTGATTACATCGGGACGTGTGAGCGTTAAAATTTCCGAGCAATTTTCGAGGCCTAAAAAATCGCGATCTAAATCGAGTGGATATTTTTGTAATTGCGTACCGGTTGCACCGTCGCATAATAAAACGCGTTCAGAGAGACATTGAATAAAATTTTTCATACGAGCGATGATAGCAAAGCAGGCATGGAATTGGTAGCGTGAAAAATATTTTCCGATTCAAATTTCCATTTTTGCCTTATTCATGTTAAATTTTTGCTTTATATTTAATTTGTTCACGATAAAAAGGATGTTATGATAATGCTGTCATCGAAAATTAATCTTAGTTTTGAATTTTTCCCACCACAAGATGCCGAAGGGCTCGATAAATTATTGTTAGTTGCTAAGAAGCTATCGGCATTGAATCCTGACTTTTTTTCAGTTACGTATGGGGCTGGTGGATCAACACGCGATAATACTAAGCAAACGGTGCAAGCGTTGAAAGAAAATTTTAATATTCCTATCGCGCCACATTTGTCGTGTATTGGGTCGACGCGTGAAGTGATTCAGCGAATATTAGATGAATACATTGATATGGGGGTGAAAAAGATCATTGCGCTACGGGGCGATTTGCCATCGGGTATGCGCAATGTAGGTGATTTTTCTTATGCGAGCGATTTAGTTTCTTTTATTCGCGAGCATGCAGGGGATCATTTTGAAATCAAAGTGGCAGCCTATCCAGAATTCCATCCGGAGGCGAAATCACCGCAGGACGATTTATCTTATTTTAAACATAAAATAGAAGCGGGGGCTCATGCGGCTATTACGCAGTTTTTTTTTAATACGGAAGCCTATTTGCATTTTGTTGAAGACTGTCGAGAAATGGGCATTATTACGCCAATTATTGCGGGGATTATGCCAATCAGCAATTGGGAACGACTCATGAAATTTGCTCGTACGTGCGGCATGGATTTGCCGATTTGGTTGCAAAGACGTATGGATGCTTTAGAGAATGATGAAGCGATGAAGCGAGAGCTCGGTATTAAAATCCTGACGAATTTGTGTTTTCGATTAAAACAAGCGGGTGTTACTGATTTTCATTTTTATACGTTAAATCAGTCGAAATTGAGTTTGATCATTGGCGAGAGTTTATTGCGGTCTTGATTTCGTTTATCTGGAATTCATATAATTCGTGACGAGTATATTATTAGGGAGGTGTTTGATGGCAATTAATGTATTAATCCCCATTGCCAATGGGAGTGAAGAAGTTGAAACGGTATGTATTTTTTCCGCATTAAAAAGAGCGGGGGCGACAGTAACGATCGCCAGTGTTGAAACATCTTTACAAGTGATTACCTCCCGAGGATTGAAAATTACAGCCGATCGATTCATCGATGAATGCGCTGAGATGACGTTCGATTTGATTGCCTGCCCAGGCGGTATGCCAGGCGCTCTTCATCTGCAAAATTCAAAAACGCTGATGGATTTATTGAAAAAACAACGGGATTCAGGCCGTTTTTTTGCGGGCATTTGTTCAGCGCCCGCAGTGGTTTTTTTACCTCACGGACTCTTGCAAGGATATCAAGCAACTTGTTATCCTGACGCGGACTTTGTTCAGCAATTCCCAGCAGGAAGCTATGTGGATTCACCGATCGTGGTTGATCGCCATTGTGTGACAAGCCAAGGACCTGGAACGGCTTTAGCATTTGCTTTGCAATTGGTCGAGTTGCTTTTTGATCGAAAAACAAAAGATCAATTAGCGCAGAAAATGCGAGTGAGTTTGTGAGGATTAAGAGAAAATGTTACGACGCGACCGTCATTGCGAAGCACATTATCGCTGAAGCAATTTAAATGAATTACTTGGATTTGTAGGGTTGTTTGTATTGATGACCCATTTAAAGTCTAAATATACGCTTTGTTCAGTTCAATTTTATTTAATTTAACCGTGCTATTTCTGATCTCGTCATCAAGTTGCGTGGTGAGAAATCAGGGGATTTTTATACTTGAAAAATAATAACGACTCACCATGATCTTGATGGTCAAGAACGTTCATCTTTCGTCAAAAATAGCCGAAAGATGAACATCCCTTCGAGCGTGCTGAGTCGTTACGAAAAATGATAGCCACGGCGTTCTAATATACCCTGTAAAAGAGGTTATGTGATGCAAATCAATAAAAAATATCAAGCGTTATGGGAACGATTAATTTTGTTATGCCAACAATTCGAGCGGCTTTCAATAGGGCATCAGTCGATAGAAAATTTTGATCAGGTGCTCACATCGAGAGAGCTGGATTGTCTCTCGCTTGTTGCCAGAGGATTAACGAGTAAAGCGATCGCAAAACAATTAAATCGATCAGCGCGTACAGTGGAAACCCATCTCAACAACGTGAGGAAAAAACTGCATTGTTATAGTAAAACACAGTTGGCGGAAATTTATTGGAAATGGCAATCCGGAAAAAATTCGTAGGAGGATTGAGTTTGATCTGCGCATTTTTTACGGATAGCTAAGTGTAACGCGTTGCTGGATGATTGTGGCCCTGAAGGAAAATAATTCTTTATCATTTGAGATGAAGAGTGCTATTCCCGAGGGTCGATGTTCATCGTGATCGTGGTGATGCAAACTTGGGACATTCCTCGACCATGATGAATGCTTAAGTTTTAAAGGAGAACATTTTATGAATCATGATCAAGATAAGTTAGATGACATTGTAGAAGTACAATCCGCAGCGCAGACAGATATTGTTGGCTGGGGTGCTGGCGGATGTATGTCAGGTAACTATGGTTTTAGCAATGAAGCGTAATGATTGTAATCATTCACCTCGATCGTGACGATACAAGAACGTTCAGATTTTGGATGATTTTTGGCGAAAAATTGATGAGAAAGCGGAGTGTATAAATAATACATGAGTATTTTGAAGAGATTTTTCGTCAAAAAGCGCCAAAAGATGAGCGTTCCTTAGAAAGCACTGAATAGTTAGATGATTTTTTTGTTAAGAGGAGTTTGTATATGAACGATGATCAATATAAATCAGAAGACATGGTCGATGTTTATTTGGCGGCTCAAACAGACATCGTAGGGTGGGGTGCAGGTGGATGCGGGCATGGGTCTTATGGATTGGCCGACGAGGCATAAACTGCACATCGTATAAAAATTGGTGGATACGCTCATATCTGAAGGCTATTGGTTCATGACATGCTCATTAGCCCTCTGTTCTCGAGCGTATTCGCTAATGGTGATAAATGAAAACCTAAAAGGGGTAAAAATATGTACCAAGAATTTATTCGTGAAGAAATGATTGAAATCTATTCTGATGCAATTAACAACATAGTGGGTGCGGGCATTGCTGGATGTGAGTCTGGCGGATTTGGGTTTTTTGTTGAAGCGTAGCTAGATTTTTTAGTGTCACGATTCGCCACATTACTCTGGTGTCAGTTTTCGTTGGAATTTGTTTAATTTTAGAATTGGTGGATCTAGCAGCGTAACTTAAACGAAATAGGTCTTTTAATATGAATTTAAAATATTCTCAATTTAATTTGGTCGACGAAATAAAGTCAGGCGTTTACTCTATTTATAATACGAAAAGTCGATTCCATTTGATACTTAATTTAACTCAGTATTCATCGCATGCGGCGCTCCTGCAACATTCTGAGTTGATTCCACAATTGCCTAAATCCGTGGTGGATAAGCTGTTTGATAAGGGATTTATTGTTTCTGTCGAGGTCAATGAATTGTCTGATTTGAAACGGAAATCTTTTGCAGCGCGAGTCAATGAGGATCATGGATTAGTGTTAACGATTTTACCAACGCTTGAATGCAATTTCAGGTGTGTTTATTGTTTTGAGGATGTTTTGCAGCATAAAAATGATCGCGTGATGACAGCAGAGACGCAAGATAATTTGGTAAAATTTGTGACCGAAAAATTATCACAAGGGATAAAAGGCGCGCTTTATGTTAAATGGTTTGGTGGAGAACCTTTATTAGCGCTCGATACGATGCTTTCAGTGTCGGAAAAATTAAAAGTAGTCGCTAAGCAATTTGGCAATCAATATATCAGCGCCATGCTAAGTAATGGTTATCTTTTAGATCGATTAACTAAACAACACATTGACGACTTGTCAGTTTTTGCGATACAGGTGTGTTTGGATGGCCCTGAAGAAATTCACAATAAACGGCGGCCACATAGGGGCGGAGGAAATTCTTTTCAAACAATCATTGAAAATTTAAAGAACCTCACCAATATTGTCGAGCGCATCTATATTAGAATTAACACCGATAAAACGAATGCAGCGTCTATTGCTTTTCTCCTCAGGTTTTTAAAAGAGCAGGGACTGCTAGAGCGCTGTAAATATGACATCGGTTACATTGATACAGAGACTGGCAGGTATACTTTGGGGCAGACTTGTTCGGCGCTGTTAAAAGAGGCGGATATCCGATCAATTTATAAATCGATTTCGCAAGGGTTGCATGCGCTGAATTTAGAGAATATTGAGCGCGCTGAATATCCTAAATTATTAAAATTTGCCTGCGATGCACAAATAAAAGAGGCGTTTATTGTCGATCCTACAGGGAATGTGTTTAGGTGTTTAAATGATGCAACGATTCCATCTCGCGCTATGTTCAACCTTAACTCAGGGCATGAGATTAATTCGAAGCGAGGGGAACGGTTTTTAACGCTTGATCCTTATAATATTGAGGAATGTTGTGCGTGTGCTTACCTTCCGATATGCCATGGCGGGTGTCCTGCTAAATTAATCGACTTAGGGGAAGGACAGGGTAATTGCTGGCCAAATCACTATGTGTTTAGAGATAAATTAATCAAATATGCCAAGAGAAAAGTCGGATGAATAATTTAAAAGTCTCATTTGCAAAACCGCTGATTTTCAGAGAAGAAGATCAAAGCATGTTGATCTTCAATAAAAACAATAGCGCAGTGATTAAGTTGTCCCTGTCCTTATTTAATCAAATTCGGAATGGGTGGATTTCAGATGAAATGCGTTATAGCAAAGCGCTAAAAATTTTACAGGACAATAAAATGGTACACATTGATTCCTGGAATAAAGTTTTGCCGGTGAGTGAAGCGATTAGAGCGGAGGAGCAGAAAGCACTCAATGCCAGTTTGTTTAATATCAAAAGTCATCAGAACCCCTTTGTGGCGCTTTGGGCGATTACGCCAAAATGCAATCTCAAATGCACTTATTGTTTTCCAGAAGTGAACAAAATAGGCTCGACATTTTCGGGCTTGACGATTGATCAGCTAAAAAATATCGCAAATCAGATCGTGGTCGCGAAAATATTTCAGTTGACGATTTCTGGAGGGGAAGCTTTTTTGGTAAAAGAATTGTGGGAATTGATCCCGGTATTGTATGAAAACCAGATAAAAATCTCTGTGATTAGTAATGGGACGACCATCACACCTTCCCTGATTGAAAAAATTCTGCGCTATGAATTAATTGTCGGCATTAGTTTAGATGCGCCCAACGAATCAATTAACAGTATTACGCGTGGCGCGGGAGTTTTTGAGAAAACATGGAATGGGATAAAAAAATTATTATCGGCGAGTGTGCCAACGGTTGTGTTGGTCACATTGACCAAACACAATTTTCCATGCTTGTTTGACCATATTCGTTTTTTATATGAACAAGGCATTAGGAATATTACGCTGCAGGATTTAAGGCCTTTTGGTACAAGAGCGATTTATGATCAATTTCGATTAACGAAAGAACAGGAAAGTGCGCTTTATGCTCTGATTAAAACCCTCAAAAAAACTTTCCCAGAAATCAATTTTAATTTATCTGAACTATTTATTTTTCCTTGCAAAGAAATGCAAGTGAAGAGGAATGGGAAAATTATGCAATGCCCCGCAGGTAATAATTTTGTCTATATTGATTATTATGGCGATTTGTACCCTTGCACCAATTTGCCGCAGATAAAATTAGGAAATATATTAAAGGATGGCAGTATTACCGAGCTATGGCGGTGTTCACCAGAAATGGATCAGCTGAGAGCGCTGAAAATGCAAAATATCTCAGATATAGAGGCATGTGTTAATTGTTCTTTGGTGGCATATTGTGATGGGGGTTGTCGGGGAGATGCTTTGTTTTATACGGGAAATGTTTACGGACGCCCTTCGAGATGTCCGAAATCAATGGGGGTTGTTGATGAACTCTAACAATTTAGATTACCGCATCGCAAAGAGTCGATTGCCAATCTGTTCGTTGAAATACGAGAAGGATCGGCCATTCGTTTTGGCCATGAGTTTAGTGTTAATTTTTTGGATGGCATCGAGTTATTTTATTGTATCAAATGGGGTTTTTTTTAAGCGCTTTCTTATTTTAGCTGACCCTTTTAACTTAAAACTTGCTTTTGTTCAGCTCGTTATATGGATGGAAATAGGGGTTTTTTTACTTTTCGCATTAAAAATAGCGGGTTTTTCTATTCATGCTATCAAAGCAAAGATCACGCCACAAACAGGATCGTATTTTCTGCTTTGCTTTATATTATCCAGTATGTCGGCTGTTGCTATTTGGACATTGTACGTTTATCCACAGCATCCTATATTTTCAAAAGTCGGTTCGCTAAAAGTTATTGTGCTGGGCATTTTGCCCTGGATTTTTGGTTGTTTTCTTCAGGCTTTCTCAGAGGAATTGACTTGTCATTCATGGGGGCTCGTTGTCTTTAAAAAATATTTCGGGTATTGGCTGGCGATTTTTTTTGGAGGTGTGATTTTTAGCGCGATGCATTTGTTTAATAACAAATATAGTACGCCGGCGATTATAAATGCTTTTTTATATGGTTTATTACTGAGTTATGTGTTTTTTAAATTTGACTCGATATGGGCATCTGTTGGACTTCATTTGGGATGGAATTTATCTCTGGATTTATTGAACAGTGGTCATCTCTTTGCTATTCATTTTTTATCGCCGATCAAAATCGAGCATGGCAGTGCATTAGAAGCACGTAAATCGACTATTGTGCTTATCATTGCTTTAGCGGTCATTTTGAAAATGATACGGCCGCATCGTCATGAAAAAAACGCTAGAAATAGCCAAGGGGTGTTCCTGCGAGCGTGCTGAATAGTTACTAAATGTTTATGGCTAGCGCCATTCCGTTGAACAAGAGAATGTTGCTTTATGAACAAATTATTTACATTCGTTTTTAGGATCACTGCTCTATGTGATAAAGCTTGCGAGGCTTGTTGTAATGGTCAACAAAAAGCCATTCATATTCCCACTCAATTGTTTCTTAAAAAACTGGATGATATTCGTCTTTTTACAGAGGCGAAAAAAGTACAACCTATCATCGGATTGACTGGTGGGGAACCTTTTTTGTATGTTGATCCACGTAATCGATCTCATATCGGTTTATTGGTCCATTGTATTCTCGAACGAATTCCATCAGCAGAAATTCTTATTAGAACTTCTGGATGGGAAGCACATCCGATATTAGATGATCGACTGGCTTCACTTTTCAATAAAATCCCTAAAAATCAGTTGAATATTTCTTTGGGCTTCAACCTATTTCAAAAGAAGGGCATAGGCGCCAGTAAAAGATTTAAGCACATGTTGTCATTATTGCTGGCTCATCAAGATCGAGTCATTTTTGATGTTATTTACAACCGATTAAATGTCGAAAAAACGATTGATCTGATTGAGGCAGGATTAGCGGATTTTAATTTCCAATATCAGGGAATCAGAACTCATATATTGTCTCAGCCATCAACACCCCACCGGTTTACCTCCAGGCATCGAGAGAAGGCCAAACAAATCATTATTGAGGCCTATCCCGCTTATAATGCTTATCAACAAGGTAATCAGGCTCATTTTTTTGATGAGAATGTTTCTTGCGGGGTTTGTCATGAAATCAAAACTGGGCCGACACAATTATTTTATAGGGAAGATCTATCGCTTTATCATTGTAACGACCCATTTTTGGATAGCCGTATTTCGCCAATAGAAAAAGAGCGATTTTTATCAGTGTCTGATGAAGTTAATGCCATGCGCGATCGATTAGTTCGATTACGTCAATTATTTTTTGATCAACAATTAACGTTTAAAAACAAACAAATGCGGTGTGCGTTTTGTACTCGATTTATGATGAGAGGGAGGGCGGATGTTATCAATCCCCTTACTGAATAAAAATTTTTGGATACTCCGATTTTCTGAGGTAGCCGCTTTATGTGGGAATCAGTTAGCGCTCATTGCTATATCATTTTACGTTTTAAATCATGGGGGTCATGCGATCCAAATTTCCTATATTTTTATGCCGGCTTTTATTGTGGGATTGGTTTCTTCACTAGTGCTAGGGCCATTTGCTGATCAATACGACCGAAAGTATTTTATTATTACTGGTAATTTCTTTAAATCCATTGCATGGCTTGCGATGACCTTATTTGTTGTGATGAATAAAACCTCTGTGTTTATGTTAAGTGGTTTATTTATGCTAAGCGGAATAGGAGGGGCTATGATGACGGCGGGCTCATCGGGTTTTCTCCCGGAAATTGTGGGTAGAAAACAGTTACAAAAAGCATTTCAACTGATTACCGGTACTGATTCTATGGCTAAAATTTTAGGTGGATCTTTCGCAGGTGTGTTGGTGGGTTTTTTGGGAATTCCTATAGCCCTATGTGTTAATTTTCTCGTTTTTTTTACGGCAGGGTTCTCGGTTATTTTTATAAAACGTTCTGGCGGTAAAAGAAACTTTCCATGCCGACAGCCCTCTCGAACTGTCATAGTAAATTTTGTTAAAAAGTGGCCGCATCATTTTTGGCAAGGATTTATTTTTATGATGCAATCACGCTCTTTCATGATGATGGTTTTTGCGCTGATTATTTTACAATTCATTATTTCTCCTCTGCAGATTGCGCTACCCATCTTTGTTAAAACACATTTGAAAGAATCTTCCAGTTTTTTAGGGTTTTTAATGTCTGCAGAAGGTGCTGGCGCTATTCTTTCTTCATTTATTTTAGGGAAACTAACAATCACGTTAAATAAAAACATTATTATTACCGTGGGGTTTGTCATTACCGCGTTGAGTATTTTGATTTTTAGTTTACATTTAGATAAGTGGGCTTACGTATTTGGCTTAGGTTTGGCGAGTATGGGGATTAATTTATCGAGCATGGTTTTCAATATCGCTTTGATGCATCATGTTCAAGACGATTATCGATCAAGATTTTTCACGCTGTTATTTTTTATTGAAAATTCTATGGTGCCAGTTAGTTTGATATTAGCCGGATATTTGATTGATCAATTAGGCGTTGTTCGTTTTTTTTCGGCGATTGGGTTTTTATTGCTGTTAATATCTCTACTATTTTTTTATTTCAAAACTTTTTGTTGTCTGCAGGATTTTTCTCAGGATTGGATGCTTTGTGAGAATGAAATGTAGCGAAAATGTAACTATTCAGCGCGATCTTGATGATACAAGAACGTTCAAATTTTGGATGATTTTTGACGAAAAATCGATGAAAAAAGGGGCTAAAATATGAGCGTTCCTTGGAAAATACTGAATAGTTACGTGCAAATAATGATTGAAATTCGAGGGAAACAAAACAGATTAAATCGCAACTGGATGGCGATTTTTGCGCTGAAAAGCGAGAGCAAGGTGAATTTATCAAGGGATTTTTATAAATTTACAGAATATTAAACTGGATAATTATTTAGAGCTATATGTGTTGATCGCTATTTATAGCGATCGTTCACCTGAAGGCGCTGAATGATTATTGTAAGAGTTAGTGGAGGTTCGTTATGCATGAAAATTCAATGGATCAAAATATTGATCATGATGTTGTTGAAGTTATGGTTCCTGGTGTTGAGGGGGTATTGCCAGATTGGGGCGCATTGGGCTGCGGATCTCAACATCACACCTGATACAGGGATAGTAACTATTCACCGTGATCTTGACATGCAAGAACGTTCATATTTTGGATGATTTTTCGTCAAAAACACGAATTCGCAGTTTGTTATGGTATGCAGCGAATCACGCTATTATCCTGCTGTCATTTGCGAGGACCGCTAGCGACGAAGCAGAATCAAAAAAACTGGATTGCTTCGGGCATACCTCGCAGCACTCGGGGTCGCAATGATGGTATGAAAAAGTGCGAAACTCGTGAAAAAGCAACAAAATAGGGACGTTTCTTAAAAGTACTGAGTAGTTACGAAGTTATTAACGATCAAGAGTCGACTTAAGAATAGGGTTTGGTGTCAGCAAAAATGTATCGAGGATTTTGCTCACCCAATTACAAGAGGTTTTGCTATGGGCATCAAAAATTGGCCGGAACAAGAACGACCGAGAGAGAAATTATTATCAAAGGGCGCGTCGACTTTATCAGATGCAGAATTGATTGCGATTTTTTTACGATCAGGAGTGAAAGGCAAATCTGCTTTAGATATGGCTCGAGATTTACTGAAGCAATTTGGCAGTTTGCAAAAGTTGTTTCATGTGACGTCCGATGAATTTTGTTATTTCCCCGGATTAGGCCTCGCGAAATATACCGAACTTCAAGCAATTTTAGAGTTGATTCGCCGTTATTTATTCGAGTCAGCGCAAATGAGTGATGCGATGGCGCACGTGAGTGTCGTAAAACAATTTTTATCCGCGAAATTAGCTGGGATGGAACAGGAAGTGTTTGGCTGTCTTTTTTTGAACAATAAACACCGTATCATCGCATTTAAAGAATTATTTTACGGAAGTATCGATCGCTCTGAAATTTATCCTCGTGAAGTAGTGAAGGCTGCGCTAGCGCATAATGCGGCTGCTGTTATTTTTACGCACAATCATCCTTCGGGTGACCCGACACCGAGCGATGCCGATTTAACCGTGACGGAAAAATTAAAAACGGCATTGGCATTGATTGATACGCGTGTGTTGGATCATATTATCGTTGGCTCGAGTGGCTGTGTGTCATTAACAGAAGCTGGGTTTTTGTGAACGTGGAGTTGTAATTATTCAGTGCTTTCTAAACGTGAATTCGGAGTTTTTGTTTTGCCAAAAAAGCGGTCAAACGGTTAGAGGATTTTGTCATTGCGAGATATGGCTGAAGCAGTTTTCTGTCATTGCGAGGAGCGTTAGCGACGAAGCAATCCAGTTTTTTGGTTCTATGTTGTTTTGAGTGGGTAAGGCCGTCATCCCGCGGCTTGACCGCGGGATCCAGGAGCAACATGACAATGCAGAAAGCACAATATATAGAGAAAA
>MGXI01000049.1 GCA_001801315.1 Gammaproteobacteria bacterium GWF2_41_13 | reverse complement strand
ATCGATTTAATTACTCTTTTCACGTGTCAGTCGTCGATTATATTCAACACTCTTCTCGTCATTTAGGTTGTACGGTGGATTTAAAGCAGGCTTATGCCGTCGGGAAAGCAGCTGTTGAAATGGCGGTTGCAGGTAAAAATGATGTTTCTCCCATTATCGTGCGCAAGCCAGGCAAAAAATATCAATGGACCTTGGGCGAGACGCGCTTAGAAAATATCGCTAACACAGAAAAGAATATGCCGAGAAAATACATCACTAAAGATGGCATGGATGTGACGAAGGATTGCATAGATTATATTCGTCCCTTGATTCAAGGCGAAGATATCCCGCCCTTTAAAAATGGCCTGCCTTGCTATCCAGAACTGAAGTTGATCTTGGCGCCGAAAAAAACAAAAACTGTCTATCGATTAAAAGATGAACGAGGATAGTGGGAAGGGGTGTTCACCCAAAATCTGAGCGTTCTTGTATTATCGTGGTCCCAGGTGGAGAGTTGTAACGTATGAGCGAAAAGTACACGGTTATTATTGGTTTGGGTAAAACAGGATTTTCTTGTGCAAAATTTTGCTTGCGTGAAAGAGAGCCATTTGTTGTTGTCGATTCACGGGAAAATCCACCCTACGCGGCCGAGCTTAAAGCAATCGCGCCGAATGTTAAGACAGTCTTTGGTCGGTTGGATGAATCGCTGATTTTACAAGCGGCAAAAATCATTATCAGCCCCGGTGTTTCGTTAAAAGAACTTGTTCTACAAAAAGCGATACAACAAGGGATTCCTTGTGTCGGCGATATTGAATTATTTGTCGAACGGATTAGGGCGCCAATTTGCGCGATTACAGGCGCTAATGCCAAAAGCACGGTAACGGCGCTCGTCGGAGAAATGGCGAAAGCCTCGGGATTTAAAACACAGGTTGCTGGTAATATTGGTATACCGGTATTAGATTTATTGGCAGAGCCGGCAGCGGATTTATACGTTTTAGAATTATCGAGTTTCCAGCTGGAAACCACTTTTTCTTTAAAAGCGAAAGCCGCGACTATTTTAAATGTTAGCGAAGATCACATGGATCGTTATCGTAATATGAATGATTATATTGCCGCCAAACTGCGTATTTATGATCACTGCGAGACAGCGATTGTTAATCGTGCGGATCCACGCATTGCACCAGTCGATCAGCATATTAAAACGATTTCTTTTGGATTGTCACCTGCTGCGCGTGGTTATGGATTTGAGAAAATGCATGAGGAGTATTATTTAACGCGCAATGGGCAGCCGATTTTGAATGTTAAAGAAATGAAAATGGTGGGGAGACACAATGCAGAAAATGCATTGGCCGCTTTAGCCTTGGGAGAAGCATTAAACTTGGATCAAGCGGCGACGCTTAATACGTTGCGTACTTTTTCTGGGTTACCACATCGTTGTGAATTTGTCTCGGAAAAAGAAGGGGTGACATTTTATAATGATTCGAAGGGGACGAATGTCGGTGCGACGATTGCGGCATTGGAAGGATTGGGCCAGAAAAAAAATATTATATGGATTGCTGGTGGACGTGGCAAGGGGGCCGATTTCACCCCGCTGCGTGAGTCGGTGCGAGCCCATGTTCGATGCGCAATTTTATTGGGTGAGGATGCAGAAAAATTGTCCGCTGCATTGAAAGGCTGTTGTTCGATTGTTCAGGTCGACTCGATGGAAGAAGCGGTTCAATATGCAAAGCGGGAAGCTGCAACAGGCGATCTGGTTTTATTATCGCCCGCTTGTGCCAGTTTAGATATGTTTGATAACTACGAACACCGCGGGAAAATTTTTACGCAGTGCGTGTTAACTGATAATTAAAGAACGTAGTTGTAATGCGCTTCTATGGTCATGCGACGAAATTGTTCGGGTGTTTTTGTCGATAATGTTACCGGAGGAAAAAAGCGATTCTTGTCTTGGCTGATTATTGCTTGTCCTAAGCGCTCTAAATCTTGCTCATGCGCTTTGCTTTTTTCTACGACACACTGCATCAGATAGTTATCGTGCGCTTGTTGTATACCGGCTAGCAGTTTTTGTCGTATTTCTCCTAATTGATTAATGACTTTTTCATCAAGGTTTTCTAGTGAAGGTGATATCCTATCCATCATTATTACGTTAAATGATTGCTCCATTTTTTCGTAGAAATGAGTGCGGGTCATGGGCATATAATGATGCAGAAAATCTTTAGGGACGAGAGGGGCTTTGTAGTGACTAATTTCTTGTGCGACCGCTTTTTTTGAGGGTAAAAGCTGTGCACAATATTTGTCAAACTCACGTAAACCCTCAACCACAGAGTCGATAACCGATTTTGCGACGCTGCTCGCCGCGAATAATTGCTGTATTTCTGTTACAGCAGTTTGAATGGGATCAGGCATGTGTTATTCCTTTTATCATGATTATTATTAATGCTTTAATGTATAGCATATAAACACGCTGTTCGCCAAAAAACCAGTCTGTTCTGTTTAAAAAAAGACCTTTATTTTTTATTAACCCGAATATGCTGAGTTTTTTTATATTGCCAAGAAAGCAGTCAAATGGTTAGAGGATTTTGTCATTGCTTCAGCACTGGCGCGTTTCGCAATTCTCGCAATAACAGCGTAAAAATGATTAGTAAACTGCGAAACTCGCGGTAAAAACCCCCGAACTCAGGGTTATTATTTTTGACCTGATTGGGATCTATTTTTTACCCCTTCTACTTTTGCGAGACGATCAAATATGTCTTTTTATTCTACACACTGCATTTATTTATTTTTCTCGTAAAAACTCATGCTAAAATCATTATCATGGGATTTACGCAAAAAGGTGAGGGGCGAGGCTGAAACGAGTTTCCAACAAAACAGATCGCTTTTCGCGGAAGTCTCGTCTAATTTGATTGATAAGGTAGAAGGAATAATGAAGCATAAATTCGGTAAAGTGGCTGTGTTGTGTGGTGGATTATCCGCAGAAAGAGACGTGTCTTTACATAGCGGCCAAAATGTTTTTGAAGCATTAAAACAAAAAGGGGTTGATGCACACTTGATTGATGTGCAAGCTGATATTTTATCTCGCTTAATCGAAGGCACCTTTGATCGTGCTTTTGTGATTGTGCATGGTCAAGGCGCAGAAGATGGCGTTTTGCTGGGAGCGTTACAAACGTTGGGGTTGCCTTATACGGGGTGTGATGTGGCGGCCTCTGCTTTTGCGATGGATAAAGTGCGCTCTAAATGGATTTTCCAAGCTTTACAATTGCCCACGGCGCCATTTGAAGTGGTGTCGCACGAATCCCAGTTATCCTCTGTATTGAAAAAAATCTCGCTACCTCTGTGTGTCAAACCGGCTAAAGATGGGTCGAGCAATGGTGTTTCAAAAGTGATGGCCGAGCATGAGTTAATCAATGCTTTTGGAAAAGCCAATCGTTATTCTAAAGAAGTGATTATCGAGCCTTGGATTCAAGGGAAAGAGTTTACAGTGGCTATGTTGAATGGGCAAACGTTTCCACCCGTTGAAATTCGTGTTGTAAAAGGATTTTATGATTATGAGGCGAAATACGAATCTGACGCGACCGAATATCTTTGTCCTTGTCAGTTAACTTCAACGGAAGAAAAACAGATTCGGCAACTCACACTGGATGCTTGTCGGGCACTGGGTTGCGAAGGATGGAGTCGCGTTGATTTTATTCGGGATGAGGCAGGTAAATTTTGGCTGTTAGAGGTGAATACCATTCCGGGCATGACCTCACACAGTTTGGTCCCTAAAGCAGCTAAGGCGGCTGGTATAGATTTTGATGATCTCGTTATTCGAGTTTTAGAGACGAGCTTAAAATAGGATTGATTGAGGATTGAGGATTGAGGAAGAGACTACCTGCCATCGCTGCGATGAGCGCTAGCGACGAAATAATCCAGTCTCTCGTCATTGCGAGGTATGCCCGAAGCAATCCAGGAAAAAGCTGGATTGCTTCGGGCATACCTCGCAATGACGGATATGAAACGCGGGATGACGACGCTTTGCCATTCCGGAAATTTTGTACAGAGATGCGCGAGATTATCCGGAATCCAGACAGGTGTCATGGATGAGGAAAACGGAGATTCCGCGGGCTTGTTTCGTCTCTTAATGGATTGCCTACACGATTTAACGTAGAGTCTTATATGCCAATGCGTACATCTCATCATTTGGATGAAGAAAATAAATTTTTTTCTCTTTGCCGAGAAGCAGCAATTGTTTGTTTGTTATTGGGTGCATTGGGTTTCTTGATATTCATTGGCTGGAAAGAAGCTACTTTTTTTTTAAAGCCACCTCATATTACGCGGGTATGGGTTGTCGGAGATTTTCAAGCGATCGATAAAACAGCGGTACAAAAACAAATCGCGCCATTGATGTCGGTCAATTTTTTCTCAGTGAATCTTCAAAAAATTCAGGCTTCATTACAAGGATTGCCCAAAGTGGCTACGGTGGAAGTGCGGCGTATTTGGCCCGATGCGCTATGGATACGTATTGAAGATGAGCAAATTGTTGCGCGTTGGGGAAGTCAAGGGCTTGTGAATAACTATGGTGAAGCGATCACGGCAAATGATTATGCTGATATTCAAAAATTACCTATTTTTATGGGGCCACCCGATAAGGGCGTCAAAATGTTGGATTACTATCAACGAATGCAATCGCTGTTAGACGCTATTCCATTATCGATGGTGATTTTGCAGGTCGATGATAATAATAATTGGGATACGACTTTAAATGACGGAATAATTTTGCATTTAGGTGATGAAGATGTCTTGACTCGGATGCGGCGTTTTGTGAAAGTCTATCCCAAATTATTCAAGGGGCGTGAAGGTCAGGTCAAATCGATAGACTTGCGTTATCACAGTGGAATGGCCGTTGCTTGGAAAAAATAACGTCACTATTTGCCGCGAGTGATGCAATAAGGTTCTCAGGAATAGGCTGCATAGTGACAAAATGATGAACAGAGATGGGGATCAATCGAATGCGCAAAAAACGAAAACAGCCGGAAAAAAATTTGTTAGTAGGTATTGATATTGGTACGTCTAAAGTGGTCGCTATCGTTGGTGAGGTTACCGACAATGGAATGATTCATGTGATTGGGGTGGGATTAAGTCCATCGCGTGGGTTAAAACGCGGCGTGGTAGTGAATATTGAATCAACAGTGAATTCTATTCAACGCGCGGTCCAAGAAGCCGAATTGATGGCGGGATGTCAAATTCATTCTGTTTATACGGGGATTGCGGGGAGTCATATTCGTAGTTTAAATTCACATGGGATTGTGGCCATTCGTGACCAAGAAGTGACGCAAGCCGATATCGATCGAGTGATTGATGCTGCGCGTGCGGTGGCGATCCCGGCCGATCAAAAAGTGTTGCATATTTTGCCACAGGAATTTGTGATTGATCATCAAAGCGGTATTCGAGAACCGATTGGAATGTCTGGTGTTCGATTAGAAGCGAAAGTGCATATTGTTTCTGGCGCGGTGAGCGCGGCACAAAATATTGTGAAATGTGTTGAGCGATGCGGATTGCAAGTGAATGATATCATTTTGGAGCAGTTGGCTTCAGGCTATGCTGTTTTATCTGAAGATGAAAAAGAATTGGGTGTTTGTTTGGTTGATATTGGTGGTGGAACAACCGATATTGCGATTTTTGTCGATGGTGCGATTCGTCACACGGCTGTTATTCCGATTGCCGGTGATCAAGTGACAAATGATATCGCGATTGCTTTACGGACCCCGACGCAAAATGCTGAAGAAATTAAATTAAAATATGCGACAGCGCTGGTTGAACAGGCGGATCAAAATGATTTGTTTGAAGTGTCTTCCGTGGGAAATCGACCAGGTCGGCACGTTTCCAAACGTATGCTTGCTGAAGTCTGTGAGCCACGTTATGAAGAATTGTTTGCGCTTGTGGCCTCTGAAATTCGCCGGTGCGGTTTTGATGATATGATTGCCGCAGGATTGGTTTTGACGGGCGGCGCTTCTTTAATTCCCGGCGTGCTAGAACTGGCTGAACGAGTGATACAGATACCTGTTCGATTAGGCCAGCCAGAGCGTATTACAGGTCTTGTTGACGTCGTGAAAAACCCAAAATTTTCAACTGGGATTGGACTGTTGATATATGGTCATCAACAATCTCATGAAGGAGCGAAAGAAGTGTGGCATGAAACGCACAGCGTGAAAGGCATTTGGCATAAAATGAAAAGTTGGTTTAAAGGGAATTTTTAAAGCAAGGATGCCCTGAGAGGGCGTCCCTACACAAAGATCGTGATCAACATCGCAATCTTATTCGATCTAGCCCATGGTTTTTTGTATTTCTTATTTTGAGTTCGCGCTATAGAGATGATGCGTTTTGATGTAATCGAGCACTTTTCCAGGTAACTCGTTTTTGAGATTTTGTGATCTAGCTTTTATTTTATTTCGGATTTTTGTTGCTGAAATAAGAATAGGGTTTATCATCAAAAAATAGATGACTCCTTTCCGATAATGCGAAAGATCTGAAATATCCTCCGTCACATGTGGTTGAGCCCATGTAAAAATACACTCTTCGCATTTTGGTTTTCCGCGTTGTTGGCTTCCTCGCTTGCTTGAGTCATGTATGCATAATACACTCCTCAAGCTCGGTTCGCCGCCGCCTAGCGGAAATTCCAAACTGCTCGAGTCTATTTGTTCTAACCCTGAAAACTTATTTTCGATTAGTGCATTAGATTGTTGAGGCTGATCTGTTTGCCGATACATGACCACTAAATGTGCATAATCAATGAGTTCTTTCCAATGATGCCATTGTTGTAATTCTTGAAAAGCATCTGTGCCGATGATTAAACATAAGGGTGTATCAGGATAATCTTGTCGTAAAGATTTCAGCGTATCAATAGTATAAGAAATATTTCCACGCTTAATTTCTCGATCATCGGCGTTGAAAGCGGTATTATTGCCGATGGCTAATTTTACCATCGCGAGTCGATCATTCGGTGACGCTATGGGTTGATTGCGATGCGGTGGTTGAAAGCAAGGAATGAAATGTATTTTTTGTAAATGCAATTGTTGAAGCGCAATCAAGGCAATTTGTAAGTGACCTTGGTGAATGGGATCGAAGGTGCCGCCGAGTATGCCAATGGGTTGTGTTTGTGGTTTTGTCATATAGGTATTATCTCACGAGCAATTAAACGCGAGTTTAGCGCTTTGCTAGATCATGTGGCGAATCGCGCTATTATTCTTTCTGTTATTGCGAGGAGTGTAAACGATGAAGCAAGACGAAGCAATCAAGCGTCAGGGCTATTTCGTCGTGAAAATCAGGCAAGGCACAAAACTTGTGGAGGAAAATAGGGATGAGTATCAAATCGGACCGCTGGATTCGTAAAATGGCTATCGATCATCAGATGATTGAGCCTTTTGAGTCGAATCAAATTAAGAACATCAATGGCCAAAAAATCGTTTCATTCGGAACGTCCAGCTATGGTTATGACGTGCGCTGCGCCAATGAATTCAAAATTTTCACTAATATTAATTCCTCGGTTGTTGATCCAAAGCAATTTGATGAGAAAAGTTTTGTGGATATTCGCTCAGACGTTTGTATTATTCCGCCCAACTCATTTGCGCTCGCAAGGACCGTTGAGTATTTTAAAATCCCTCGCAATATATTATGTATTTGCTTGGGTAAATCGACGTATGCGCGGTGTGGTATTATTGTTAATGTCACGCCACTTGAACCGGAATGGGAAGGGCATGTGACGTTAGAGTTTTCAAATACCACGAATTTACCAGCGAAAATTTATGCGAACGAGGGTATCGCGCAATTGTTATTTTTAGAGTCCGATGAGGTGTGCGCGGTTTCATATAAAGATCGGGGTGGAAAATACCAGGGGCAACGAGGTGTTACTTTGCCACGGTAATATCCAGGCGAATCTATATTATCCGTCGATAGGTTAATCGGATTATTTTCAATCGTCATGTGCTGTAGATTTTTGTGGAGAACGATTTATTGTTGATCTTCATGATGGTCATAACTTGAATCACCCGCTTTTTTAATGGGCGATTGTGTGTTTTTCATGACACGTTCTTTTAAATTTTTCCCTGCTTTAAAATGTACGGCGTATTTGGGGTTTGTTTTGAATTTAGTTCCTTTTTTCGGATTATGGGCTGAACGAGAAGGGCGATAATGCAGGCTAAAATTTCCAAAATCGCGAATTTCAATGCGACCCCCTTCTGCTAAGTGGGCGATCATTTTATTTAGGATTTCATTAACGCATTCGGTCATCACATGCTCAGGTAATTGATGTTGTTTTTTGTTGAGTCGCGAAACTAACTGTTGTTTGATCATTATCTTCCCTCCAAATTTAATAGGCGAATCCTATCACTACTTTTAGCGACACGCAAAACATTTTGTCCAAATTTTGATCACAAAAATCAATGACATATATTTTTGTGATCAATCTTCACAGGAATTTATTTTAAACGCGAATTTTGCATTGCATGATCGCGATCTCGATGAATAGTTACAAAGCCCCATGGCTATACTCATTTTGTTGGGTCGAATAAAAAAGAAGATTTCTTTGCTTGCGCAGAGCAAGCGTTTTAGGTATAGTGCGCGTCATTAACGAATGACAAGAATAATCGCGGGGTGGAGCAGTCTGGCAGCTCGTCGGGCTCATAACCCGAAGGTCGTAGGTTCAAATCCTGCCCCCGCTACCAATAACGTGAAAACCCCTTTTTAGGGGTTTTTTATTATGTGAAGCCATTTTAGGTGTTAGCGCACGATGGACAAAAAAACAGCGATGCTAACGGCATTGATTCAACCGACCATTACGGCAATGGGTTACGAATTTATTGGGCTAGATTATTTGCCGCAGGGCCGTTATGCATTATTGCGTATTTACGTAGATAAGGCGGAAGGAATTGCTGTGGATGATTGCAGTCGCATTAGTCAACAAGTCAGCGCTTTGCTGGATGTGGAAAATCCCATCGCTAGTGCTTATACGTTGGAAGTTTCCTCGCCGGGGATTGAAAGGCCTTTATTCACAGTTGATCAATTCAAGCGTTGTTTGAATGAGAAAATCGTTGTGCGATTAAAGGCGCCATTGGAAGGACAACGAAATTTTCAGGGTATTTTGATGGATGCGTCGGATCGTGTAATCTTATTGCAGTGTGAGGATAAAACCGTTACATTGCCATTCGATCTGATTTCAAAAGCGCATAAAGCAGGAGAGGTTTAATATGAGTCGACAAATTTTAGATGTAGCAAAAGCTGTTTCTTGCGAAATGCAAGTGTCTGATGATGTCATTTTTGATGCAATTGAAGCTGCATTAGAAAGTGCGGTGCGAAAGCGCCATTTCAAAGATATCGATGTTAAAGTACGTATCGATCGAAAAACAGGAGATTATAAAACATATCGTTGTTGGACCATTCTCGATGAAAAACAACCGGATTTTCAGGAACTATTTAACGCCGATCGCCATTTAACTTTACAACAAGCAAAAGAAAAAGATGAAGCGCTTAATGCGGGCGATGTGATTGAAGAATTAATGGTCTCGGAGGATATTGGTCGAATTGGCGTGCAAACAGCTAAGCAAGTTATTTTGCAAAAAGTTCGAGAAGCAAAGCGAGCTCAAGTCGCTAATGCTTACCGGGATAAAGTAGGCCAATTAATTAATGGCGTCGTCAAACGGGTTGCTCGAGAAGGAACCGCGTTGGATTTAGGGGATAATGCGGAAGTTTTTATTCCTCGTTCAGAAATGATTCCTGGAGAAATGGTGCATGTTAATGATCGCTTACGCGCTTATTTATTTGAAATTAAAACAGATGTTCGAGGCCCCCAATTAGCGGCCTCTCGATCCCGCGAAGAAATGTTAAAAGAATTATTAACAATTGAAGTGCCTGAAATCGGGGATGGTGTGATTGAAATTAAAGCGTTAGCACGGGACCCAGGATTACGTTCTAAAGTTGCTGTTAAAACCAATGATGGGCGTATTGATCCGATTGGTGCTTGTGTGGGTATGAGAGGATCTCGGATCCAGGTGATTTCGAATGAGCTCAATGGCGAGCGCGTTGACATTATTTTATGGGATGATAACCCTGCGCAATTGGTGATTAATGCAATGACCCCAGCAGAAGTAGCCTCCATTGTCATGGATGAAGATTCACATACCATGGATATCGCGGTGGAAGAGAGTCAGCTTTCTCAAGCCATCGGGCGAAATGGTCAAAATGTGCGACTAGCCAGTCAATTGACGGGTTGGAAATTAAATGTCATGTCGCTCCAGGATGCTGAGAATAAACAACAAGTTGAAACCGAAAAGCTCCAACAATTGTTTATGGAAAAATTAGATGTTGATGCCGAAGTGGCGCTTATTTTAGTGAGGGAAGGATTTACGAGCGTTGAAGAAATTGCTTATATTCCTAAGCAAGAATTGCTGAATGTCGCTGAATTTGATGAAGGGATTATCGAAGCATTGCGTCAGCGGGCGAAAACAGCGTTGGAAAATGAAAAAGACCACCCATCACCTGCGGAAGATTTACTCAATTTAACGGGCATGAATCGTGAATTGGCCTATACTTTAGCAGCGGCAGGTATTAAAACGAGAGAAGACTTGGCTGAGCAATCGGTGGATGAATTGGTCGAAGTCAAAGGCGTGACAACAGAACGTGCGCGAGAGCTCATTATGGCAGCACGCGCGCATTGGTTTAATGAAGAGTAACTATTTTACGGCGATCTTGATGATATAAGAACGTTCAATTTTCGGATGATTTTTATCAAAAATGATCCAAAGGTGTGAACGTTTCTGAGAGTGCGTTGATATAGTTATAATGAAGAGTGAATGATGCAGAAAATGAGTTAGTTTTCTGCGGGGGCTTAATTAATATGACTAACAAAATAACGGTCGATGATTTGGCGAAGGAATTAAATCTTTCAGCTGAACAATTACTCATGCATTTTCATGCGGCTAAAATGCGGATTAAATCGGCCGATCAAGAAGTATCTGAAATGCAGAAAAAGAAAATCATGAGTTATTTGCAAGAACAGCCACCCGCATTGCCCACGCCAACGCCTGGTGAATTACAAACAGCGGCAAAAAAACTTACCATCAAAAAAATCAGCGAAGAAACCATGATGCCCCCAGCGGCTGAAGATACGCTGTCATTAAAAAAGGTAGACCCATCAAAAATCACCTTAATGCGAAAATCGGTGAGTCAATTGACCGTAACGGGTTTACAAAGTCGCAGCAATAAAAAAACAGTTAATGTCGAGGTGCGTAAAAAACATACTTATGTTAAACGTAGCTTGATTGCCGAACAAGAGAAGGTAAAACAAGCAGAAGAATTAAAACGACTCGATGAGATGTATCCGAAAACGGCGGAAGAACCCAAGCTTTTTGCTGAAGAGGTGAAGACAGAGGCGGCGATCCTTCCTCAAGGAGAACAAGTTTCTACAGCAGAAATAACATCAACGGAGCAAGCTGCTTCTACCACGTCGATTGAAGAAACCACAGAAAGTGGTGCGACCAAAGCGCCGCGTTTTGCCAGTACTGAAGAAGAAAAAGAGCGAGAGAAAAATAAAAAACGTGTTAAAACTCGTTTGGTTGAAAAAGAACGCGGCGGTAAAAAAATCGATATTAGAAATTTAACATTAGACGACGAAGATGCCGACGCAATTGAAGCGCCTTTCTTTGAAAAAGACCGTTCTCGCAAAGCGTTAAAGGTGATGAAAAAAACGGTTGATGTTAAAATTACGCGTCAAGCATTTGAAAAACCAGTGATCCCGACAGTGCATGAGGTTGCTATTCCAGAAGTGGTGACGGTTGCTGAATTAGCGCAACAAATGTCTGTTAAAGCTACAGAAGTCATTAAGGTTTTGATGAAGCTGGGTGTGATGGCGACGATTAACCAACCGATCGATCAGGATACCGCCCTCTTGGTTGTCGAAGAAATGGGACATAAAGCCAAGGTGATTAAAGAAAACGCAGTTGAAGCAGACTTTCTCGAGCAATTTTCTGTGCATGATGCAGAAAAAGTCGCTCGTCCGCCTGTGGTAACCATTATGGGACATGTTGATCACGGCAAGACATCCTTATTAGATTATATTCGTCGGACCAAAGTTGCGGCGGGAGAAGCGGGTGGTATTACACAGCACATCGGCGCTTATCACGTAGAAACCGATCGAGGGGTGGTCACTTTCTTAGATACCCCAGGTCATGAAGCGTTCACGGCGATGCGTGCGCGTGGTGCGAAAGCAACGGATATCGTTATTTTAGTGGTTGCGGCTGATGATGGCGTGATGCCACAAACGGTTGAAGCCATTCAACATGCAAAAGCCGCTAATGTGCCGATCATTGTTGCAGTGAATAAAATTGATAAACCTGAAGCAGATCCAGAGCGCGTCAAAACAGAGCTGACTCAACATGATGTTATCCCAGAAGAATGGGGTGGTCATTCCATGTTTATTAATATTTCAGCGAAAACGGGGCAGGGTATTGATGCCTTGTTGGAGTCTGTCTTATTACAAGCGGAAGTCATGGAATTAAAAGCGGTTCAAGAGGCGCCGGCGCGAGGGATTGTTGTTGAGTCTCGCTTAGATAAAGGTCGAGGGCCAATCGCGACGATTTTAGTCCAAGAAGGGACGCTGCATCGGGGAGATGTTGTGCTAGCAGGATTAGAATATGGGCGTGTTCGCGCGATGTTAAATGAAGCGGGACATAAGGCCACAGAAGCTGGACCCTCAATTCCAGTTGAAATCCTCGGATTATCTAACGTTCCCAATGCGGGCGATGAGTTTTTTGTGGTTGAAGATGAACGCAAAGCACGTGAAATTGCCTTATTTAGGCAAGGTAAATATCGAGAGACGCGATTATTCAAAGAACAAGCAGTCAAATTAGAAAATTTATTCGATAATCTTTCGAAAGGGACAGTGATGAATTTAAACGTTATTTTAAAGACGGATGTGCAAGGTTCTTTAGAAGCGTTGTCGGATGCTTTATTAAAATTGTCAACGGGTAAAGCCACCGTGAAAATTGTTTCTCGTGGGATTGGCGCCATTACAGAATCTGATGTGAACTTAGCCATAGCCTCTAAAGCCATTATTTTTGGATTTAATGTGCGAGCGGACCATACGGCCAAGCAATTAATTGAAAAAGAGGGCGTGGATATTCATTATCATAGTATTATTTACAATGTGATTGATGAAGTGAGAAGTGCGATGACGGGTCTGTTGGCGCCTGAATTTAAAGAGCAAATTTTAGGATTAGCTGAAGTGCGTGATGTATTTCGCTCGCCAAAATTTGGTTCAATCGCTGGATGTATGGTTACCGAAGGCCTTATTAAGCGTGGTAAACCCGTGCGTGTTCTGAGAAACAATGTGGTTATTTATCAAGGTGAACTCGATTCCCTAAGGCGGTTTAAAGATGATGCCAGTGAAGTACGCCAAGGAATGGAGTGCGGCATTGGCATTAAAAATTATAATGAGATCAAAGTGGGCGATCAGATTGAAAATTACGAGCGCATTGAGGTTAAAGCCGTATTGTAGAGGATTGATGATCGAGGAAGAGGGTTACCTGCCGTCATTGCGAGGTATGTCCGAAGCAATCCAGAGAATAAAACTGGATTGCTTCGGGCATACCTCGCAATGACGGCCTGATTCTGGATTGCTTCGTCGTTAACGCTCCTCGCGCCATGACGAGTCGCATTCTGCTTTGTCTATGCCTCGTAATGACGGTTGACATACAAGTGAACGATCAATATGAAACAACAAAAAAACATGACGAATAAAATACGCCATCGCGAAGCGATTCCATCCTTCAATCCTCAATCCTCAATCCTCAGTCCCAAAAAAGTCTCCACTCGTATCAACCGTATCGAATCTCTTGTACGGGATACGATTGCTAATCTTCTCGAATTTGAATTGCACCATGCAAAAGTTGGTATGGTGACTGTAACGCAGGTGAAAGTATCGAGAGATTTATCCTACGCTAAAATTTACGTGATTCCGCGCGATGAATCGCGGATAAAAGAAATTCTTGATTTATTGAATCGTCTGGCGGGGCGATTCCAGCATCAGTTAGCCCAACAAATTCGATTGCGTCGCGCGCCCAAAGTGCATTTTTATTTTGATGAGGTATGGCAAAAAGGCGTGCAGATTTCAACGTTATTGAACGAATCTCATGATACCAAATCTTCCGAAGCGTGAAAGGCGTGCTATCGACGGCATTCTCATTTTAGATAAACCAATCGGTATGTCTTCTAATCAAGCCTTGCAAAAAGTGAAATGGTTATTTCAAGCTAAAAAAGCAGGACATACGGGTAGTTTGGATGTTTTGGCGACGGGTTTGCTGCCTATTTGCTTTGGTCGATCGACTAAGTTGTCGCAATCCTTGTTAGATTCAGATAAACATTATGTGGCGGTAGCTCAATTAGGTGGGCGCACTAAAACGGGTGATGCAGAAGGCGACGTTATCGATCGGAGACCTGTCCATGTGACGGATGATCAGCTGCAGCGTGTACTTGAAAAATTTCGCGGAGACATCGTGCAAATTCCGCCGATGTATTCCGCATTGAAATTTCATGGAAAGCCATTGTATCAATTGGCGCGACAAGGGATTGAAATCGAGCGGAAGCCGAGAACGATAAACATTTATTCGTTGAATATGATTTCTTCGACTATCACGCCATCTCCCATGATCAAATTACGGGATGATACTTTTGAGACGGCGGGATCTACTGTCTCCTGCCATCCTGTGGGATCCAATGCTCCGTCATCCTGCGACTTGATCGCGGGATCCAGCAACTGTATTACATTAGACGTCCGCTGCAGCAAAGGAACCTATATTCGTACGCTCGTTGAAGATATCGGCGAAGCACTTGGATGCGGCGCTTATACAGTCGCCTTGCGACGTATCGGCGCAGGGCCTTTCACGGCTGAGCAAATGATCACACTGCCAGAATTAGAGCGTTTAGCACAAGACGAAGGGTTCGTTGGATTGGATCGACAATTAGTCCAGTTAAATTCAAGTATAGTCGATTGAGCGATAAAGATGGCTGAGGCGCTTGGACTCGAACCAAGATTGCTTGAGTCAGAATCAAGAGTGCTGCCATTGCACTACGCCTCAACACGGAATGCATTATACGTTTTTTTTATCGTTTGCCAATATGCTTGATTACAGTGTTTATAGAGTCAGATCGAGAAGCGAGAGAAGAAAGGCTCGAAGGATGAATCAACATAAAATCCTCTAATCATACATTTACTCTTGGATAGATTCAAAAACTTCGCATGCGGGTTCATAGGGATTCATCGGGATCAATGTGTTTCTTTTTTGCTGAAGCATGTCTGGCTTGTCGTTCGATATCGATGTATCGATCAGTGATGGCGCTCGAGCTATGTCCGGCATCATCTCTGACATGTTCTCGCGGGCGATGTTTCACATCTTCTGAAATGCCGGTGTGACGTAGCCAGTGTACGGTAGCAGACATGAGGGCTTCGGCATCATCTTGAAATCCATCCGTGCGTAATTGTTCGATCGCGCGATCAAAACATTTTTGAACAATCGATCGGATATGACGCGTGCTGCTAACCGGACCTTTGCCGGTTGTTTTGGGAATGAGGGGCGTCGTATCGCCGCGGGCGGGTAGTGGCGAAAGACCTAAAGCGGTTCGGTAACGTTTCAGTGCTTCGAGCATGGCGTCACTGACGGAAATATCGCGTTGTTTATTCCCTTTACCGACCGTCGTAAACCACCAATTACTATCTTGATCGAGATAAAAATCACCCATTTGCGGAATCCATCGTTCACTCGCGGCGAGCTCCGAAATACGTAAATACATGCCGAATAAAGCGCTCATCATAAAGAGGGTTCGTTCATCTTCTTCGGGATTTTCGGCCGCCATTTTTTTAGCTGTTTCGATCACATACGCCCATTGTAATTCGCTCAATCGACGAATGACGGCTTTGGATTGCTGCTTTCGAATGAATTTACTTTTTTGTCGAATTTGAATGACAGGATTTTGGCCGAGATAATCTTCTTGAACGAGAAAATTAAAAAAACTGCCTAAAATGGCGAAAATCGCTTGAATCGCTTTTTGCGAGAGATTGAATTTTTTTTGGTTCGGCGTTTCTCCATGGCGAAAGGCGGCTTTAGAAATACCTGCAACAAAAGGTCGCCACTCGGGATGCGGCATGCGCAGACCTTCTTTTAAAATAAATCGCGGCACATTTTTGATGCCGATCCAGCTTTCCGGTGGAAATTGGCAAAAATAAATATAGTTCTCGATATCTTCTCGATGGATTTCTTTCAGTGTTTTTTTGGCGATAAACCAAACCCACTGCAGTAGCCGTTCTACTTCTCGACGATATGCATTAAAGGTAGCCTCACTGCCTAAATAACTATAGATAAAGCGTAACCCCTGCTCATAATCTTCATGGGCTGTTGTTGGTACATGAGGAGGCGTGATAATGGCTCGTTTGCTTTCGATAAGATTTTTTACTTCATCGAGTGAATCAAATAAAGGTCGAGGGGCATCCATCATGAAGGATTCACATCCGGTTGAGGTAGCATAGCTTTTGCTTTCAGGATGCGCGCATAAGCTTCATCAATTCGTTTTTCTGAAATCAGTCCTTTTTTAATATCCTCTTTGACAATTTGGATGACTTGTTGCGCGATGTTGGGTTGGTCTTGTAATTGATTGCAGAAGAGTAAAATATCAGCGCCCGCATTGATAGCGAGGCGGATTGCTTTTTCAAGGCCGTAATGTTTGATGATGGCGCCCATTTGCATATCATCGGTAATGACAACACCGTTGAAATGTAATTGATCGCGCAGTGTGTTGGTAATCATTTTATGCGATAAAGAAGCGGGGTATCCATCGGGATCAAGTTGGCGATTGATGACATGACTGACCATAACCATCGGACAAGCATTAGGATTAGTTAATAATTTTTCGTAGGGGAGTAATTCTTGCATTTGCCATGTGGCTGTTTCGTCGACCATGTCTTCATGGGGGTTCTCTGAAATGTTGCCTAAGCCTGGAAAGTGTTTGTAAGCGCAGAGAATGTGGTGATGTTTGAAAAATCTTGAGAATACTTCGGCGCGATTGATGACATGGGTCGGGTTATCCGAAAAACTGCGCTCGAGCTTGCCAATAATGGAACTGTTGGGATTGGTGTTGACGTCAACGACGGGCGCAAAGTCGACATTAATGCCCATCATGTGTAATATTTTAACCAAACGTCCCGCATAATAATACGTGAATGCGACAGGTAATTTTCCGAGCATTTTGGCGGAAATCATTTTAGGAAATCCGTAACTCGGCTTTAATCGATTGACGTTTCCTCCTTCAGCATCAATGGCGATCAACAAAGGATAAGTAGCAGGTTGATAGCGCTTTGCAGCCGCTTGTAATTGTTGTGTTAAAACGCGTAATTGAGCCGGGTTTTCGATATTTTTATGAAAATCTTTTGTTTTCATATTGTAGTCGAATAATGCCACACCCCCAATGCGCCCGTTTTGAATGTCGCCAATGACAGGGGAGTCTGGAGAGAGCGTTGCGCCATCGAAGCCGATCATAATCATCTGGCCAATTTTTTCATCGAGCGAGGGAGACTTAGGAAGATCCGCTTGCGCGATGGATAGGGTAAAACACAATAAAAAAATGCTGATCAAAACTCGATAAGACCATTGAGACATGTGATTATAAATTCCTTGATTATACTCCAAACGGGTAACTATTCAGTACGCTCGCAGGAACGTTCTCGTATCGTTACCATCTCAGTGAATAATTACATTTTCAGCAACTATTCAGTGCTTTCTAGGGAACGTTACTTGTATCGTCATGATCGCGGTGAATAATTACTTCAAACACAAGTCATTCTATCGAATGTTGATCGTGGTTTGCATGTTTTTTTTAATTCTCATAACACTTTTTTAAAGAACTGCTAAACTGTGCAATGTTTTATTATTAAATAAAGGTAAGGTTATGCACATCGCACTGGCGGAAGCAACATTTTTAACAGCGAATGATTTGTCTACTCAAGATTTGGAAAATATTTTATCGTCTTTATTGCATCATCGACTCGATTACGCCGATCTATTTTTTCAGCGTGTTTATTCAGAATCATGGATGTTAGAAGACCATATTATTAAAAGCACGAATTTATCGATCGAAGAAGGCGCTGGTGTTCGGGCTGTGGTACAAGAAAAAACAGGATTCGCTTATTCCGAAGATATTTATCTGGGGGCGCTGCGTAAGGCAGCCCGAGCTGCGAAAACGATTGCGCGACGCGGAGGCAGAGAGAAAGTCGCACCGACCTCTTCGAGAAAGGCCGCGCCGCATTTATATGAGCCATTAAATCCCTTGATCACCTTATCCGAACAAGAAAAAGTTGAATTGCTGCATCGCGTAGATGTAGCGGCTCGAGCGCAAGATCCCCGCGTCACGCAAGTGATGGCTAACTTATCGGGCATGTATGAAATCATTTTAGTTTGCGCGAGTGATGGGACTTATGCCGCGGATGTGCGTCCTTTGGTTCGACTCAATGTGAGTGTGGTGGTTGAAGATAAAGGGGCTCGAGAGAAAGGATATTTTGGCGGTGGGCAGCGTTCAGGATATGAGTTTTTCTTGCAAAATAATTTGGTGACGGATTATGCCAAAGCGGCCGTCGATGAAGCATTGATTAATTTAAGTGCCATTGATGCGCCAGCTGGATTAAAGCCCGTTGTATTAGGCGCTGGATGGCCAGCGGTTTTGTTGCATGAGGCGGTGGGGCATGGTTTAGAAGGTGATTTTATCCGTAAAAAAACATCTGCTTTTGCTGATAAATTTGGGCAGAGAGTGGCGTCTTCTGTTTGCACGATTGTGGATGATGGGACTCTTTCATTGCGTCGAGGTTCGCTGAATATCGATGATGAAGGGACTCCGACACAAAAAACGGTATTGATTGAAAACGGTATTTTAACTGGCTGTATGTTGGATAAACAAAATGCGCATTTAATGAAGCAAGTCTCTACCGGGAATGGACGTCGAGAAAGTTATGCGCATTTGCCTATTCCTCGCATGACGAATACTTATTTATTACCGGGCGAGTATTCTGCAGAAGAAATTATCGGGTCGATTCAAGACGGTATTTATATTGAAAATATGGCGGGTGGACAAGTCGATATCACGTCGGGGAAATTTGTTTTTTCGACGAGCAAAGCGTATTTAATTGAACACGGTAAAATTACGGCACCCATTAAAGATGCGACGTTGATTGGTAATGGTCCCGAAGCGTTGATGAAAGTTAGTATGGTTGGAAATCAATTACAATTTGATACGGGTGTTGGTATTTGTGGGAAAGACGGACAATCTGTGCCGGTAGGTGTGGGTCAGCCGATGATTAAGATTGATGAAATGACAGTGGGAGGGACTCACTCATGAAGGAATTAGTGCAGCTTGAGCGGAGCATTAAAAAAGCATTATTGGCTGCGAAAAAATTTGGGGCGAGTTCAGCGGATGTATCGTCGGCGATAGAGGATGGTTTTAATGTGATTGTGCGAGAAGGGTCGATAGAAACCTTAGAATATCATCGAGGTCGATCGTTGGGGATCACGGTTTATTTTGGTAAGCGGTTAGCGTCTGCCACGACGACCGATATTCATCCTGAAAAAATAGAAGCGGTTGTTCGCTCTGCCTGTGAACGGGCAAAATTCACCGAAGAAGATCCTTGTGCGGGGTTGGCGGAACCTGAGCTGATGGCGAGTGAATTACCTGATTTGGATCTTTATCACCCTTGGGAAATGACGCCAGAATCAGCGATTCAAGAAGCGATCGCTTGTGAGCAACGCGCAAAGCGATTTGATCCGCGCATCGTGAATTCTGAAGGTGTTTCAGTGACGAGCGGGAAGCAGTTTTCGGTTTATGGCAATACGCATGGATTTATTGGCGCCGTTCCTTCGACGCTGCATTCAATTTCTTGTAGTTTGATTGCTGAACAAAATGGGCAAATGGAGCGAGATTATAGTTATGCTGTTGCACGAGATAGCGCCGGATTGATGGGTGGGTTTGATCGTATTGCCGATCAAGCCGCCGAACGAACGATTCAACGATTGGGCTCACGTAAATTATCAACGCAAAAAGTGCCCGTTCTTTTTGTTTCAGAAGTGGCCCGAGGGTTATGGTATCATTTATTGTCTGCCATCAGTGGAGAACAGCTCTATCGCCATTCGACTTTTTTAGTTGATCACTTGGAAAAACCAATTTTTCCTTCATTTATTCAAGTACATGAAGACCCATTTTTACCTAAAAGATTAGGTAGCGCCGCTTTTGACAACGAAGGTGTTGCGACTCGGAAACAGCATTTTATTAAAGACGGTATATTGCGCCATTATTTATTGAATAGCTATACGGCGCGTAAATTGGGTATGCAAACAACGGCTAATGCGGGCGGGGCGCATAATTTATTTGTATCTCATCAAGGTTTGGATTTGCAAGAGCTCATTAAAAAAATGAATAAAGGATTGTTAGTTGTTGAATTAATTGGGCAAGGAGTGAAATTGGTGACGGGAGATTATTCACGTGGCGCAGTTGGTTTTTGGGTTGACCATGGCGAGATTCAATTCCCAGTCTCTGAAATAACCATTGCGGGAAATTTAAAAGATATGTTTGCAAATATGGTGGCTGTTGGGAAAGATAGAGATCCTTATGATGCCGTTCAGACGGGCTCTGTTTTGATCGAGGAAATGATGATAGCCGGCGTATAAACGCATTGCCGTTATTGCGAGAAGCGCTAGCGACGAAGCAACCCACTCCTTCGTCATTGCGAGATATGCCCGAAGCAATCCAGTCCTGATGCTGGATTGCTTCGGGCATACCTCGCAATGACCGTGTAAAAATTTGAGAAATTGGCGAAATCTTGAGTGGGCTTATTTCGTTATTAGAAAGGAAAAAATATTTGACCTTTCTTGGGTTCACGATGACAATAAGCAACTTTTATAATAACCTAAGTTTTGGATAAGAGAGAGAATGGGATTTTCTATTAACACACCCATTGTTTCGTGTGATGAATCCGTAGGGGCGACCCTTAGTGGTCGCCCAAAAATGTGCGAGTGCCTTCGAGATCAGGTACCCACAAGAGGCGCCCCTACAAGCTCGGAATTAAAAAAATAATCATCCCAGGTTAGCACATTGTTTTCTCAGCTTCTTATCCAAACCTCAGGTTAAATTAGACAAACTGGAGCAAGGCATACAAGTATGAATGAATTAGACGATAAATTATTTGAAGCAGAAGATTCAGAAATAAATGCCCCTCGCCGAGGAATTTATTTATTACCGAATTTATTAACGACATCGGCATTATTTTCTGGTTTTTATGCGGTTGTCGCTGCGATGAAAGGACAGTTTGAGACGGCGGCGATTGCCGTTTTTATCGCGATGATTGCCGATGCGCTAGATGGACGTGTCGCTCGATTGACAAAAACGCAGAGTGCTTTTGGTGCGGAATATGATAGTTTGTCTGACTTGGTTGCTTTTGGAATGGCGCCTGCACTGATTACCTATAGTTGGGTATTGCATTTTTTTGGTAAATTAGGGTGGTTAGCCGCTTTCTTTTATACGGCTTCAACGGCAATTCGATTAGCTCGGTTTAATACTCAAGCTTCTGATAAGCGGTATTTTACCGGTTTACCTTGTCCATCGGCCGCTGCTTTTATTGTAGGTATTGTTTGGTTATTACAAGTTTACCCCATTAATATCAGCGCGCATTGGTTGGGTTTTTGTATGACTTTGTGTATGTTTCTAGCGGGTACGCTTATGATTAGCACTGTTCGATATCGAAGTTTTAAAGACCTCGAGATGACAGGTATTACTTCTTTCTTTGTAGTGATTGCCATTTTGCTGTTTTTTGTCGGCGTTGCATTAAATCCGCCGGTTGTTTTATTTGCTTTGTGTGCTGTATTTGTCGTGTCCGGGCCGTTAGGTGCTTTGTTTCATTGGAAGAAAAGATAATTGTAACGACTCAGCACGCTCGAGCGAACTTCTTGTGTCGCCACGATCTCTGCTGGAGAGTTACGTTATTTATTAAAAATTAATAGACTTTTTATTGAGTTTTGCTAAAATTTCTTCACTTACATTCGTAAGTTTCTTTATTTTAAAACGTTCAAAAACAGGTTCATTTTCTGTTGTCATTTGATATGGCAAACGGAACTTTTTTAATTCATATTCAGGAGATACTATATGTCTATTCGAAAAATGATGATAATTGCCCTGGCAGTTTGTGGCGTTATTTTTGCATTACCTTGCTCGGCAGCTGAATCGACGGCCCCGCATGAAATGTCGACAAAGAAAGTTGTCAATGCGCAGCCTGTCAACATCAATACAGCGGATGCTAAAACTTTAGAAAAAGTGAACGGCATTGGCCCTAAGCGAGCAGAAGACATCGTTGCTTATCGAACGGCGCATGGTAATTTTAAATCGGTGGATGATTTGAGCCAAGTCAAGGGGTTTGGTGAAAAACGATTGCGTAAAGTTGCGTCGCAATTGACTGTGTGAAATTGATAATAGTTGTTCTGCGATTGAGGATAAGTTTCGATCGCAGAACATTTAAAACGTGAATTCGGAAGGTTTTTCAACACGCTGGCCAACGGCTGAATATTTCGGGTATACTTCGCTCCTAAAAAATTGGAGACAAATATGAGCTGGTTAAGAAAATTATTGCCTTCCATTGCGAACGGAAAGAAAAAAGAAATTCCAGAAGGGATTTGGAATAAGTGCGAAAATTGTCATGCGATTCTTTATCAATTAGATCTCGATAAAAATTTATTTGTTTGTCCGAAATGTGGCTATCATCTTTATCTTCGAGCGCGAGATCGATTGAATTATTTTCTGGATCCACAATCGATTATTGAAATAGCGGCAGATATTGAAGCGCAGGATATTTTAAAGTTCAAAGATAAGAAAAAATACAAAGAGCGAATACAACATTCTCAGAAAAAAATAGGCGAAAAAGAAGCCTTGGTTGCGATGCAGGGCTTTTTATGTAAGATTCCTGTGGTGGCTTGTGCGTTTGAATATCAGTTTATTGGTGGATCGATGGGTTCCGCGGTCGGTGAGAAATTTGTTCAAGCGGTTAATGTCGCGATGGAAAACAAGATTCCACTGATTTGTTTTACGGCTTCGGGCGGCGCGCGTATGCAGGAAGGCTTATTGTCTTTATTTCAAATGGCGAAAACGAGCGCTGCGCTCGCGAAATTAGCCCAAAAGGAAATTCCTTATGTAGTGGTTTTGACTAATCCAACCATGGGTGGTGTTTCAGCCAGTTTGGCCATGTTGGGTGATATTATTATCGCTGAGCCAAAAGCATTGATTGGCTTTTCAGGGCCGCGTGTGATCGAGCAAACTATTCGTCACACATTGCCGGAAGGGTTTCAGAAGAGTGAATTTTTGCTCGAACATGGTGCGATTGATATGATTGTTGATCGAAGACAGTTGCGCGAACGTATTGCGTTATTGCTTGCCAAATTAACGCATCAAAAAGCAGCTTTAGAAAGGCCGGTTGTATCATAATGTATTGAGACTTTGTTGTTAGGATTGAGGATTGAGGATTGAGGATTGAGGATTGAGGGGATGTCACCGCTTCGCGGTGATTGTTTTAATTGGATGTTCGTAATGGATTTTTTTAGAAGAAGAAATCCTGTGGCTGTTTTTTCTTATTTTGTAATGCCGGTTTTTGTCACGATATTTTTTGTTGCAATGTCATGAAAAACAATAAACATTCATCGTGCAGCGATGTTCATTCTCTCAATCCTCAATCCTCAATCCTCAATCCTGATGCTCAATCCTTGGCCGAATGGCTATCCTTTTTAGAATCTCTGAAAACCGTTCGTTCAACGTCGAATGCTTTCTCTTCTGTTCGCGCCGTGATGGATCGATTAGCGCTTTGGCCGCGGTTTGAAAAAATTATCACGGTGACTGGAACGAATGGTAAAGGGTCTTGCGTTGCTGCGTTAGAATCAATTTATTTGCAAGCAAATTATCGAGTGGGCGCTTTTACTTCGCCGCATTTGTTGCATTTTAATGAACGTATTCGTGTACAAGGTGAAATGGTTACGGATGCGGAAATCTGTGAAGCGTTTAACGCAATCGATGAAGCGCGAAAAAATGTAGCGCTCAGTTATTTTCATTTTTCTTTTTTGGCAGCGTTGTGGCTATTTAAAAAAGCACAGCTTGATTTGATGATTTTAGAAGTTGGAATTGGCGGCCAATCGGACGTGGTGAACTTGATTGATGCGGATTTGGCGATTATCACGAGTATTGATTTAGATCATTGTGAGGTCTTGGGGAATTCGAGGGCAGATATTGCGCGAGAAAAAGCGGGTATTATGCGCGCATATAAACCTGTTATTTGTGGGGATAAAAATCCGCCGTCAGTGTTATCGGAAGTTGCTGAAAAACTTAAAGCGTCTTTGTTTGTGGTCGGAAAAGATTTTTTTTATGAATCGGCGGGTAAAGAATGGGTATTTAAATCAGCCGATGATTATTTCGAACATTTACCGATTCCTGCCATTGATTTAGCGAACGCAGCAACAGCATTAATGGGGGTTATGTGTTTACGCCCTGCTTTCCCCGTTTCTTTTGAAGCAATCAAAGGAGGATTAGAAAACGTTTTTTTACCCGGACGATTTCAGCCCATTGATTATCAGCGGCGAACAATCATTGTTGATGTAGCGCATAATCCTGCCGCCACCCGACATTTTTTTGATCAGGTTAAATGCGCATACCCAGAGCGACGTGTTCATACGATTTTTGGCATGCAGAAAGATAAAGATATTGCGGGTGTTTTGGCGGCGGCGATCCCGTTTGTGAATGCGTGGTATTTGATTTCACTACCCAAACCGAGAGGAGTAGAGGCGAGAGAGATTGCAGTGCAGTTTGAAAAGGCAGGGCAATCTCATTATCAGGTCTGTATAAATGCTGATGAGGCATTAGAACAGGTGCTTCACAATACGGCGACAGCTGATTTAATTGTTGTGTTTGGATCTTTTGTGACAGTGGCGGAAGTGCTAAAAAGGGTTTAGTGTTGAGGATTGAGGGACCGTCATCCCGCGGCGAAGACCGCGGGGATCCAGAAAAAGATATTGAGGATTGAAGGAAAATCTTGCGCTCGCTTTCTCAATCTCATGAATGAGCCATATGATTTTAGTGGGATCGTATGTTAGTATGTCTTCCAATAATAAACGGTTGATCGAGATTTTATCCATGTTTAAAAGTATTTTATTTGTGTGTATCGGCAATGTGTGTAGAAGCCCGATGGCCGAAGGTTTTTTTCGGCATCAATTACAACAGCATCAATCACCGATTAAAACCGTATCGGCGGGCTTGCATGCCTTAGTCGGCGAACCAGCTGTCGAAGAAGCACAAACCGTTATGCAAAAAGAAGGAATTGATATCAGTGCACATCGCGCACAACAAGTGACTGAGCCACTGTTAATTGATGCTGATTTGATTTTGACAATGGAGGAGGGCTATAAAAATGCGTTGCACAAAGCATGCCCTTCTGCGCGCGGGAAAGTTTTTTTATTGGGGCATTGGAGTGATTTTGAAATTTATGATCCTTTTCGTCAATCGAGCCTGGTTTTCGAGCAAACGTATTTGCTAATTAGACAAAGCTGGGATGATTGGCGGTCAAAGCTCGTAAAATAATTTTTTTTGTTGGAAGAAGTCGATATTTTTTAGTAAGATCAACCCATTCTAAGTGATGAAGTATTTTTAGGGATAACGTGATGAAGCGTGCTTGGTTGTGGGCAGGAATAATTTTATCTATTTTTATTGTTATTGCCGGCTGTACGGCTGCGCCGGGCACTTATATGACAAAATCTGATTTGAAGTCTTATCGTGATGCTCAAGGACGTTTACTGAAAACAAAAGTTATTACCATCGATCCGACCTTGCCGAAGGCTGAACTGAGTATGCCGGCCACTTATCCCATTAGTCCTTTTGATGTGTTGAATATTATCGTTTGGGATCATCCGGAATTGGCAGCACCAGCGGCGCTCTCAACCGCTAGCGTAAGCACGAATGCGGCAACCAATATCGATCAATCTTCCATTGTTGGGGAGGCCATCAATCCTAATCAAATGGGTGGTTTTGTTGTGAATCAGCAAGGTGAAATTGATTTTCCTTATGCTGGGACGGTGCGTATGAGTGGTTACACACCGGCACAAGCGCAAAACCTATTAGAAGCGCGATTATCAAAATATATTCGTCGCCCTCAGGTGACCATTCAAGTCAATTATTTGAGCAAACAAATCCATGTTCTGGGGGAAGTGCTGAAGCCGGGAAAAATTGTTTTAACGGCGAAGCCTATTTCTTTTATGGAAGCGTTGGATATGGCAGGGGGGCTAAATGGTCAAACGGCGGATACGACGCAAGTGTATTTAGTTCGTGGCGATTTGCAAAATTTTAAAGTGTATGTATTAGATGGAAAAAATCCGATGTCATTAATTGCTGCGGAGCACTTTTATGTGATGCCGAATGACATCCTGTATGCGGCACCGTCGGGCGCAACAACCTGGAACAAAGTATTGGGTCAAATATGGCCGACAATACAAGCAGTTTGGTTTGCCAAGTCAATTTTGGATTATTAAAATTGAGTTTATTGAGTATGGATCAAGATGGATTGAGTCAACCGCGCGGCCAGGCTCGAAGTGCGGTAACTCAGGAAACTGAAGAGATTGATTTGCGAGAATTGTTGCTGGAATTATATCAGCATAAATGGTTTATTCTCGTCGTTGTTTTTATTTGTTTTTTGATGGCATTTTTTTACGCATCACAAATTCCTCCTTTGTATCAAACGAGCGCTTTAATTCAAGTTGAAAATAAATCGTCGGTTATGCAGGAAATGAATTTTCTTAATGATGCTGGTGGTATGTCAAATCCTACGGCATCATCCTCAGATATTGAAAGCGCCTTAAT
>MGXI01000048.1 GCA_001801315.1 Gammaproteobacteria bacterium GWF2_41_13 | reverse complement strand
AAAGACCGCTGATTCTATACATTCCCAACACCTTGTCAACTACTTTCTCGGAATTTTTTTCATTCAAAATTGGGTCTAAAAGTAAAGGGCAGGTCGCTCGCCAAGAAATAACAATATAGACCATAAAAATCATTGCCGCAAAAAATGATCACAAAAACAGTCTTACAGCAAAGCAGCCTTAATAATTCTTAATTTCCCCACTTGAATAAGGTGAGTTTTTCCTGCATAAAATTTTAAGGCGGTGTCTACAATTCGCACTCCATCAATCCGAACAGCACCTTGCCTAACCATCCTCATCCCGTCTGACGAACTAGAAACCAATCCCGTTTCTTTCAATAAATTTCCAATTAAAATCCCCGATTCTCCTGTGGAAATTTTTTTCTCCTGAATGGTTTGCGGCAATACGCCTCTTTGAAATCTTTCCACAAAATCAACATGCGCTTTTTCTGCTACTATTTTATTATGAAAACGCTCGATAATTTCTTTTGCTAGCCGAATTTTCACATCTCGCGGATTCAGTCCTGCACGAACCTCTGCTTTCCATTGCTCAATTTCTGCCATTGGCCTAAAACTTAACAGCTCCAAATATCGCCACATTAATTCATCAGAAATTGACATCAATTTCCCAAACATTTGATCAGGCGATTCACTAATGCCGATGTAATTATCCAGTGATTTAGACATTTTCTTGACGCCATCTAATCCTTCTAATAAGGGCATCATCAAAACAATTTGCGGTTTTTGTTTGTAAATTTTTTGCAGCTCTCGGCCCACTAATAAATTAAATTTTTGATCCGTTCCACCCAATTCAATATCGGCATTTAGCGCAACAGAATCATACCCTTGCACCAATGGATACAAAAATTCATGAATGGCAATCGGCTGCCCGCTGGCGTAACGTTTACTAAAATCATCTCGCTCTAACATACGCGCAACGTTATAGGTTGACGCGAGCTGAATCATATCGGCTGCTGTTTTTTCACCCATCCATGCTGAATTAAAAACAACCTTTGTTTTCTGGGGGTCCAAAATTTTAAATACTTGCGATTGATAAGTTTCTGCATTCTTTAAAATTTCCTCTCGGGTCAGCGATTTGCGCATCACATTTCTACCCGTCGGGTCACCAATCATAGCCGTGAAATCGCCAATCAAAAAATAAACGTCGTGACCCAATTCTTGAAATTGCCGCATTTTATTCATTAAAACCGTATGCCCCAAATGGATATCAGGCGCCGTTGGATCGAATCCAGCCTTAATGCGCAAAGGGCGATTTTCTTTCAATCGTTCTTTCAACTCTTCTTCTACTAAAATTTCAACAACGCCACGTTTTATTAAATCTAATGACATTAACTACCCTCTTATTTTTTCCTACAACAGGCACATCGCGTCTCACCTTCCACCAGCAATGATTGCTCGAACTGTCGAGCTATATCGCAAACCGCCTTATTTTTTAAAAATTTTTCATGCCATGCTCGACGGCGCATCAACAAATGAAGCGCTCTATATTCCACCAATCGCCAAAGCGATCGCCAATATTTTTTTCTCGCGAGATGTAAGGCGACATCTTTTCCATAATGTTTAGTATAAAACAAATGGTATGCTTTTTCCTTTCTCACGGTACGATCATAAAAATTTGCTGCGGCCTCGCTCGCGCCACCGATATGCTCGACAACCACATCCGGAAAATAAGCAATTTCATAACCTAACTTTCGAGCGCGCAAACAAATATCTGCATCTTCTCCGTATAAAAAAAATGCCTCATCAAAGCCTTGTAATTTTCGATACACATCTGCTGGAAACAGCATACTCGCGCCCAAAACCCAAGCAACTTCTCCAGGCAAATGCTGAAAAGGAGAATTGATGTTTTGCTCATCAGGATAATATTGTTTAGGTAATGTTTCTTTTTCTGCATCTTGCGTTGAAATAATTTTCGCACCCACAATACCTACTTGTGGATTTGCTCTGATAAAATCGATCAATCGTCGCAGCGCAAGTGAATCCACTAATTTCGCATCTGGGTTCAACAAAAACACAAAATCGCCTTTGGCTTGTTGAAATCCTAGGTTATTCGCTTTTCCAAAACCTAAATTTTCTGCACTCTCAATCACGCAAATACGATCATTCATTTTTTTTAAAATGACAGTTGTATCATCAGTACTGGCATTATCGACAACAATAATTTCATAGGAAATATTTTCTTGCATCAATACCGAATTCAAACAACCTTCAATATAAGAAGCGGCATGATAAGTAACAATTAAAACGCTAACATCCACGATCGAACCCTCTTTCTTTCATTAAATCATTGATCAAATGAACAAACAACTCATATTCAAATGTACCGAACTTCCAATTCTGCATCCATCGATTTAAATCGCCGTTATATGCGGCCAAAAATGCGTTTTTTTTAGCATAAAAACGCATCGCATCTAAATCGATAACGATTGGCTGCTGGCCAACTGATAAAATAAAATTCGTTGCCTTCAGATCACGATGCGCTATTCTTGCTTCAGCAAAACATTTTAAGATTTCAATCCACCGCTTAGCCACCAACACTTTTCCTAACGATTCACTCGATGATCGAAAATAAGATAACAATAGTTCGCCCGATTGATATGCGCACAAAAAATAAGCTTCTCGACGAAAAAAACCTAACCAGCGTTTTTCATAATACGCAATCGGTTTCGCTGTTGGAATTCCGAGCAAATCCAATACATTGGCATTCTGCCATGAGCGCGCTGCTCGACTGATAAACAATCCTTTTGTAAGACCATGCCAAACATTTTTAATATTATATCGTTTAACAATGACGCTCTGTTCCTTCAGCTTGATCTTTGCGACGGTGCAAGTGTGCCCTCCTTTGACAATACTTCCTTGCATTAAATAGGCATCAGGATTTTTTAAAAACGCTTGCAACGATTCTGAATTATCTGCCTCGCGATAAGCCCATCTGGCATGAAAATCATGATGCGCCACAATCCCCTTGCAATTTCTAAAACATCGTTTAATCATATTTTGCATACGTTGTCTGCGCGCTCGAAATAAGTAGATCTGCATCTTATTTTGTAAACGCTGATCAAACGGCCATTGACGTAATTCACAATATTGCTTGAAAAGATCGGCGATTATCGCATGGTGACGAATAGGTAATTGCGCATACAGCAGAACAAGGTTTGCGATACTTTTGCGTCGTGACAATGCTTTCCGAAAAACCCAAGCTCGTTTCGCATCAGCCACATCCACAATATAAACCCCATTGGCCGCAATCACAAAATTATTGGGATGCAAATCAACATGATAAATACCGGCCTGGTGTTGCTTCGCAAAAATCAATTGAAGTGGTTGCAATATCTTTTTAAGCGCCGCCTCATCATGACCTTGCCAAACTGCATCCAAATCTATGATTGCATCAATCCATTCAAAAATAACAACCCACACGCCTTCAATTTGCGTGGGCCCCTCATACAAAACCTTTGGCACGAAAATACCGGCTTGCCTCAGTGCACGAGCGCCTGCCGCCTCCCGATCAACATGCCGTTTTGCAAAATGAGAGAAAAATAGCTTTGCAACAGCGGGTTTCGACTGCCACTGTCCTTTCATCACTATGCGTTTACACGGCATTACCCGTAAAACATACTCACAAACAACCTCACGCTCATCAATAGGAATCGAAAAATGCGTTACCTTATTAGCGATAAATAACTTGAGCTCATCTAACGTATGTAAAGATTGTTGAATCATGATGATCGAGCCGCCGATTGCACATTTTGTTGATGAGTTTTTCGATATAGCGCCATTGCACGCGACTGAACCGCCTGCAACAAACTTTTGTTCTGAGAAAGAACTGTTCGAAGCGGCGCTCTAAAATAGTATTTTAAAAATCTTAATAAATCCTTTTGGGTAAGCCCAATATCCATGCTTGAAAAATAAAGACCCGCAATATCTTTAATGCGCCATCGAACGGGTATTTTTTTTCGTCTTTGCATACGATGCAAATCGATTAAATAAAGTTGAAAATGAGCATCATACGGGCGTTTAATTAAAAAATGGCATAAATAAAAATCGCGATGATTCAATCCCGCCTGATGCAAAGCGTAAGCTATCTGCGCAACAGATTGGATGAGTTTCAACTTCAATAAAAAGCGAGGCGGGTTTTTCTCCCAAGGTGCGCAAAATGATTCCAGGCTTTCAACTTCAGTTAATTCTTCGGTTACTAAAAACGATTGCTGCTGTGCTGGGTTAGCTCCACGACGGCCGTAACCAACAATCTCCAACGTTGAAATACCCAGTTTCTTTACGGCTTGAATGGCTTGCCATTCCGTTTTCGCGCTTAAAATCGGGGGACGGAATTGGATTAAATTTTTAAAAATCTCTTTCCAACCCACGCCAAAATGCTGCTTGATATAAAAGTGCCGGCCGCCTCGTTCAAAGCGTAATGTCCTGCGCCCTTCTTTATCACGAAAAATTTCTCCCTGAATGGACATGAGCTGGTCAAATATCGGTAAGTTGAATCTTCGCGAAGATTCAACAAACAATAAATTTTGAAAATCCGGACGTAAATATAATTCCATCACCCCTTCCCCTCTGCTGCAATCAATGCGGCGGCGCGATCGGCCAGTGAATAAAAATCAGTTTTCTTCGCGTAATTTAATGCATTTTCACGCCACGCCACCCAATCACTTTGAGCATCCAACATCTGCTGCAGTACCTCGTTCAATTGAGATTGAGAGAATGGCTCCGACAAAATCATACCCGCTTGCGCTGCGCGAATGTGATAGGCATAGCCACACACAGCTGTTGTTAAAACGGGTAAGCCCGCTGTTAGCGCCTCAATCAGCACCATGCCGGCTGCTTCGACGCGCGCTGGATGAACCAATAAATCAGCGGCAATAAAATAATGATAAACAGCAGGACAATTACCTAGCCAGCGCACACGATGATCAACGCCTAATTGCGTCGCTAATTTAACATAATCTTTTTGACGTTTATTTTCACCAATCACACACAGCACGGCATTTTGCTGTAACGTTGAAAGAGCGCGTATTGCACGATCTAACCCTTTCGTATGAAAATGTGTTGCAACAAATAAAAGCATTTTGGTATCAGGCGATGATAAAGCGAGTGACTGACGAATACGCATTTTTATCGCTCGCATTTCCTCAATCGATAAAACGTTTTTCGCAATGCCGGCGGGCAATAAATAAAATTTATTTGCCGGCGTTTGATAGCAGCGTTGATACGTTTCTCGCTGCTGCTCTGTTAATAACAAAATTTTCGTCTTCGATGTCGAACAAAAAACGGCTTCTTCTAATTGAAGATAGTATCGATATCTCGGTAATAAACGATAAAAGAAACATTTCTTATCAAGACGCGCCTTTAAACAAACATCGCCCACAAAACAAATGTCGAGCCCAGGCATTTTATTAAATCCCACGACAACATCATATTGCCCTGTTTTTTTCAGCTGTTCGACATGTTGCGCAAATTGCATCGCCTTTCGATGATTACTCCACGCCTGAACAGGCACGCGAATAATCGTCACGCCATCCAAAAAATCGCCTTGCCAATCCATCGTATAAACATCAATGGTATGGCCAAGCCGCTGGGCCGCTAATATAATTTTCGCAAAATCGCGTTGCAAACCACCAAATGGAAAATAATTAAAAATACAAAAAGCGATTTTCATGTAAAAACAATTTACCCTATTTTAGTGAATGCGTTTTGATGTGCGGTTCAATCAAAGTATAAACCTGTTCCGCTGAAATCGCCGCCATACAATCCGAAGAAAAAGCCTTGTTTTTACAGCGCGGTTTCTCGCAGCAAACACAATTCGTCGGCGCAGCGAGCGTTATAACGTGCTCCCCTTGAATGCCAATTTTACTGATTTTCGTCGGGCCATATAAACTGATAATAGGTTTTCCAAGCGCGGCGGCCAAATTACCTAACCCTGTATCCATCGCTACAATAGCGGCTGCTTGTGCAATAACTTGTGCGATTTCGCCTAACGTCGTCCGCGGCAACACATGCACAGAGGCATGATCTTTCGCCAATCGTTCGGCACGCCTCCGTTCCTGTTCATTACTCCAGGGCATAAAAACCGAAAAACCTTCTCGTGTGAACAAATCGGCTAACTGACCCCAACGTTCATCTAACCAATGTTTACTTGACCAAGTGGTTCCATGCAAAAACAACACACTTTTTCGCGTAAGCCCAGATACGTAAAGTGATTGTTGCTGAGAACGATCCGCAGCAATAAATTGCATGATATTCAACCCATAGTCTGGCTTTGTATCTGGTACCGAATAACCCAACGCCTCAGCAAACAACCACCGCATACGCACAATAGCGTGTTGATTTAAATCAGCAAATACCTGTTGACCATAAAAAAAACGTGCCATTGATTCAGTCACAGAATTTTTATCGAATCCAATCACCTTGCTACCTTTCGCCAACTTCGCGATTAAGGCGCTTTTGATTAAGCCTTGCGCATCGATGATCAAATCATAGTTCGTTGCTCGAAGTTGATTTTTAAATTGGCGCCATTCGCCACTCGTAAAACAGCGCCACCACGATTTTCTCCATCGTCGAATAGCGACAGGAATAATGCGTCGAACGGCCGGATGCCAAACAGGCACTTCAGCAAAATTTTCTTCGACAACCCAATCAAAATGAATATCGGGAATTTGTTTTCGCGCATCCGACAGGGCCGGTAATGTATGAAATAAATCCCCTAAAGAGGATGTTTTGACAATCAAAATATTCATTAAACTCTCTGCAATTCTTCGATCGCGCTAAAAACCATTGTCGGGGTAATATCCGTTAAACAACGATAATGGCTTTCAGGGCACGTTCGCTCAAAACAAGGACTGCAATTTTTTTTCAGCCATAGAATACGCACCTGATGAGAAAGTGGCGGCGTAAATGTCGGGCTTGATGATCCATAAATAGCCACCAATGGCACATTCAATGCAGCAGCAATATGCATGAGTCCTGAATCATTACACACAACAGCATCGACTGTCGACAACAACGCCATCACATCCGACAAAGTCGTTTGTCCAATTAAATTCACGCAGCGTTCTTGCGTCATCTGTTGGATAGTATCGGCGGCGACCCAATCCTCTTTTGCACCCAATAACCACACTTGCCAACCTTCATCTAAACAACGATTCGCCAACGTAGCGAAATGTTTGCTCGGCCAGCATTTTGCTGGACCAAATTGCGCACCAGGACACAACGCTAATATTTTTCGGCGATCTTTTTGCAAGTGAAATCTTTGCTGCGTCTCTTGCGCTTCCGATTCGATTACAACCAATTTTGGCCAAGGCGGATCGATAGGTAATGCTGCACCAGCGGGCAATCCCAAAGCCATAAATCGTTCAATCATCAAGGGATATTTTTCCTTGTCGAGCATGCGCAAATCATTAATCAATCCATATCGCATTTCGCCTCGCCAACCAATTCGATGAGGGATTTTTGCAAACCAAGGAATCAACGCTGATTTGAATGAATTCGGCAAAACAATAGCTTGACGATACAATTGTTTTCGCAAAGCCTTTCCGAGTCGATAACGAGCTCGCAACCCCAATTGTCCGTGAGTTAGCGGCATACTGTATATTTGCCTCACTTCCGGCATATGCGTTAACAAAGGTCTTGACCAATCTGGCGCTAATACATCGATCTGGAGGGCAGGATCGCGTTGTTTCAGTAATCGATATAAACACTGCGACATAACCATATCGCCAATCCAAGCGGGACCCACAATAAGCATATTATTTTCCATGTGATTTCCGTACGGTAAATACTTCTGTCAGACGCACAATCAAACTAGCACCTGTCACCAAAATATCATCATTAAAATCATATTGGGGATCATAAAGCGCTGCCGTCCTTCCATTACCAATACCAATAACGGCGCCAGGTCTCTCTCTCATAAAATAAGCCGCGTCTTTACTGATCATCAATTTAGGCTGATATTCCTGCAGGCCAGCTTCCCCCATCAATTTTTTAGCTACTTCTCGCACAAATTTAACGGATCGCTCTTGATTAATCGCCGCTGGACAAACAACGCGATAGCTAATCGTTGCTTGCACATGATAAGCTTCTGTTAATTTACCAATCAAATAATCCAAATGTGCCGGTAACCATTTTTCGCTATCCGGCGCTATCGATCGCACAATGGCTTTCAATTCGGCAGTCTCAGGAATATGCGTAAAATTATCCCCGGCCATTAAGCTATTCATGCTCACTAACAAAGGATTACTCGAATCAATTGATGTCGCAATTAAACTATCTAATGAATGAATAATCGCCGATGCGGCTAGAATCGGATTACAAGAACCTCGCGAGAAAATGTTACATTGATTATGCGCTGATAAATGAATGAGTAACTCGCCCAACGCAGCCAAACGTGGCCCGGCACTGATGGCAATTTGACCCGCCGGCAAAGCGGGATAATTTTGTAAAGTGTAAATTTCCTGAATGCCGAAATGATCTAGCACACCCCCTTCAATCATCGACTGAATACCTAGTCCATCGCTTTCTCCCGGACAAAAAATGAAAACCACATTATTTTTAAAGTTTCTCTCTTTAGCAAGATATTGGGCTGCGCCCAAAAACATAGCCACTTCCCCGTCATAGCCTAAGGCATGCATACATTTTGGATGGACAGAACCATATTTAATCGCATCATTTTCTTCCTGAATCGGCTGTCCCTCCATGGCAGCGACCAAACCAATTGCCGGGCGTTGCTCTTCATTTTTCCGCAAAATACCAATAACAGCTTGCTGCTGGCCATAATTTTCAATGACCTCATCAAAATGAAATCGTCGAAGCAATTCAGCCACTTTACTGACAGTACGTTGCAATTGAGAAGCGGGCTCAGGGTGCTGATGAATATCATGCCGCCAACGCATCATATCCGTACGTAGCGCGGTCATTTCACTTAAAACTGTCATATTAAAATTCCTCTTTAGTACAGCAACCCTCTTTGCTCGAGAGAGACACGTCATTCTATAGAAAATTTACGTCTACACGCAATCAAAAGGTCGATTTTTGTTATAGCCTCATACGACATCGGAGATTTTGTATTTATAGTCATAATTCACCGCGATCATGACGACACAAGAATGTTCAGATTTTGGATGCTTTTTGACGAAAAATTGATGAGAAAGCGGAGTGTATAAATGATACATGAGCATTTTGAAGAGATTTTTCGTCAAAAAGCGCCAAAATAGGGGCATTCCTTAGAAAGCACTGAACAGTTACTATTTATATTTCATCGAAAGCCAGTTAAAGTACGCTAAAAAAAGGGTTCACCTCCATGCCTTGCCTTACGGTATACACAGATGCACCAAACTATTGCGATGCGGCAAAACAGCTCGCACAGCAACTGAACCTTCCCTTTCTTTCTAAAGGCACTTATCCTGCTGATGATTTGCTCTGTTTAAACGAATCGGGACTATTTATTACAATTCAACGGCAACAAATCGCAAAACCCTTTCGCGTTGATTTCTCAGAAACAACTCTCTTGCAACGCGCTAAAAAAGCAACACCCTATAACGAGCTCATCGCAAAAGCGATAGGCAAGAACAACAAAAGCGTTTTAGATGCAACGGCCGGCTTTGGTTATGATGCCTTTTTATTAGCTTCTCTGGGCTACTCAATCACACTCGTTGAGCAGTCTTTGATTGTCAGCGCATTATTGGCTGACGGTTTGAATCGAGCAAAACAAAACAAAACACTTGAGCCAATCATTCAACGCATGCGACTCATCACTAACAACAGTATCGATTATCTCAATACATTAACCTCCAAACCCGATGTAATTTATCTTGACCCCATGTTCCCTGTCTCGAAAAAAACAGCGAAATCAAAAAAAGAAATGCAAATTTTGCAATCTCTCATCGGAGGATCTCAGGAAAGCCATTTGCACTTGCTATTGAAATCCGCTCGACAATGCGCTAAAAATCGTGTTGTCGTTAAACGTCCTCGTATTAGCAAGCCTTTGTGCGACATTACCCCCTCTTTTTCATTCAATGGAAAAGCCATTCGCTTCGATGTTTATTTGCACCATTCTGACAAAATGCAGAATACCTCTATGAAACAAGCCTCACGACGCGGCATCACGCCCTCCCATCCTCAATTTTCAATCCCCAATCCTCAATCCTCATGACCATCCCTTTATCCTGTTACATTCATATCCCTTGGTGCATTCGAAAATGCCCCTATTGTGATTTTAATTCTTACGCCATCACATCCTGTTTGCCGGAACAACAATATCTAGAAGCGTTAAAACAGGATTTAACTATCGATGCGCCCCTTGTGCAAAACGGCAATCTAATCAGTATTTTTATCGGCGGCGGCACTCCCTCGGTCTTCTCGGCAAAAACAATCGCTCAATTACTGGATCATATTCACCAGCAGTTTTCTTTCGATCCTCACATTGAAATCACCCTCGAAAGCAATCCTGGAACACTAGATAAAAAAAAATTACGTGGGCTACGCTCAGCGGGCATTAATCGATTATCTATCGGCATTCAAAGCTTCCAAGATAATTCGCTTCGCCAACTCAACAGGATTCACTCGGCAAAAATAGGCCAACAAGCAATCAAAGACGCGTTATGGGCCGGTTATCAAAACATCAACATTGATTTGATGTATGGCCTCCCTCATCAAACGCTCGACATGGCACTCCGTGATTTAACTCTAGCAACAGAATATCCTCTGACACACTTGTCTTGGTATCAATTAACACTTGAACCCAATACGCTCTTTGCCACCCACCCCCCCATCTTGCCCAACGATGAAATCATTTTCGACATACAAGAAGCAGGATACGCCTTATTAAAAAAAGCCCATTATCAGCAATATGGAATTTCTGCTTTTTGTCAGACCGGTTATTCTTGCCTGCACAATATGAATTATTGGCAATTTGGAGATTATCTCGGTATCGGCGCCGGCGCCCACAGCAAACTCACAAAACAAACAAATATACCGCTCGCAAATGAAACTTCAGGGATTGACACAAATAGACCCGAGTATTTTGGTTTCTCGGCGAGGCAGCGAGGAGAGAGCAACAGGCATGCATCAACAATACATGACTGTTGCGAACAACGACGCCAACAAAGCCGAAAACCAAAAGACGAAGGGTATAATCGCACACGCATCATCCGCTCCCATAAGCTGGATCGTCCCGAAGATTATTTACAGGGGCTCCAAACTCATTCTTTTATAGCGGATACAAGAACTTTAACAGATCAGGAAATTCCTTTGGAATTTATGATGAATGTCTTACGACTCAAACAGGGCGTGCCGTTAAATTATTTTCAAAAACGAACGGGTTTACCTTTCAGCATGATTCAAGAAGCTCTCAAAAAAGCACAAACAGAAAAATTTATACGTCAAAATACCAAACGCTTATGCCCAACAAAGCATGGTCAATTATTTTTAAATGACTGCCTGCAGATTTTCATGCCCTAAATGCGTAGCCGCACAGATGGTACAAGAACGTTCAGATTTTTAGCCTGCCATTGATTGCTCAATAGCATCAACTCCTTTTGGCATCTCAGCGGTCAAAAGACGATGGCCGGCCTTTGTAATCAGCACCATATCTTCGATACGAACACCGATATTCCACCATCGTTTGTCAACATTCTCCATACCGGCTTTAATATAAAGACCCGGTTCTGCTGAAAGCGTCATCCCAGGTTGCAGGAGACGCCATTGTCCTTCTACCTTATAGCTACCGACATCATGACCATCGAGTCCCAACCAATGACTAAAACGATGCATATAAAATGGAAAATAGGCTTCTTGTTCAATCAACCCATCCACACTTCCCTTCAACAAACCTAAATCACATAATCCTTCCGTCAACACACGAATAGCCGCTGTTTGCGCTTGATTCCAAGGATTACCTGGCTTCATACAAGCCAATCCGGCCGCCTGCATTCGTAACACCAATTCATAGATCATTTTTTGCTCTGCAGAAAATTTCCCATCAGCCGGATAAGTCCGCGTCATATCAGAACCGTAATAAAAATATTCACATCCTGAGTCAATCAGCACCAAATCACCTGAGCAAATCTGGCGATCATTCGCGCGATAATGCAAAATACAGCTGTTTTTTCCGCTCGCAATAATCGTCCCAAAAGTTTCTTCGCGCGCATTCTGTCGTGTAAATTCATGGATCAATTCCGCTTCGATTTCATATTCATATCGCCCTGTCTGGCATAATTTCATCGCGCGCAAATGGGCTTCTGCATTGATCGATGCAGATTTTTCAATCAACTCAATTTCTTCTGCGCTTTTGATCAGTCGCATTTCATGCAAAATGGATTCTATATTAATGATTTGATAAGGGGCATTTAATCCACTTCGAATTTGAGAGCGGATTTCATAAAGCCATTGATCGAGCTGTTGGTCATACTGCGGGTAGCGCCCAAAAGCATAATAAAGATATTTCGCTTGTGATAACAAAATCGGCATTTTTTCATTTAATGAATGCACCGCATGCGCTTCGTCAGCACCCAGTTGTTCAATTGCTCCCGTCTGTCCTAACCGATAACCAAACCATTGTTCAAAATGCGGATCCCTCACCCGATTGAATAAAATAAATTTTTCCTGGCCATCCGTTTTTAAAAAAATGGCGACCGCTTCGGGTTCATTAAATCCCGTGAGATAATAAAAATCACTATTCGGACGAAAAGTAAAATATTCATCGCCGTTACGCAAATGCTCTGGCGCTGTAAAAAGCACAGCAATACTGTTCGGTAACATATTCGCAAATAATTGCTGTCGCCTTTCTTTAAAAATGGACTGCGGTAACACGTTTTTTCTCTATTATGTTTAATCTTAATCGCTAGCTTAACCTCATTCCGCATATTTTAAAAGCATGAGCCCGCTTACAATCAGGGATATTTTAAATAAAATGAATAATACTTCTGACTAAAAAAGTAAGTTCTCCCGCTGAGATCATGACGATACAAGAACGCGCCTTCGATCATGGTAAGTAGTTGCCTGAAAAAAATGCTTTTACTCTCTCCTGTATGCAAGCATAATAAGCAACGTTCGCAATCAACCAAAGAGGATTATACTCATGGATTTCGCTGGGCATTTCATTTCGTCGCTCGTCAAGTTGTGTTTTGATTTAGCTATCCTGTTATTTGTATTGCGTATTTTAATTCAGCGCGTTGACATCGACGTGCTTAATCCCGTCGCACAGACTATTATGCGCTGGACACAAAAACCCCTGCGTTTTCTGCAAAAAATTCCTCATATCGCACAGCTCGATACGCCTGCTATTCTTTTTGTGTTTTTACTTAATTTCGTCAAAATCATTTTAATCACTATCTCCGTTGGAAAGTTTCCCTCTCTGATCGGATTAATCATCTGGACAATCGGCGATTTATTCAGCCAATTATTAACACTCTATTTTTATTTGATTTTAATCGGCGCATTACTTTCGTGGTTCGTTCCCGTTCACCAAACCCCGATTATTTTCGTCATACATAAAATCACGAATCCATTATTTTCGCGCGCCAGAAAAATCATCCCGCTCATCGGTAACATCGATTTTTCGCCTATCGTTATTTTGCTCCTTCTGCAATTAATCTCCAGTTTATTAATATCTCCCATTATTCAGTTAGGAGTTACACTTGCGCTCAGATAATTTTTATCACTGGGAAAAAGAGAATTTAATCGTGCAAGTCCATGCACAACCCCGAGCAAAACGAGACGAAATCGCGGGCGTTTATGACCATGCTTTGAAAGTTCGAATTAAAGCACCCCCTGTTGATGGGAAAGCGAATGATTATTTATGTCGATTTTTAGCCGATCAATTTGAAGTACCCATTCGGCAGGTTATTTTAAAAAGTGGCGAACACGATCGGAAAAAACGATTTCAAATTCATGCGCCCCAAAAATTACCCAAAGAAATTTCTGCTGATGACAAACAAAATCGTACTCGCTAGTAACAACGAAAACAAAATCAGAGAAGTGCGACATTTTTTTGAACCATTATCCATTGAAGTCGTCCCCCAAGCCTTATTCCAGTTACCTGCCGTTGAAGAAACGGCACTAACTTTCGTCGAAAACGCTTTAATTAAGGCGCGAAACGCTTGCCAAGCAACCGGTCTGCCCGCCATAGCGGATGATTCTGGATTAGAAGTCGATGCGCTCAACGGCAAACCCGGCGTTCATTCGGCGCGATTTGCAAATGCTCAGCTGGGTTCTAAAGAATATTGTCGACGCCTCTTAGAAGCGCTCATTAATGCCCCTCCAGAAAAGCGCACAGCACGTTACCGCTCGGTTATTGTCTTGCTACGGCACACAGAAGACCCCTCACCTATCATTGGACAAGGTGTATGGGAAGGTATTATCGCGCATACACCAACAGGCGTTAATGGTTTTGGCTTTGACCCCGTATTTTTTCTGCCGAATCAACATTGCACGGTCGCACAATTAACGCTTGAAGAAAAAAACAAACTGAGCCATCGAGGCTTGGCGTTAAGAGATTTAGTTCGACAAATCGCCTCGTTATAGTAATTATTCACCGCGATCTTGATGATAAAAGAACGTTCAGATTTTGGATGATTTTTGGCGAAAAATCGATGAGAAAGCGGAGTGTACACGGGAGCACATGAGCATTTTGGAGAGATTTTTCGTCAAAAAGCACCAAAACAGGAGCGTTCCTTAGAAAGCACCGAATAGTTACTCGTTATAAAACAATTTTTTCAAACCGCTCAACATCAACCAATCCACGATCGGTAATTTTTAAACTCGGAATGACAGGCAATGCTAAAAAGGCAAGCGTTAAAAAGGGCTCTTTTAAAGAGCACCCCATTTGATAGATGAATTGCTTAAGCTTCTCTATTTTCGCCAATACTTGATCGGTATTTTCATGCGTCATTAACCCGCCTAACGGCAAAGCCAAAGACAGTATTTCGCCTTGACCATTTACCGCTGAAAGCCCACCGTTTTCTTGAATCAAACAATTCGCGGCTTGCGCCATACACTCATCGTCAACACCTACAACAATCAGATTATGCGAATCATGTGCCACGGTACTCGCAATTGCCCCTTCTTTTAATCCAAATCCTTTAACAAACCACACCGTGTAAAATCCTGAACGATGATGTCGATCAAAGACGGCTATTTTTAAAATGTCTTTTGAAAGATCTACCTGGATTTCGCCATTTTTGACCGGCAATTCAAGCGTTAATTTTTCTGTGAGAATTTGATCAGGAATAATACCGATGACAGGAACCCTTTGCGTATCTGCGTCTCTTGAGCACGCACGAATTTGGAACTGATCGGCCGAACAAT
>MGXI01000047.1:16142-16218 GCA_001801315.1 Gammaproteobacteria bacterium GWF2_41_13 | reverse complement strand
AGAGGCGGGTGATGAGGAAGCGATGTACTATGATGAAGATTATATTACCGCTTTGGAGTATGGTATGCCGCCAACG
>MGXI01000047.1:0-16110 GCA_001801315.1 Gammaproteobacteria bacterium GWF2_41_13 | reverse complement strand
GATGATGTTTACCGATTCGCCGTCGATTCGGGATGTGATTTTATTTCCACATATGCGAAGGGAATGATTTTTCGTCAAAAAGCGCCAAAATACGAGCGTTTCCTAGAGAGTGCTGAGTAGTTACCACACTCGCAGGAACGTTCTTGCATCGTTGCGATTTTTCTTAGATGACACACTTTGTGAGTTTAAAAGAAACATCTTTTTTTGTTTGTGTGGGTCGTTTGGCCATATCCGGGATGACAAAGCGTACGCTGATGCGATGTCGACCGGCGCTAATTTCCGGGTATAATTTTTCATCGGTAGGTAAAGTGACACGGATCAATTGTACAGAGGCTTGTGGATCAAGACTGGCATGATAAAAACCGTTGATAGCAACGGTTTCTACGGGTTCTGCGCTGTCGCGAACAATTTTCAATAATAGCGTTGTGGCATGCTGAATTTCCTCAGCATGTTTCATCCAGGTTTGAATTTGTTTTTGATGCGTCTCAGCCGATTGATTTAACCAATAAAAATAGTGAGGCGCATCAATACAAGAATCTCCACCCGGACTCATTAAGTATTGTCTTAAAGACGCTAAAAATTCATTTTCACGGAGAACTTGCGCAATTTTCCCCGGGGTGCGCAAAAAATATTGACTAAGACGTTTGAGTTCTCCTATCTGGGCTATCAGTGTTTTCCGATTGATAGGAGAGGGACTCGGTGGTATTTGTGTAAGCACCGTTGTTAATCGTGTAAATTCTTGGGTTAATTTTGATTTTAAATCAGGACGATCGAGTAAATTGAGTAAATCAATTATCAGTTGCATGATGGTTTGTGTATGCCGATCCGAAGTTGACGAAAGATAAAAGGCTAATTGGTTTAATAAATGTTCCAAACGGATAATGACACGAATCAGTTCATTCAAAGGTTGTTCGTAAATAATTTCCTTATTTTTTATCATGAGAATCCTCACATCCTGCTTATGGCTAATGTTGGCTTACGATATGTGCATTATTGTACCGGTGTTTTTTGTGAGCGTCTGTAATTTTTTTTATTTACAGTTTTAAAACTTTTTTAACGAAAGGTAAGGTCAGTTTATGCTTTGCTTCTAAAGAGGCGCGATCGAGCACGTCCAGCGCCTCAAATAAAGCGCCAAGGTTTCGAGGGTGTCGATGTAAAATAAATTGAGCGATTTCTAAAGATAACTCAAAGCCTCTTGCTTTTGCGCGTTCGATGAGCGCTTTCATTTTTTCGTTATCAGTCAGGTGGTGCAATTGATAAATGATCCCGGCGGATAATCGTGAGGTGAGATCGGGTAGCGTTAATTCAAGTAATTGAGGTGGTTTACGCGCGGCAATAATGAGTCGTTTTTTCGCATCGATGATACGGTTGAAACAATGGAAAAAAGCTTCCTCCCAATTGCGTTTTTGTGCGATTTGATGTAAATCATCGATGCAGACGAGATGAGCGGACTCAAGGTTTTCAAATAGGGTCGGATTGAATGTGGATAAATCCGCCAGAGGGATATACATCGTGGTTAATTTTTTTTGTGAAGCGGTATGGCAACACGCTTGCAATAGATGGGTGAGGCCGACTTTTTCTGGCCCCCAAAGATAGAGAAAATGCTTGCCGCGTCCGGTTGCAGTATGGTGTAACGCCGTTAATATTTCACGATTATTGCCGACATAATAATTGGACAAAGTTTTAGGGTCTTTGAGTGCAAGTGCTAAAGTGAGTTGTTGTGTTTCAGGCATAACAATTTTATTCCTATCTTATAGGATGCGGATAGTTCACTATTTTAAGTTTATCTTGTGGTGGTAAAAACGCAATGTTTAAGCGTAATGGGGTTTCTTTTTTATCTCGCATCCAGGGAATGAATAGTGTTTGCTGATCGATTAAATGCGGAAATCGTTGTGCCCAATCAGTGGGTTTATCATGAATGTCGCCCAACCATAAAAATAATCCGCCTTTTTTAGAAAGTTTTTTTTCGTCAATCCAAAAGCTCGATACAGGATCGGCATCCATATAAACCGTAGGTCGATCGATCGAATAAAACGATACAACGCCAGCATCAAATCGCGGACCGACGACATAGGAAAGTGTTGTATGATAGCGATCATGCCATTGTTGCGTGAGTTGTTGAGCGATGCGAGGCCCAGGGTAATTAGCACTGGAATTATCGCCGGCATTTATTAATGAGAGGGTATAACCGGCTAATAAGGCGAAAAATAGGCTATAAAATAAGATCAAAAATAATTTCCATGTTTTTTGTGTGAGAGTGGGTTGTGTAGCCGCTAATAACAATAATCCTCCCAGCGATAACAAGGGTTGTCCCCAACCAACATGTAAGGCCATGCCGGTCAATAAGGATAGCAAAACAACGAACGCAAAAGGCAGTACGCCCAGATAAATCAAAAAGCGCCATTGAAAAGAGGGTAAAATTTTTCTTTTAGTCAGGCGAGAGGATGACCCGATCATGAGCGTAGAAAATAAGATCAGTGGAGGAATGCAAGCGCCCAGATAAGATAATGTAAAATGTAATGGATATTGAATATGCATGAGCCAGTTTGTTGCGTGATGTGTTCGAGCAAACGCATAGGTAAGCGTGATGAAATGATGAGTTCTGAGCCAAAATACATGCGGTAAGATAATCGCTAAAAAAAGCAAACTAGCAAGGTACAGGCCGGATTTTTTAAGACTTTGACGGGCAGTCGAATCGATGATTAAAAATAAAGCCATCGGAATAAACAACATCACCACAAAATATTTTGCCATCATCGCAAGTCCCGAAAAAAGACCGACAGCTAGCCAGCTTTTTATCTTTTGTGATTGAATGGCTGTGTAAAAAAAATAAATGATTAATGCCCAGCCAGCGAGGAGTAAGGTGTTGTCATTAAAATCAATGGCATCGATGTTGTAATTGGTCATGAGTTCTAACAGTAAAACGGCGATGAGCGCATGGATAGGCGAAAGCATTTTTTTCCCTAGCTGGTATATCGCCCAAAAACAAGCGATAACACAACATTGCCCGAACGCGTAAATGAGCCAGCCACTTTTTCCGCCGAGAAAAACGGCCAGTTCGGTGAGCCATGCATTGAGGAAAGGGTTTTTATCGTAGCCTAAATATAATTGTCGACCCCAAGTTGTGCCTTCCATCGCGTCAAGCGGGAGCGTGTAGCGTAAAAAAGTGGGTAAAAGCGTCCAGCAAAAAAGATGGAGTGTGATGAAAATATAAAAAAGTCGATTAATGTTTTTTTCAGTCATGTGATGGGGCACTTGAAATAAGCGGGTTGGGGATTAGCGCTATCGGCAAATCATCAGGTTTTTCTTTTAGCCACTGATCTTTTCGATTGAGCGGTAAATAAAGAATAGTATAACGGTTAGCGACATCATTTTTGATGGGTTCAAAGAAATTTTCACCAATCAATAAAATTGTATCGGGTTGTGTCGCGATGAGCTGGGGAAAACTCTTCAAAATATTTTCTCGCGTTGGATGCGCATTCGTTTCTTCGGATGCTTTTTGAATATCGACAAGATGAGATGAATGCAAATAGAACGATAAATTGTTACGTGTATCTAGTAATACGAAATGCCACTGTGGCCAAGGTTTTGTTTTTTCGGCGGTTTGTCTGACGAGTTTGATGAATACTTCAGGTCCGCCGCCGCTGTAGGCGATCGGTGTTATGACGGCGAAGTATAATAATACAAGCCCATAAATGATTAACGCTGATTTTTTTGTGAAGCGATAAAGAGCCCCATTTTTTAAAAGGCTGGCTGAAATCCATTCAGCTGTTAATAAAATAGCAAAAGGCAAGATCGGCAAAATATAATAATCACGTCGTGAACCGCTGATGGTTAAAAAAACGAAAATAAAGACGGTTGACCAAAAAAACCAACGCTCGCCAGTCAATAATGTTCTCCATCGTTTTGGAAATGTAATCAAAGCAGGGATGAATAAAACCGTCCAAGGTAAGAGATAAGTCGGCAGATAAATGAAATAAACATAAAATGGCTCGACATGATCGAAAGGATGAATATAACGCAAGATGTTTTCCTGAAGAACTTCTCGTAACCCACTTTCGGTATAGCCGTGTGGGTTGATATAGGTCGAGATGGCAAAGGGGGTCACATAAAACAAGCCCGCAACGAGAACGGCCAGCAATAATTTTTTATTCAGATGTTTTTGCCAGGTGGATTGGTATAACAAATGCGGTAACAAGGCGATGAGAGTCAACGCCGGGGCGATCAATCCTTTAATGAGAGAGGCGACTGATAAAATCACGCAAAACACGAGGTAGGATAAAAAGCTGGTTTTATGTTGGTTTTTAAAGTACCAACAGACGGCCAGCATGATGCCTGCTAAATTGAGCATGTCGCTGTTGCCGACGCGCGACCAAAAAATAAAGTAATACGTTGTGATCAGTAACCATCCCGCGATTAAACCCGTCGAACGAGAAGATAATTTTTTTCCAATCGATACGGTGCATAAGACAACAATCAAGCCGGCGATTGCGCTTGGTAATCGAATGGCCCATAAATTGAGCGAACCAAGTAAATACGAAAAGCCAATGATAAACCAATAAGACAAGAGCGGTTTGTCGTAGTAAGGCACGCCGCCTAAATAAGGATGGAAAAAATCATGGCGTAACAGCATTTGTTGTGGAATGTTTGCCCAACGCCATTCTTGTGTCCAGAGTTCTTTCGCGCCGAGCAGAGCGAACAAAATAATGACAGCAGCTAGACACAACCATAATAAGCTCAAACGGTTATTCCAAAGCCAATCGGACTTATTTCTAGGTTGAGGTGATGAAGAAGGCATCATATTAAAATCCCAGTCATTAAAAATTGGCGAAATGATTACTGGGATTGAGGTGAAGGTCAAGAGAGATATTGTTGCATGGAATTATATTTGCCATGATCAGGAGGAGGCAAAAATGTGTTTCCTTTGCGTTCAATCGAGAGATTACTTTTTTTTATGTTTAGACTGTCTGGCTTTGGTCATGGCAATCGCAATCGCTTGTTTTTGTTTGGCTTCCTGTGGCGTAATCCCCCGTTTTTTAGCAAGCGTTGAGATTCCTTTAGCGCGAGTCTTAGAAGGCTTTGTATCCATCAACTCTTTAATGTTGTCAGATATAATTTTTTGAGAAGACCCCGATTTTAATGGCATATAATTCACTCTCCTTAGTGTTGAATGAGATCATAGAGTAAATCTAATTTTTATGCTTGTCTAGGAGGCGAGTCCATTGATAACATGGCAACTATTCAGTGCTTTTTAAGGAACATCCAAAATCTGAACGTTCTTGTATCATCAAGATTGCAGTGAATATTTACAAATGAAGAGGAAAATCGATGTTATCACAAGCTGTTTCTATCTTAGAAGTACTTGCCGGCAAAATGGCGATGGGCGCTGAAGTGGTTGTGCAAGGATGGGTGCGTACGCGCCGCGATTCGAAGGCGGGGATTTCTTTTTTGGCGGTTACCGATGGATCTTGTTTTCATCCCTTGCAAATTATCGCACCGAATACGTTGCCGAATTATGAATCCACGGTTTTACATTTGACGGCCGGTTGTGCCGTACGTGTAACAGGGACTCTATCGGCTTCTCCCGCGAAAGGTCAGGCGGTTGAGGTGCAGGCGACGGATATTGAATTGATAGGCGATGTGGAAAATCCAGAAACGTATCCGATTTCTCCAAAGCATCATACGGTCGAATATTTGCGTGAATATGCGCATTTACGTTCTCGTACGAATTTGATAGGGGCTGTCACGCGCGTGCGCGCATCACTTTCGTATGCGATTCATCGATTCTTCCACGAGCATGGTTTTTATTGGTTGCCGACACCGATTATCACGACGAGCGATTGTGAAGGGGCAGGGCAAATGTTTCGCGTGACGACATTGGATTTAGCGCATCTGCCTAAAACGCCCGAAGGCCAGATCGATTACGCGCAAGATTATTTTGGTAAAGAGTCGTTTTTAACGGTGTCTGGCCAATTGAATGCCGAATCGTATGCGATGGGTTTATCGAAAGTATATACCTTTGGCCCGACATTTCGTGCGGAAAATTCCAATACCAGTCGACATTTATCAGAATTTTGGATGATCGAGCCGGAGATGGCTTTTGCTGATTTAAATCAAATTGCTGAATTGGCCGAAAATTTGTTGAAATTTATTTTTAAAGTGGTGTTGCAAGAGCGTCCTGATGATATGACGTTTTTTGAGAAGCAAGTGGATGCTAAATGTATCGAACGATTGGACCATTTTATTCATGAGCCGTTCGTCCATTTGGACTACACGGAAGCGGTTGAGATTCTATTGAAAGCGAAAAAGAAGTTTGAATTCCCGGTGCATTGGGGTGCTGATTTGCAGTCGGAGCATGAGCGCTATTTGGCAGAAGAATATGTGGGTAGGCCCGTTGTCGTCAAAAATTATCCGAAAGAAATTAAAGCGTTTTATATGCGGATGAATGATGATGGAAAAACGGTGGCTGCGATGGACGTGTTGGCGCCTGGTATGGGAGAAATTATTGGTGGGAGCCAACGTGAAGAACGATTAGCGGCTTTAGAAAAACGGATTGTGGAATTAGGCCTCGATTTGAAATCGTATGAATGGTATTTGGATTTGCGACGTTATGGTTCCGTACCACATGCGGGATTTGGTGTGGGCTTTGAACGGTTGATGGGTTATATTACCGGTGTTGCCAACATTCGCGATTTGATTCCGTTTCCAAGAACGCCGAAGAATGCGAGGTTTTAAAAGATTGGGGGAGGATGCCTCATGCGACCATTGCGAGGAGTGCCCGCGACGAATCAATCCATTCTCTCGTCATTGCGAGGTATGGCCGAAGCAGTATCTGGGTTACTTCGGCCATACCTCGCAGACGATGCTTTGACAATTGCTTACATGTAGTTTCGCAATGATCGTGTAAAAATTTGAGCAGTTGATAAGACAAACCCAGAACTCAGGTTCTTAAAAACTGGATCCTCGTGGCGAGCACGAGGATGTATTGATTTCAATGCTGGTGGATCACATGCCAGGGCGCGAGGAAGGATAGAGACCGCTAAGGGTTCTTGGGGTTTGGGGGCGTTCATCTTGTAGTAAAGGATGTTTGAGTTGTCCTTTTTCGGCAAGTGTTTCTGTAGGTTTTTGTGTTGCCGTTTTATTAAAAAAACCACATCCATTCACGCAAGTGCGACAAACGAAGAGTGTTGTGGCCAGAGTGCCACCCACTGTTACGATTATTGCAGCTCCAACCGCTGCGCGAAGTAGGTTCTCTTCATTTTGAGTTACAGCGTTGGTTAACGCATCAGCAGCAGTTTTTAAAAAAGATAGATGCATCATTGTATTACCCTCTTATTATCATTATTATTTTTCGCATGTTCATTGGTTGGCTGTGATGATAATGCCAACAAATAACATGCTTTTTTACTCCGCTTCGAGTAGGCGAGAACGATAATAGATAGTTTCCCTTGTTGTCAACTTTTATTGTGTTAATTTTTTGTAACTATTCAGTGCTTTCTAAGGAACGCTCATATTTTGGCGCTTTTTGACGAAAAATATGGCCCTATGTTGTTTTGAGTGGGTAACAAAATAAATCATTCTGCGCCCCTCATTGTGTTTTGGATTCCAGTAAAACCACGAACGTCATCCCGCGGGATGACGGCCTTACCCACTCAAAACAACATAGAACCAAAAATATCTTCAAAATGCTCATGTATTATTTATGCATTCCGCTTTCTCATCAATTTTTCGCCAAAAATCATCCAAAATCTGAACGTTTTTGTATCGTCACGATCGCGGTGAATGATTACAATTTTTTGATTAATAACTGATTGACCTGCTGAGGATTCGCTTTCCCTTTTGATCGTTGCATGACAAGGCCTACAAAAAATCCTAAGAGTTTTGTTTTGCCGCTGCGATAGGCGGCAAGTTCTTCCGGATTAGCGGCGATGACTTCATCAATCATCGTATCTATTTCACTCGTATCGGTAATTTGTTTTAAACCTTTTTTCTCGATGATTACATCGGCTGTGCCTTCTTGATGCCACATGGCTTCAAAAACAGTTTTCGCGATGGCGCCAGAAATAGTGTTGTCTTGAATGCGTTTTAATAATTGGGCGAGATGTTCAGCTGAAATCGCCGATTGGATAATCGATAAATTTTCGTTGTTTAATGCCGCGGACAATTCGCCCATCATCCAATTGGCGGCCAACTTGGGATCGATTGCTTCTGCGTGAATGACCGATTCAAAATAATTGGCTGTATCATGATCAGCGGTTAAAAAATGTGCGTCATAAGCGGATAGATGATATTGTGCGATAAATCGATTGAATTTTTCTGCAGGTAGTTCGGGTAATGCTTTCTGAATCGACTCGATGGTTTCCTCGGTAATGACAAGCGGCAGTAAATCGGGTTCGGGGAAATAACGATAGTCGTGTGATTCTTCTTTTTCGCGCAACGGTCTCGTTTCATTTTTGACAGAATCGAAGGCGAGTGTTTCTTGAATGATTTTCCCACCAGATTCGAGGATTTTGATTTGTCGGGCGACTTCTGATTGAATGGCGTGTTCGACAAAACGAAAAGAATTAAGGTTTTTGGTTTCTGTTCGTGTGCCCAGTTGATCGCTGTCTTTGGGTTTCACCGACACATTTACATCGCAACGGAAAGAGCCTTCTTGCATATTGCCATCGGAAATACCTAAATAGCGGACGAGTGTATGTAAGGCTTTGAGGTAGGCTACGGCTTCTTCAGCAGAGCGCAAGTCGGGCGCTGACACGATTTCAATTAAGGCAATCCCTGCGCGGTTTAAATCGATACCTGTCATGCCGCGAACGGCTTCGTGTAGTGATTTACCGGAATCTTCTTCGAGGTGAGCTCGGGTGATATGAATACGCTTCGTGTTTTTATCATCGAGTGCAATATCCAAGTAGCCGTCGCTGATGATGGGCAGTTCATGTTGAGTAATTTGATAGCCTTTCGGTAAATCGGGATAGAAATAATTTTTGCGCGCGAAAATGGAACGGCGTGCAATATGTCCATGAATGGCGAGCCCAAATTTGATGGCCATTGTGACCGCTTCTTGGTTTAAGACGGGCAACACACCGGGCATCGCTAAATCGATAATACCTGCTTGTGTATTGACATCGGCGCCATAAGCAGTCGCTGATCCTGAAAATAATTTACTTTGTGTGAGGAGCTGTGTGTGGACTTCGAGGCCGATGATGGTTTCCCAATTCGTGCTGGATATGTGCGAACAGCGATCTGACGCGTTAAAAATTTGTCCGCAATGCTCATTTTTATCTCGCCTCTCATCTTTTTGCGCAAGTTCAGTCATAGATTCATACCTTTATTAATTTATTCGAAATTTTTGGGGATCTGTCGATGCCAATCGGTTGCTTGTTGAAAACGATGAGCCACGTTTAAAATTCTGCTTTCGTCGAAATAATTTCCGATTAATTGCAAACCTACGGGTAATTGATCGACGAAGCCGGCCGGAATGGAAATGCTGGGGAGGCCGGCCAAATTCACGGGAACCGTAAAGATGTCAGACGTATACATGTTGACCCGGTCTTTGGATTTACTGCCTAGTTTAAATGCTGTTGTGGGCGAGGTTGGCGTTAGAATTGCATCTACGGATTGAAAAGCTTTAACGAAATCATTTTTAATGAGACGGCGAATTTTTTGCGCTTGAATATAGTAAGCATCGTAATAGCCGCTTGATAAGACGTATGTGCCGATGAGAATGCGGTGTTTGACTTCATCGCCAAACGCTTCGGCACGCGATCGCTCGTACAAGTCTTGCAAATCGACAGGACCTTTGCAGCGATAACCATAACGAATGCCGTCATATCGCGCTAAATTAGATGAGCACTCAGCCGGTGCAATAATATAATAAGCGGGGATGCCCATCATGACGTGAGGCAGTTTAATTTCTTGAATGATCGCGCCTTGGGATTCGAGTTGTCGAAGAGCTTGATCTATGACGGTTTTAATTTTTGGATCTAAATGTTCGGGGAAACATTCTTGAGGTAATCCGATTTTTAATCCATGGATCGAATTGTTCAGGGTTTTCGTGAAATCGGGTGCTGCCTCTTCGACTGTGGTTGAATCATAAGAATCAAAGCCGGCCATTTCTGTTAATAATAAGGCAGCATCTTCAGCGGTTTGGGTTAACAAGCCAGCTTGATCAAGGCTTGAGGCGAAAGCGATGATACCAAAACGCGAAACACGGCCATAAGTGGGTTTGATGCCGGTTGTATTTGTTAATGCGGCTGGTTGACGAATAGAACCGCCGGTATCTGTGCCAGTTGCCGCAGGAATTAAGTGAGCGGCAACTGCGGCAGCCGAGCCGCCTGAAGAGCCGCCAGGTACGCGGGTTAAGTCCCACGGATTTTTGACGGGACCATAGAAGCTATTTTCATTTGAAGCACCCATGGCGAATTCGTCCATGTTGGTTTTGCCCAGTGAAATGGTGCCCGCGTGATTGAGTTTGCTGACGACAGTGGCGTCGTAAGGGGCAATGAAATTGTCCAACATTTTAGAGGCGCAAGATGTTTTAACCCCTTTTGTACAAAATAAATCTTTATGGGCGATCGGAATGCCGGTTAGTTTTTTGGCGGTACCTTGTTGAAAAGCGCGATCAGCCTCTTGAGCCGCTTCTAGTGCTTCTTTTTCGGTGATCGTAATAAAGGCGTTGAGTGCGGGATTATATCGATTAATGCGATCTAAAAAATAGCGCGTCAATTCCAGGCAGGAGCATTCTTTTTGGTGTAGGGCTTCTGCAAGCTCGGTAATCGTTTTTCGGTGCATAAATAATCCTATTTATTCTTGGTGTTAGGCGGGATAACTTGAGGAACGAGGTAGAGGCTATAATTAGCCAGTGACGCCCTTTCTTGTAAATAATCACGTTGATTGCTTTCCGTGACGATGTCTGGGCGTAAACGTTGTTCTAGCTCAAGCGGATGGCAGAGAGGTTCAACTGTGGACGTATCCTTTTCTTGCATAATTTCTTTCACAAGTTGCAATATCGCATTGATGTCAGTATATTTTTCAATTTCTTCATCAGTGATTTTAAGTCGAGCTAATCGAGCTAGTTTTTTGATTTCGTCTGGCGTCATAGTCATTTTCCAATTATATAGGGCGTTTTAAACGGTGAATTATACTGACTTGCTTAAATCCTACCAAGAGAAAAATTAATGAAGAATAGAAACTGAAATTGACTTAAGTCATTAAATTAATGTATGATGTTTCTCCAAGGTATGGAGAAACCTTTAAAACAAGGGGGTAATCCCAATGAACAATATGGATAAAAAAGTTCTAGTAGTTGATGATGAACCGATTAGCTTAATGGAATTGAGGCGCTATTTGGAAGAAGCGTGTATTTCTTTTGAGCAAGCTCAAAATGGCCAGGAGGCTTTATCTAAATTAAAAGAAAATCCAGATCGTTTTTGTGCGGTAGTTATTGATCGCTATATGCCGTATATGAGTGGATTGGAAGTTTTACTGGCGATGCAACAATCGAAGCAGCTTAAAAAGATTCCTGTTATTATGTTGACGGGTTTGAGCGAAAAAGAAGATATCATTGAGACAATTCGAGCAGGTGTTTTTGATTATCTTGTTAAACCTATCAACAAAGACTTACTGATGCCACTGCTAAATCGGGCTATCGATATCTTTGGCGGTTTAGGTAATCATCAAACAGCGAGTTAGTGACTAACAGAGCTGTACCCGAGTAATTTTTATTCGCGAGTAATCGTTCACCGCGATCGTGACGATACAAGAACGCTCAGATTTTGGATGATTTTTGACGAAAAATCGATAGTTTCATCACTGATTGCAATGAATGATTACGCCATGGCTAAGGGGAAGGTGGCCAGTTTTTCATAGACGGATCCTTCATCGCTCTGTTTGCTTTGAAACAAACAAGCCTCCTCGACAGCGAGCCGAATTTTTGGCGCGTTAATATTTTTCCAGTTAACATGAGTTTTTCGGTCGATACGAGCAATGGTTAGGTGAGGTTGGTACGGTTGTTTTTCGGCAGGTAAACCGCATTCTTTAGCAATATCTTCCATTTTATAGGAAAGCGCAATGATGGCGGGTTGAGGGTGAGGTGCTAATGCAATAATCTGAGGTTCTTCATAAGATGGAAAAGCTACTAACGAGGTCAATACCGTTTTAAATGATCGTGTGTTCTGAATGATTGGCGCGGCGTGTGTTTTAATAAAATCAATTTGTTCGGGGGTGATGCTGCCGAGGAAGCGTAGAGTCAAATGTAAATTGTCCTGATTTATCCAACGAATAGACGATAACGCTTCTGGGGAACGTCTTTTAAGATGAGCTTGTAATGAAACAGTGAGCATGCTGACTTGTTGCTTAACAAGAAATGGCATAGGAATAGCAATAAAAATGCGCGCAATATCTTTGGCCGCTTGTATTTTGGCTGCTTTCATAAGTCTAATTCCTTTATACTATCATTCATTTGTGAAGATAACTTATTATAGCGAGAGAAATCGGATGTACAAGGATAATCTTTTTTGTCTTTATAGCGGGTGCGTGCGCGGTTTTTAGGTGTCCGAATTCGCGTTGTTAGGTTACGTAGCGAATTGTTCTTCTGTCATTGCGAGGGTAGTAAAAAGTGATGGATATAAAAAAATCGCATAATATCCATTCATCCCTGATTTTTTATAGCATCCTGCTATAGATATTATACGATTTTCAATACATTTATACTGCCCCATCGATTTTTTGGCAATAGGATAAATATGTATTTTTAAGTCAGTCATTAACGATATAAAAAAACGCACTTTGAGGTAAAAACAATATCGATATGGATGATATCCATGCATAATGAACAAGCGTTTTTGTTTTGTCAATCATATGAAAATGTTAAAAATTACATGGACGTTTTTTTGTGAATGCTGAATAATGGTTCGATTTTAATGAGAGGAAATGCTGCGAAAAAATTTAGTTTATCGGCAGAAATTATTCGTCAGTGGACGAATAAGTTTTTTCAAGAATAATTTACATCTTTAAAAACAGAGGAGAATGGCAATGAGTAATTTGAATCAGTTAGAACCGAAGTCAGTATGGGGTTATTTCAGTCAACTTTGTGATATTCCGCGTCCATCAAAGCACGAGGAAAAAATCAGCTTATTTTTGGAAAGTTTTGGAAAAAACTTGGGGCTCGAAACGATTCGTGATCAAGCGGGGAATGTGATTATTCGCAAACCTGCAACACCTGGTATGGAAAATCGACGTATGGTGATATTGCAAGGGCATATGGATATGGTGCCCGATAAAGCAAAAGATAGCACCCATGATTTTTTAAAAGATCCCATTGAGGCTTATGTCGATGGTGATTGGATCAAAGCAAAAGGGACAACGCTCGGTGCGGATAATGGGATCGCCGTGGCGATGGCGATGGCCCTATTAGCGGCTAAAGATATCCCACATGGGCCGATCGAAGCGCTTTTTACTGTGGACGAAGAAGCAGGCATGAATGGTGTTCGGGCTTTAGCGACGAACAGCCTAAAAGGCGATATTTTATTAAATTTAGATTCAGAAGAAGAAGGATCATTCTATATCGGTTGTGCGGGCGGCGTTGATACCGATATGGTTGTGTCTTATCAACCAGAGCCAGCTTCTGCAGGGGATCCAGCGTATCAATTAACCGTCTCTGGTTTAAAAGGCGGGCATTCTGGCGGGGATATTCATTTAGGGCGCGGAAATGCCATTAAAATTTTAAATCGCGTGTTATGGCAAGCGCAAGAGCAATTTCAATTGCGGTTAGCCGCGATTCAAGGCGGCAGTCCAATTCATAATGCGATTGCTCGAGATGCTACGGCGGTGCTGACGGTTCCCGCGACAGAAAAAGAGGCATTTTTAAAATACGTCAAAACATTTGCGGAAGCGATTCAGCAAGAATATACGCTGACTGATGCAGGGCTTAAAATTGACATTGTGGAAACAAAATCGCCACAAAATGTGATGGATAAAATGGCGCAAGATAAATTATTAAAGATTTTATGTGCTTGTCCGCATGGTGTTATAGACATGACGCCTGACATGCCTGAGTTGGTGCGCACTTCAACCAATTTAGGGCATCTCCGTATGGAAAATAATCAAGTGATTATTTATACGCTGCAACGCAGTTCTGTGGATTCCCTCCGCGATGAAGTTGCCAGGATGGTTTATAGTATTGCGCAATTGGCGGGGGTAAAAGCAACCTGGTCAAATGTTTATCCTGGCTGGAACCCCAATTTAAATTCTCCGATTGTAAAGGTGGCCAAGGAGATTTTTCAAAAGATGTATGGTAAAACACCCGAAGTTAAAGCGATTCACGCCGGATTAGAATGCGGATTTATTGGGGATAAATACCCTAACTTGGATATGATTTCTTATGGCGCAGAATTGCTTCACGTACATTCGCCGGATGAAAAGTTAAATATTTCTTCGACGAAAAGAATTTGGGATTTGACGTTGGAAATATTGAAAAATGTGCCGGTGAAGTAGGATTGAGGGAAGGGGTATTCACGATAAAATTGTTTTTTAATGGGTACGCTGCTGTGTGCCCGTTTCGTTTTTTATCATTCCTGCGAATGTTGGGTCTCCTTAAAGTCAGAAGTCAATTAGAATTGTAAGGGATTTTATGTTTTTTCAATCGCGGGCACCTAAGAGTGCCGTTCTTCATTTTATGCTCGTTTATAACGATCACGAGATTATAAATGAGTTATTTGAAAGTTATGATCGCGCTCGAGGCGTTACCAATGAATTTTTGGGATGTAGGAGTTGTATGGATTTTGCATTTTATAGAGAGCAGATTGATGAGATACCGGTTGGATTATTGCTTCGGCATGATTTTCTTTCTCAACTCCACTTTCGAATAACACTTATGCCTCGTATAGCGCAAGCCAATGCAATAATTTTTGTTATGGATTTATCTAATCCGGCTTCATTAAATGATATGCAGGCATATAAGAGCACAATAGAGGTTACGATAAGCCGGAGTGGTCGAGCTATTAATCCTAAATTTGTTCTTATTGGGATACATGCAGGTCGTGATCAAAAAATTTCTTCTGAACAATTTAAACAATTTTCTTCCCAGCTTGGATGTGAGCAAAATTGTTTTGAAGTAATGAAAGCGGATGATAACGGCGTACGGCAAACATTTTTAAACATCGCTTCAGCTAGTAAAGATATAGCGCTTTTCCGAGCGCTAATTGCTGCTATCGAAAATGCTGAAGGTGAGCCTGTTGTGTGTCGAGATAAACAAAGATTAGTAGGGCTTGTTCAATTGAAAGAATTTTTGATGGGAGGATTTGGTGATCGCTCGATGGTGACTCGAGCTAAGTTTCAATCTTGCACCAGTGTCTTTATGAAGAGCAGGCCCGATTGTTTAAAAAAGGTAGACGATTTATTAGTAAAAGCAGAAGAAATCGATTTGGCGCAACGGCTAGAAACAATTCGCGCTACTGATGCTAGCACAAGAATATTGAGACAAGATCAAACCTTTCGTGCCCCGGTTGATGGTCAAGAGATGAAAGAGCTAAGGCTTGCTACCGTTAAACGTCGCTAGATTAGTTAGAAACAGCCATTCTTTTACTCAGTGTAACTATTCAGCATGCTCGAAGGAGCTGTTCTTGTTTCATCAGGATCGCGGTGAATAATTACTGCTCAGACTCAGAATTAGTTAAAGAAATCAGACGAGACGTGCAAAAAAATATTTTTGGCCATAGAAAATACTTGTTGTAGCCTGGATATATCGGTAGAATGCTCCACCTTTAATAGAAGATAAAAAACGAGGTTAATAGTTATGGCGTTATCGTCGGCAGAAAAAGCGCAGGTGATCGCGGCGCATCGATTGAGTGAAAATGATACGGGATCAACAGAAGTTCAGATCGCTGTTTTAACGGCGGATATTAAGAAATTGACTGAACATTTCAAGATTTTTAAAAAAGATTTCCACTCTCGTCGTGGGCTGATGCAAAAAGTCAGTTTACGTCGAAAGTTACTAAAGTATCTTCGAGCGAATGATCTCGAACGTTATCGTAAATTAATCGAAGAGCTTGGTTTGCGAGACGTCGGTTAACGTTTCAATTATAAAATAGGCGGTGATAACCGCCTATTTTTTTC
>MGXI01000046.1:9530-26162 GCA_001801315.1 Gammaproteobacteria bacterium GWF2_41_13 | reverse complement strand
CGAAACGTGCATGATGATGCTCGCCATTTTGTTTGGCTATGTGTTACCGATGACCGCCGTGCAGATTTTATGGGTGAATATGGTTACGGAAGTCACCTTAGCTCTTTCACTGAGTTTTGAATTGGCAGAAGCAGGTATTATGAAGCGATTACCTCGATCGAGTCATGAACCAGTTTTATCTCGTTTTTTAGTTTGGCGCCTTGCTTATGTGACATTAATGATGGTTCTTTGTGGTTTTGGATTGTTTATCTATGAGCGCCATACAGGCGCTAGTTTAGCCGCTGCCAGAACTGTTGTTGTGAATATGATTGTGATGAGCGAAATTGTCTATTTATTAAATTGCCGAAAAACGTATGACTCTGGATTTTCTTTGGATAACTTATTGGGCAGTAAACCTGTTTTGATTGCCATTGGGGTTACCCTATTTTTTCAATGGGCATTCACTTATGTACCGATGATGCAATATTTTTTTGGTTCAGCCACGATCGATATTTTTCAATGGACAAGAATCCTGCTATTAAGTGGCATCATCTTTTTATTGGTTGAAATCGAAAAGTGGATTATGAGAAGAAGGGGGAAATAATGAATAAAGTAATGATTAGTCCAAAGAATTACCACGGTTGGGACGGATATTGCTTATCAAATGGTGAGATTGAAATAGGCGTGACGCCGAATATAGGCGGGCGAATTATTTCGCTGCGTTATCGAGAAGAAGAGTTATTGTATGTGGATCAAAATCGCTTGGGCGAGATTTTTGAATGGGGAAAAATCGAGGATTTATCGACATTTAAAAAAGCATTCGGATTTCGACTTTGGGGCGGTGATAAGACTTGGGTTGCACCTGAGCAAAATTGGATAGTGGGTATTCCTCCGTTACATTTAGATGCTGGGCAATACGCGGCTTGTGTTGATGGCCAGTCCATCACGATGACAAGCCCTGTTGATCAAGAAACCGGATTGCAGATGATTCGTAAGATTGCTTTACAATCGAATGGAGAAATCACTTTAACGCAGCAATTTACGAATCAATCACATAAAACAATTTCGTGTGGGATTTGGGATGTAACGCAATTGCTTCGACCCTTTCGCATTTATTTTCCTGCACGTGGAGATCAAGTAAAACCCGACACACGGTTTGCAGCGAGCTTGGAAAATCAACATGAATTACTGAATTCGGTTATGGAGAATTGGGTAGAAATCCGCTGTGAAACTCCCCTGCAATTTAAATACAGTTGTGATATTACGCAGGGCGTGGTTGTTGCGTTAAAAGAACAGGTTGATCATTTGATCGCAATGGTTCGTTATTTCGATATCAGTCCGGAAAAAAAATATCCACAAGGGGGTATGGTTGAAGTCTATAATTCGGGAGATTATCCTTATCTTGAGTTAGAAGTGTTGAGCCCTTTGGCGGATCTTAATGAGCATGACCAAATAGCGCATCAGCAAACATGGCTATTAAAGCATTTTCCAAAAACGATGACGATTAACGAGATTTTATCGAGCGTGGTGAAACCATGATGCCAGCAGACTATCAAACCCGTTTATTTCAATTATCCGGGCTTCGTTGCGCGAGCTGTGTGCAGATGATTACGAATCGCTTACGCCAATTACCACGTACCCAAGAAATTTCAATCAATTTTGCGAACCAGCATTTGTCCATTTCGAGCGCTTTATCTTCTGAAGAAATCATTCAAGCAGTTCAGTCGGTTGGGTATCAAGCCGCCTTAATTCGTGAAGAAGGCGACCTAGAAAAAATGGCCAAACAAGAACGACGAGATTTTTTTGAGCTGCTATTAAAGTCCGTGATAGCGGCTTGTTTAGGTGCGGTTTTGATGGTGATTGAGTGGTTCCACTTTCTCCCTTTATCCACACACTGGGCGTCTCAAATGAGTTGGATGGGAATCGGATTTTTAACATTGATTATCATGTTTTATGCAGGCGGCCATATCTATCAAGCATTTTTAAAACAGTTACGCTATTTTAAAACGACGATGGATAGTTTAATCGCAATCGGAACATTAACCGCTTGGTTTTATTCGATGGTTGTGATTGCCATTCCGATGATGATTCCAACGCTTGCTCGACATATGTATTTAGAGACAGCATTATTTATTTTAGCCTTTATCAACTTTGGTGCTGCATTAGAAATGCGTGCGAAAGGGAAATCGAATGAATCGATTCGTCGCCTCATTGGATTGCAATCCAAAACGGCGCGGGTAATTCGTGATCAACAAGAACAATTTATTGCCATTGAATCTGTGGTGTTGGGTGATGTGGTTCGCGTCAAACCGGGCGAAAAAATCCCTGTAGACGGTATGATGATTGAAGGACATTCGACTGTTGATGAATCGATGATTTCGGGCGAGTCGATGCCAGTCAAAAAACAAGTGGGCGATGCGGTGATTGGCACAACGATCAATAAAACGGGCAGCTTTTTATACCGTGTAACGAAAATCGGCAAAGACAGTGTGCTAGGGCAAATTATTGCCTATGTTGAGCGAGCGCAAGCGACGAAACCGGCGATTGGTCGGCTCGCTGATCGCATTGCTGCGATTTTTGTGCCGGTGATTATTTTGTTGGCTATTACTACCGCGTTTATTTGGTATTTTGTAGGACCTGAGCCCAAAGTGGCTTATATGTTAGTAACTAGCTTAAGTATTTTGTTGATTGCCTGTCCTTGCGCTGTTGGGTTAGCGACACCGATTTCTTTAATTATTGGGATTGGGAAAGCGGCTGAACGAGGGATTTTAATTCGCCATGGAGAAGCGTTGCAGCAATCAGCAAAACTAACAATCTTGGTATTCGACAAGACGGGGACACTAACGAAGGGTCAGCCAGAAGTCCAAACTGTTTTAACAGCGAATCATTTTTCTGTTCAGCAAATTTTACAATATGCCGCCAGTATTGAGACATTATCAGAGCATCCTTTAGCTTTAGCTGTTGTTCAATCAGCGCGTGATCGAAAATTATCGATATTGCCGGTCGATCAATTTGATGCATTGCCAGGGCTAGGGGTGGAAGGGATAGTGGATAACCATTCGGTAAAAATAGGTAATTTAAAGTGGATGCAATCTTTACAGCTTGATTTAGGCGAATTATCGCATCGTATTGATACCTATACAAAATTAGCGCATACCCTTATTTTTGTTGTGATTGATCAAGTTGTAGCTGGGTTTATGACGATTGCCGATGCGGTTCAGGAAGAGGCTTTACTAACCATTCAGAAGTTGCGTGCTAATGGTTTGCGCGTATTGATGTTGACGGGTGATCAGGAAGCCACGGCAAAAGCGATTGCCTTTCAAGTTGGGATTGATGAAGTGATGGCGAATGTTTTACCTCAGCATAAAGCGGATCGCATCAAACAATTGCAACAGCAAGGTGAAGTAGTGGGCATGGTGGGCGATGGCATTAATGATGCGCCCGCTTTAACGCAAGCGGATATCGGTTTTGCGATCGGTGCAGGAACCGATATTGCTATTGAGTCAGCCGATGTGACTTTATTGGGCCGCTCACTTTATGGCATTACGCAATTAATGACGATATCTAAAGCCACGATGAAAAATATCAAACAAAATTTATGGGGCGCATTTGTTTATAACATTATTTGCATTCCCATTGCTGCCGGTATTTTATTTCCCTGGCTGGGCGTGTTATTAAATCCTATAATGGCCAGTGCAGCGATGGCATTATCATCGATCACGGTCGTGGTGAATGCGAGTCGATTGTTAACTAGCCGAATAGAAATGAAAGGGTAGTACACGAGTATTTAAAAGAAATCGAGTGGCTATTTACCCATTCGAAACAACACAAAATCAATTTATGACTATCAGCTTACAACACGCGCAAAACGTTATCACCATTTCTCCCATGCGGTTGGGCGATACGTTATTTTGTACGCCTTTATTTCGTTTTTTAAAAACTGTAAGACCGAATTTGCAAATCGATGTGATTGCGCAAACGCCTTTGGCTGCCGAAGCGCTAAAATACAATCCCTATATTCGAGAATTATTCGTTCAACCCAGTCTCGAACAAGTGACCGCCATGGCGGATCGTTATGATTTGGGTTTCGCAATTCATAAAGAAACCCGCCAGAACCCTTATGAAATTTTATTTCAAGATAAATGGATTTCCTATCCTGAACGACAGAAAGAAGGATTGCATGTTACCGAATATTTATTGAGTTTTTATGCGGAACAACTGGATGAATCGCTCGCTAATTTTAATCCTCATTATGATCTTTTTCCGCAAACAGAGCATCACGAACATATTCAACAATTATTGAATAGTCATGGAAATTTTTTCATTGGGTATCATATGGGGTGTCACGGGTTGGCCAAAAAACGTACGCGATTATGGAATCCGTATCAGCATAAAAAAGCCTGGCCGATACAATCCTTTCTTGAATTGTCGAAGCAACTAAAATATCGTTATCCTTCGATTCGGATTGTGTTAACAGGTTCAAAGGCGGAAGAGGCATTAGGAAAGCTGTTTTGCAAAAAAATCCCCGACACGATTAACTTAATTAATCAAACTTCGATTTTAGATTTAGCCGCTTTGATGTCGCGTCTACAATTATTTTTATCCAATGATACCGGCGCTTTGCATGTTGCTTGTGCGAATGATCAGCTACCGGTGATTGGATTATTTGGCGGCAGTGATCCTGTGTTAACAGGGCCATTTCCGCGCAATAAAAAACGGCATGTTTTTTTTAATGCGGATATAGCAAAAATTTCCGTTGAATCTGTTTTTCAAGCGATTTGTAAAGCATTAAGTAATTATTCGCCGAGACCGTGATGATACAAAAACGTTCATATTTTAGATGATTTTTCGTCAAAAATCCCCAACATAGGGATGTTCCTTAAAAAGCACTGAATAGTTGCAGCATTAGAAAGAGGATTTCATGAATAGAGGCATCGAAATTGATTCCATCCAGGAAAGTCAGATTTGCTATTCGATTTGTACATTAGTGTCTAACCAAAGCGAATACAGCGAGATGCTCGCTTCTTTTGAGCGCGCTGGATTTTCAGGAGATGATTGTGAATACATTTATGTGAATAATGTTAGGCGTAATCAATATGATGCTTATCAAGCGATTCGTCAGTTTCTAAATCACGCGCGTGGAAAATATGTTATTTTTTGTCATCAAGATATTTTATTGAATTGCGACAATCGTACGGTGTTAGAAGATCGCATTCGTGCGATGGATGTTCAAGATGAAAGGTGGGCTGTTTTGGGTAATGCCGGTGGGTATCGAAATTTGGCGAAACGTTATGTGCGCATTACGGATCCCCATGGCGAAAACCAAAGCATCGGGTCTTTCCCCGTGTTGGTTTCCAGTGTTGATGAAAATTTTATTTTACTTAAACGTTCGGCCAACCTGGGTGTTTCGTGTGATTTATCCGGCTTTCATTTTTACGGGACAGATTTATGTTTGCTTGCGCAAATTCGCGGTTATCGATGTTATGTGATTGATTTTCATTTGACGCATAAAAGTGGTGGGAAGCGTGATCAAATGTTTGATGATAGTCGCAAACAATTTATTGCGAAATATCAACGTGCATTGAAAGCGCGGTGGGTGAGGACTGTTTGTGCAGGATTGTATTTGTCTAGCGGTCGCTTTATGACAAAATTTTTCAATCAACCTTATGTCATGAGGAAGTTGAAGCGATTATGCCGAATTGTTGGGGGTTGGTAGAGCTACAATTGTTTGGCGGTATTATAATATCGTTCGACGTGCATGACATGTTTGCATTTTCGCACCGCATCCATGATGCGATTTAAGTGATCGCTGCTGTGTACAGTAAGTATCACACTGACGAGCGAATATTTTCCACTTCGTTCTATGATGTTCAGGCTATCAATATTGCCATCAGCTTGTGCGATTGCTAAAGCCAACTTTGCGCAAACACCGCGCATATCGAGCACTTCTATGTGCAAATCGATTTCAAATTCACCCTGAATATTTTCTTCCCAACGCAAGGGAATGCATTTATCCGGTTGCCGTCTTAATTCGATGAGGTTTCGGCAGTTAGCATGATGGACTTCTAATCCCTGGCCGGCAATTAATACACCTTCGATCGGATCGCCTGGAATGGGGTGACAACATTTCGCAAAATTCACCGCCATCCCTTCGGTTCCTTTGATGATCAATGGGGTAGTTGTGCTTTGAGAGGGTTTGATAACGTTAGCTCCTTCGGCGAGTCGTTTTGCGAGCAAAGGAGCAATTTGATTGCTTAGCCCGATTTGTTCATAGAGCTCATCTAAAGAATTAAGGTGAGTGGTTTGCAGTACGGCGTCGATATTTTTTTGAGGAATTTGGTCGAGTGAAAGATGAATATGTTCGAGGGCATTGTCCAATAATCTTTTTCCGAATTGTGCCACTTCTCCTTGTTGCTGTGCTTTTAAATAATTACGTATATGGGTGCGAGCTTTACCCGTCGTGACAAAATCGAGCCATGCAGGGCTTGGACGAGCATTCACATCCGTCATAATCTCAACGGTCTGCCCGGTGCGTAATCGTGAACTCAATGGGGTGATGCGATGATCAACTTTGGCCGCGGCACAGCTATTGCCAATATCCGAGTGAATGGCATAGGCGAGATCGATGATTGTGGCCCCGTTTGGCAGTTCTAAAATATCGCCTTTCGGTGTGAACACGTAAACGGCATCTGGAAATAAATCGACTTTCACATTTTCGATAAATTCGATCGGATTTCCTGCGTTTTGCTGAATATCTAAAAGGCTTTTCATCCATTCTCGCATGCGTAAATGAGAAGAAGAGGTTTCTGTTTCTTCCGTTTTATACAGCCAGTGTGCCGCAATGCCGCTTTCGGCCAAATGGTCCATCTCCTGTGTTCGGATTTGGACTTCAATGGGAACGCCATAAGGGCCAAATAAAACGGTATGTAGAGATTGATAACCATTGGCTTTGGGAATCGCAATGTAATCTTTAAATCGTCGCGGAAATGGCTTATATAAATTATGCACAACACCGAGTGCGCGATAGCAATCATCAATTGTGTCAACAATGAGTCTAAACCCATAGACATCCATGATTTCATTAAATTTCAGGTGTTTTTTTTTCATTTTGGCATAAATACTGTAAAAACGCTTTTCACGACTGTTTAATTGATAAGAAGACAAATGGCTTTTTTGCAACACGCTAGACAATGATGACTCAATGACTTTTAAAACTTCAATGCGACTGCCCAAGGCTTTGGAGGCAGCCTGTTTGATCACGGCGTAACGCCAAGGGTATAATCCTTGAAAGGAATATTCTTCGAATTGAATACGCAGGGCGTGCATACCTAGGCGATGAGCGATGGGCGCATAAATTTCTAGGGTTTCTTTCGCGATGCGGCGGCGTTTTGCCGGTTTGAGATAATGCAATGTGCTGACATTATGTAAACGATCGGCTAATTTCAAAATAATCACGCGAATATCTTGAACCATGGCAATCATCATTTTGCGAAAATTTTCTGCTTGCGCTTCTACATGAGATTCAAATTTAATTTTGGTGAGTTTAGTCACGCCGTCGACTAATTCGACAATTTCATGGCCGAACTGTTTTTCGATGGCGGCTTTTGGGATATCGGTATCTTCGAGTACGTCGTGTAACAGGGCGGCAATAATGCTGGCTGCATCTAAGTGCATTTTGGCCAAAATGGTGGCGACTTCGATGGGATGTGTAATGTAGGATTCGCCGGATGAGCGCTGTTGATCTTTATGTGCATTTTCAGCGAGTAAGTAAGCTGCGTGAATCTCTTCGATTTTATCGTTCGGTAAATATTTTTTTAATTCCGTTTCTAAACGGTTGAATGGCGACAAGATAATTTCCCCAAAGATAGAATCACTATCAAAATATACCTGACAATTAAAGAAGAATCATCTGTTAGTTGTGTGTAATTATTCAACACGAGAAATTATGCTTCGATGTAACTATTCAACGTTTTCTAAAGAACGCTCATAATTTGATTTTTTTATCTATTTTTTATCAAAAATCATCCGAAATCGAACGTTCTTGTGTCATCACGATCGTGGTTAATAGTTACGCCTCAATTTCGATTTCCGGTTGAACGATTTCTGCGACTTCATCGATGGATTGCATTTCTTCTGCAATAAAAGCATCAACTTCATCTTCGGCTTTTGCTTCAGTGGTTATATCTTCTGGTTGGGTCGTATAATCGAGCGCTTTCGTATTCAGCACGCCCGCTGCAATTTCGCGTAAAGCCACGACGGTAGGTTTATCATTATCCCAAGAGACTTGGGCTGTAGTGCCGCGTTCTAAATCGCGCGCGCGTTTTGCTGCTTTTAAAACGAGATCAAATCGATTTTCAACTTGCGGTAAACAATCTTCAACAGTTAAACGAGCCATGCCAATAAATCCTCTTCAATTAATTGTAGATAACGGTGATAAAAACAGATTGCACACAATTATCTACTTTGATTTCAAAACAGACAAATTTTAGCGTATTTTAGTAAATTTTGCTATTAAATTTTTTTGTGGTTGTGATAATTGAAAGCAGTGATAAACTCGGCAATCATAATGAATATTGTGCGGGATACTACTGTAAAGTTACATCATTTCTAAAGGTTAGATATGTTAAAAAAAAATGGTTGTTTTAAGATGCTTTTTTCCGGCGTAGTTATCACTTTGTTTTTTTTGCTAGTTACTGTGCCTGCATTGGCTGATATGACACCTACTCAGGCTCAGCAAATTCAAAGTTTGTTAAACCATTGGCGGGCGCGGTTACGCATTCCAGCGTCAGCGTTAAGTATTGCCTTACCTGGGTGTAAGCCCATTACTTTTGTGAGTGGTACAACAATGCTTGGCGGCTCACAAACAATTACGAGTAATACCTTATTTCAGGCGGGCAGTATTAGTAAATCTTTTACTTCAATGATCATGTTGCAGCTCGCTGCTCAAGGAAAAATTCATCTAGATGATTCTATCACGCAATATTTGCCTCAATATCCAAAATGGAGCAGAGTGACAATTCGTGAATTGCTTAATCACACGAGCGGTATTTTTGATTATACAAAAACAGCAAAATTCAAACTGATACGCGGAGATAACCCAAAAGCACAAATTACTCCTGCGGAAATGGTTTACATGGCTAGCCTCTATCCGGCTTATTTTTCTCCTGGGAAAGGGTGGAAATATTCCAATACCAATTACGTATTAGCAGGAATGATTATCGAGGCAATCACTCATCAATCTGCCAGTAATGTAATCCATTATTATTTACGTGAAAATCAAATGCTGCATTTACCCAATACTTTTTATTTACCTAGCCTATATTCTCCGGCAGAAGTAGCACGTATGGCGCATGGTTATGATATGGATGATATGGATGTGACGACTAACAACATGTCGTGGGCTTACACGGCCGGTGCGTTCGTATCTACCACCGAAGACTTGATAGCCTGGTGGAAGAGTCTATTTCAAAATCGGATTTTACCCGAGCAACAACTTGCTCAAATGATGTCATTGGTATATGAGCATACCTCTAAAGAACACGGTTGTATTGCGGGTAGATCGGCATCACACTTAAACGCTCAGGAAACTGAGACGCGCTATGGTCTGGGTATTAGTCAATCAGCAACTGGATCGTCAGAAATGGGTACAACATGGTGGCATAATGGTAGTACGCAAGGTTATAAAGCCATAGTCATGTGGTTTCCGAAAAGCAATATTTATATGTCATTAATGATTAATCGTGATCCTGGCTTTTTATTTACCCCAAAATTACCACTGGTTCGTAATACGCTACATGTTTTACTGGCAAACCATTGCGTACCTAGAAAAACAACTAGCAATTCTCGCGCTGAAAAGCGCGTTTAATCAAGCGTCATTCAAGAAGGGGATGTATGCGTTTTTTTTGGATAAATTCTCCGCGAATTCTGTTCCGCCGACGAGTAATTATTGCGCTGCTCATTGTCTGTGTGATAGGGATTATTGTGTTTCGAATAGTAGGGGGCGCTAAAAGCCGAGGACATATTATCTCTGCGACGACAGTGAAAGTTGCGCCAGTTCTCTTCAGACCCATGCCGATTGAATTAACTACTTTGGGTTCTGTTGAGCCGATGCGATCCGTAGCCGTGGTACCACAAGTGACAGGTGTGATTAAAAAAATTGATTTCGAAGCAGGGCAAATCGTTCAGGCAAATCAATTGTTATTTGAAATCGATCCGGCCACATTAATCGCTGATGTTCAAAAAGCTCAAGCAACATCTCAGCATGATCAAGCCGCATTGATTTCGACACAAGAAGATTTGGATCGATTTGCAGCGCTCGTCAAATTAGGTTATGTGACGCGCCAGCAATATGATCAAGCAAAGGCCGCAGTAAAAGAGCAGCAAGCGCAAGTAAATGCGGATAATGCAGCGCGTAATCAAGCGCAAATTCAATTATCCTATACGCAAATTCGTTCTCCATTGACGGGAAAAACAGGTAATGTAACAGTTAAAGTCGGAGATGTGGTGACTGCCAATAGTGCCGTCCCTTTAGTCACCATCAACCAATTAGATCCAGTATGGGTGGATTTTAATTTGCCAGAACGCGATTTGCCCTCTATTTTGACTTACCAAAAACAAGGATCATTGAATGTGTCTGTTTTTTTGGAAGGTGGTATTCGCCCCTTGGGAACAGGGCGATTGGTATTTATTGATAATACGGTGAACGCGCAAACGGGAACGGTTTTGTTTAAAGCAGAATTAGATAATGCCCGTGGATATTTATGGCCGGGGTTAATGGTCCAAGTGAAATTGATTTTAAGTGTCGAGCCGAATGCCATGGTTGTGCCTGCAACGGCTGTTCAGTTTGATCAACAAGGCAGCTTTGTTTACTGTCTTGAACAAGGAAAAGCGGTTGTGCAACGCATTATCATCAACCGACGCGTCGGTAATTTGGTTGTTGTGCAAAAAGGACTGGCAGCGAATGAATCGGTGATTACGACGATATCGCCCGATTTAAGTGATGGAGCGACTGTCCAAGTTGACACCTCATCACCGAATTCGAATGGACGTTTATCCTCATGAATTTATCAGCCCCTTTTATTCGCCGTCCTGTTGCCACGACGGTTTTGATGATTGGACTTGTTATTTTTGGTTGGGTTGCTTATCGTTTATTGCCGGTGAGCGAATTACCGAACGTTGATTTTCCTACCATTGTAGTGACGGGCAGTTTGCCTGGCGCCGCTCCTGAAACGATGGCAAGCACAGTGGCAACCCCATTAGAAAAACAATTAAGTACGGTTGCTGGTATTGATTCTATGAGCTCAGTGAGCTCTGAAGGACAAACGCAAATTACATTGCAATTTACGTTATCGCGCGATATTGATGCAGCCGCACAAGATGTCGAGGCGGCGATATCACAAGCGACTCGTCGTTTGCCGTCACAAATGCCTAACCCGCCCACTTTCCGTAAAGTCAATCCGGCTGCATCGCCCATTCTTTTTTTAGCTTTAACTGCGGATCACCTACCACTGACCGTGTTAGATGAATATGCTGAAACGCAAATGGCAGAACGATTATCCATGGTTAATGGGGTGGCAGAAGTCAATGTGTTTGGTGCGCAGCAGTACGCGGTACGTATTCATTTAAATCCTGCCGCATTGGCAGCGCGCGGATTAGGCATCGATAATGTGGTGGATGCCATTCAAGGCATTAATACCAACCAACCGGCAGGTACTTTGCAAACGGATGCTTATTATCACTTGCTCAAAGTAGATGGTCAGTTGAGCAATGCCGCTGCTTATAATGAGGCGGTCATTGCGTCGAGTAACAATGCATTTGTGCGATTAAAAGATATTGGCTATGCGGCCGATAGTGTGGCGAATGATAAATCGGCCACTTGGTATAATGGACACCAAGCGATTGTGTTGGCGATTCAACGTCAACCGGATGCGAATACGGTCGCTGTGGTTAAAAATATTTTCAAAGTGTTGCCGACCTTAACCAAGTCGTTACCGGGTGGGGCGCATCTACAAGTGGTTTATGATCGTTCCCAATTTATTGCCTCTTCCGTGAGAGATGTCCAATGGACATTATTTTTTGCCGCTGTATTGGTGGTGGGTATTATTTTTTTATTTTTGAATAGTCTTTCATCCACGTTCATTACGGTGTTGGCATTGCCCGTTTCTATTGTGGCTACATTTGGCGTGATGTATTTATTGGATTGCAGTTTAGATAATCTTTCACTGATGGGGTTGGTATTGGCGGTTGGTTTTATTATCGATGATGCCGTAGTGGTGCTGGAAAACATCATGCGTCATTTTGAAGCCGGGATGGATCGATTATCGGCTGCATTGCAAGGATCAAAGGAAGTGGGATTTACCGTTATTTCGATGACGTTATCTTTGGTGGCCGTTTTTATCCCCATTCTTTTTATGGGCGGATTGATCGGCCGTGTCTTTCATGAATTTGCCATTGTGGTGGGCACGGCGATTTTAATTTCAGGCTTGACCGCTTTGACTTTAACGCCGATGCTCTGTAGTCGATTATTGCCTGCCGTGAAAAATCACGCTCAACAAAAACATGTTTTTGAACGGCTGTTTGAGCGTGCGCGGCTTTTCTATGGGCATAGTTTGCGCTGGTCTATTGATCATATTCGCCTGATTTTGATGGCGGCGCTGATCACCCTGTTTGTGACAATCGGATTATTTTTTGTGGTACCCAAAGGATTTATCCCTTCGGAGGATGTTGGAATGATTATGGGTACGGTACAGGCGCCAGAAGGGATTGCTTTTCCCGATTTTGTGGCGCGTCAACAAGTGGCAACCGCCGTGATTGCGCATAATCCGAATGTTGATGCGATTGTTTCGAGTATTGGACAAGGGTCAGGAGGGGCAGCGAGTGGTAATTCGGGGCGTTTTATTATTCGTCTAAAGCCTTCGTCAAAACGAGCTGAGACGGCAGATGAGGTGATTCAATCATTACGTATCGCGCTAACCCAAGTGGCGGGAATACAAGTCTTTTTACAAAATCCACCGGCGATTCGTATTGGGGGAATGGTGACGAATAGTAATTATCAATACGTTTTACAAGGAACGGATTGGGGGGTGTTATCACAAGCCTCACAAAAGCTTCAGCAAGCGATGATGAAGATGCCAGGAGTACAGGAGGTCAATACCAATCTTCAATTGAGTAATCCGGAAATTCAGCTGCATATTTTACGGGATCGTGCCGCGGCTTTAGGTATTTCACCGGCCGCGATTGAAACAGTTTTATATCATGCGTATGGTGAAGGTCAAATCAGTACGATTATGACGTCGACGGATGAATATCAAGTGATCGTGGATATCGATCCACAGTATCAGAAAAACATGACGGATCTTAATACGCTTTATTTGCGATCATCAACAGGGAGCATGGTGCCTTTAGCAGCCGTGGTTGAGATGCAAGAATCGGCCGGTCCTTTGTCGGTCAGTCATTATGGACAGCTGCCCGCAGTAACTATTTCGTTTGATTTAAAACCAGGGGTTTCATTAGGCGCGGTGACAAGTCACATTGATCAAATGGCGCATCGCCTTTTACCCGAAACTATTACGGGATCATTTGTCGGATCCGCGCAGACGTTTCAAGATTCTTTGCATAGTTTGCCGATTTTGTTGTTATTTACCATTCTCATTATTTATATGGTGCTAGCAATTCTTTATGAACATTTTATTCATCCGATTACGATTTTAACGGCGTTGCCTTTTGCACTTTTTGGTGCGTTAGTTGCTTTACCGCTTTTTCATCAGGAGCTCGATATTTTTAGTTTTATTGGATTGGTGATGTTGGTGGGACTTGTTAAAAAAAATGGCATTATGATGATCGATTTTGCGCTTGAGGCGAAGCGCCAAGGGTTATCGGCAAAAGAAGCGATTATAGAAGCGTGTATGATTCGCTTTCGTCCCATTATGATGACGACGGTTTCAGCGCTTTTAGCCGCATTACCTATTGCGTTGGGATTAGGGGCGGGTGGAGAATCGCGCCGATCACTCGGCATTGCAGTAGTGGGCGGATTGTTCTTTTCACAATTGCTCACGTTGTATGTGACGCCGATTTTTTATTTACTGATGGAACGAGTTTCAAGTAATAAAACCTCTGCAGGTGACAAAAAGCAAATTTTTGAAAAATCTTAATGAGGGCGCCCTGTCGTGATGATACGCGAACATTCCCAGAGACGTGCAGAATAGGTATAATTGATGAGTAAAAAATCGACACTGTTGACTGGCGAATCTAAATAATGTGAGGGATAACATGAACACAACTCAAACGACTTCCTTAATCAAATATTTAGGGCTTCATTTGTGTTTATTTATTGGATGGTGGATTTTGTATTCCCATCTTCAAGGACTTTCTGTTTTTATAACCTACACGCTGTTGTCGATAAAATCGCCTTCTCGGTTCGGGGCAACGGCTGAATTCTTTTTTTATGATACACCTAAAGTATTTATGTTATTGGGGTTGATTGTTTATTTAGTTGGTCTTTTGCGTTCTTTTTTATCCGTTGAAAAAACAAGACGACTCCTGGCTGGAAAAAGCGCGGTGATGGGGCATGTATTGGCCGCGTTATTGGGTATTGTAACGCCTTTTTGTTCTTGTTCAGCCGTCCCCTTATTTATTGGCTTTGTGTCGGCGGGTGTTCCGCTGGGGGTTACTTTTTCATTTTTAATTTCAGCGCCAATGGTGAATGAAATAGCGCTCATATTACTGTATGGTTTGTTAGGTTGGAAAATAGCGGCGATTTATCTTGTCACGGGATTGAGTATTGCAATGGTCGCTGGTTTTATTATCGGCAAGTTACATCCAGAAAATTATATCGAGGACTGGGTCAAGAAACTTCATTCAGATTCAACACAACAAGCGGCAATAAAAATAAGCTGGCATGATCGTATTTTATTTGCTTACCATTCTGTTACGGATATTTTTCGACGTATTTGGATTTATGTTTTAATTGGGATAACCATTGGTGCGATTATTCATGGTTATGTGCCAGAAAGTTTTATGCGGCTTGTGATGGGAGTGCATGCTTGGTGGGCCGTACCCTTAGCGGTGTTATTAGGTGTTCCTTTGTATTCGAATGCGGCCGGGATTATGCCGATTGTCGAAGCGTTGATTGGAAAAGGCGCCGCTATTGGCACAGTGCTGGCCTTCATGATGTCAGTGATTGCTTTATCCTTTCCAGAAATGGTTATTTTAAGAAAAGTATTAAAGCCTAAATTGATTTATATGTTTTTAGTGATTGTGACGTTCGGCATTATTTTGGTGGGTTACTTGTTTAACTGGGTTATACCCGTCACATCGTAATTATTCAATGTGCTCAGAGGAATGTCCATCCAAAATCTGAACGTTCTTGTATCATCACGATTACGATGAATGGTGAACGCCACGTTGTATTGATAGAGTTTTAATTAAAAGAAGGAGAAGTTGTTGATGAAAAAAATAACTGTTTATGGATCCGGTTGTGCGGCCTGTCATAAACTGAAAAAATTGGTAGAAAATCTTATCAAGGAAAACAATGTTACTGCTGAAGTTCAGTATAGCGATAATTTTGCTGAGATGGCAAAATTGGGTATATTATCTGTTCCTGCTATTGCGATTGATGGTCAAGTCAAATCATCAGGGAGCATACCAAAACGGGATGAAATTTTAAAATGGCTTATCTGACTTAACTCGAATTCACGTTTTAAATCTCTGGGACAATGAAAAATTCCTGATAGCTAATATCGAGATCTTTCGATATGATAATCGCTTTGTAACTATTCACCGTGGTCGTGATGATACAAGAACGTTCAGATTTTGGATGGTGTTTTGTCAAAAAGTGCCAAAATATGAGCGTTCCCTGGAAAGCGCTGAATAGTTACATCACTTTTATTAATTGCTGGGATAACATGAGCTAATTATGAATAAATTATGGATTAAAGGTGGTAAAGCATTGCGTGGAGAGGTGAGTATTTCGGGGGCTAAAAATGCGGCATTGCCAATTGTCGCTGCCAGCTTATTGATTGATTCTTCTGTGACATTAATGAATGTGCCTGATTTGCACGATATAACGACCATGATGAAGCTACTCGGGCTCATGGGCGTTCAATTAACGATTGTTGATCCATCTTGCGTGGAAATTGATGCGCGACCCATTCATTCTTTTACAGCACCCTATGAATTAGTCAAAACGATGCGCGCCTCGATTGTTGTTTTAGGACCTTTATTGGCGCGACATGGTCAAGCCAAAGTGTCTTTGCCGGGTGGCTGCGCCATTGGATCGCGACCCGTTGATTTGCATATTGAAGGGTTGCGCGCCATGGGTGCTCAAATTGATATCGAACATGGTTATATTGACGCAGTGGCGAAAGAGGGATTAAAAGGCGCTGATATTCATTTTCGAACCGTGACTGTTACGGGTACTGAAAATTTAATGATGGCCGCAACTTTAGCGAAAGGGACAACGATTCTTCGTAATGCAGCGCAAGAGCCCGAGGTAGTTGATTTGGCGCACGCTTTAATGGCCTGGGGTGCGGATATAGAAGGTGTTGGCACGGATACGATTATCATTCGTGGTGTTAGGCAATTAAAAGGAGCGCCCTATCGGATTTTACCTGATCGCATTGAGGCGGGGACTTATTTGGCTGCCGCCGCGATTAC
>MGXI01000046.1:913-9512 GCA_001801315.1 Gammaproteobacteria bacterium GWF2_41_13 | reverse complement strand
AATTCGAACAAGCGGGCGCACATATTAAGATCGGTAAAGATTGGATCGAACTTGATATGCAAGGGCGAAGACCCAAAGCGGTTGATATTATTACGGCACCCTATCCTGGATTTCCAACGGATATGCAAGCGCAATTTGTCGCATTGAATGCGATTGCTGAAGGAACTGCGCGAGTGGTTGAAACCATTTTTGAAAATCGTTTGATGCATGTGCAGGAATTGCAACGCATGGGCGCTGACATAACAATTGAAAACAATGCTTCTATTGTGTGTAAAGGAGTTAATGAATTAGAAGGAGCACCTGTTATGGCGACGGACTTACGTGCTTCCGCCAGTTTGGTGTTGGCAGGACTCGTTGCATCGGGTGAAACGATCGTTGATCGCATTTATCATATTGATCGAGGTTATGCGCATCTTGAAGAAAACCTAAGACAATTAGGCGCTGAAGTGAAAAGGGTTGTCTAGGTAAAGTTTATTTTAGGAATGAGGTGATGAGATGAATTGCTTCGAAGAAAAAAGGATTGAGGATTGAGGATTGAGGATTGAGGATTGAGGGAATGAGTCGCTAACGCGACGGCGATTTTCATTGATGTTTTTTCTCTTAATCCATTTTTCTGAATCCAACCTTAAATTTAAGAGAAAAGCATATGAAAACAAATCATTTTTTATTAAGTACAGTCAAAGAAGTGCCTGCCGATGCGGAATTAATCAGTCATCAGCTGATGATACGAGCGGGTATGATTCGCAAATTAGCAGCCGGTATTTATACATGGCTGCCTTTAGGGCTACGCGTATTAAAAAAAGTTGAAAAAGTCGTGAGAGAGGAAATGGATCGTATTGGCGCGCAAGAAATTTTGATGCCTTCGATTCAGCCAGCCGAGTTGTGGCACGAAAGTGGGCGATGGGCTCAGTATGGTGCTGAATTATTAAGAATCATGGATCGACATCATCATGAATTTTGCTATGGCCCGACGCATGAAGAGGTGGTAACGGATTTAGCCCGACGGGAATTGCGCAGTTATAAACAATTACCTCTTATCTTGTATCAAATTCAAACGAAATTTCGCGATGAAATTCGTCCACGATTTGGCGTGATGCGTGCGCGAGAATTTTTGATGAAAGATGCGTATTCGTTTCATGAAGATGAAGCCTCTTTAAAAGAAACTTATGACATTATGTACGAAACGTACGCACGCATTTTTAGGCGACTCGGATTAAATTGTCGAGCGGTGTTAGCTGATTCTGGGACTATTGGCGGAAAAATCACGCATGAGTTTCATGGGCTCGCCGAATCGGGAGAATCATTGTTGGCTTATAGCGATGTGAGCGATTATGCGGCGAATGTGGAAACAGCAGAAGCTGTGATGCCATCGATTGTGCGACAACCCGCTGCAAAAAAAATGGAATTGGTTCATACCGGCACTGCTCATACGATTGAAGAAGTTTGCAATCTTTTAAAGATCGATCCCAAACAAACCGTGAAAACCTTAATCGTTAAAGGTCGAGAGCAACCCTTTGTCGCCTTAGTGCTGCGAGGCGATCATCAACTCAATGAAATTAAAGTTGCACAATTAGATGCAGTAGCGTCTCCATTAGTGTTCGCTTCAGAAGCCGATGTTTTGAAAACAGTGGGGTGTCCTGTCGGATCAATTGGCCCCATTGATTTAAACATGCCCGTTATTATCGATCGCAGCGCCAGTGTGCTATCCGATTTTGTGTGTGGTGCGAATCAAACAGACCACCATTATCGTGATGTGAATTGGGAGCGTGATGTGGTATTGGGTACAGTTATTGATATTCGTAACGTCGAAGAAGGGGATCCATCACCGGATGGTAAAGGGAGAATTCGCTTTGCGCGTGGTATTGAAGTCGGGCAAGTGTTTCAATTAGGCACGCGTTATTCGACCACGATGAATGCAACCGTATTAAATGAAAAAGGTGAAGCCTCAACATTGATGATGGGTTGTTATGGGATTGGTGTGTCGCGAACGGTTGCCGCCGTAATCGAGCAATCGCATGATGACAAAGGCATTGTTTGGCCGGATGCGATGGCGCCATTTCATATTGCGATTATCCCACTTATCAAAGATATTCAAGATGAAACCTCTCAAAAGATTCAAGCGATGGCTGAAAAGCTCTACGAGCAACTGATGCAAGCAGGCTATGAGGTTTTGCTGGATGATCGCGCTGAGCGGCCCGGCGTTAAATTTGCCGATATGGATTTGATCGGTATTCCACATCGATTGGTATTAAGTCCGCGATTGGGATTAGAGCAGGTCGAATATAAATCGCGAAAGAGTGCAGGGGTGATGATGGTGAACATCGATCAAGTGATTCCTTTTCTACAGGAAAAGACAGGTTGAGATTTTCATGAAATATAACAACATTCGTGTTTTAATAATTTTGTAATCAATCAAAATTATGATAGTAGAAATCAGATGATTAATATCTCCTCGGAGTTGGCGGTGCTGTAGGCCCTTTTTGTTCAACCCGCGTTAGTGTTACGGGTGTTCTTGATATAAATAGAAAACGGAGTAAATCGGAGGAAAACGTCAGAGATGATAATGCTTTATTTTCTGGTCTTGGTAATAAAGCGACGATCGTTTCAGGGGCGTCTGGGGTATCTCCAAGCACTTCTCTTAAGGTCGGCGCTCTTTTCTCCGTGGGATTTATTGTTTCTGTCGCTGAACACCTCGCCGCAATGGGATATAAATTTATCCGATAACTTTGTAATGATTCAATTCTGCCATCAAAGGGATCGAAGACGATGGCATTGCGATCGAATGCCACAGCATTTTTATTGAATAAGCTCTGTGGATTCCATTTTAGAGTGGCACAATAAGAATCGAATGATTGAGTTCCTTGACAGGGTATATTGCCAATCACTAATAGATTTTCAAGGATATTGAGTTGCCGTTTTCCTGAGAGTCTAAGAGATAATTCAACATTCAAAAAAATACCCGCAAAAAAAACAGAGTCTTCTTTGATGCCGAGTTCTCGCAATTTCGCATAGGCGAGTAATGCAAAGCCGTTACAGCGTGCTTTTTTAAGCCGAGCAGAAACAAATAGGGGGCGTATAATTGGCTCTAGGTTTTCTAGTAATGTGGGTTGCGTTCCAGGCAGCATACGCAACATATCCTCCTGCTGTTTCGGTGATAATCCTGTCTGCGCTAATATATGGCATTCGCTTAAATTATCTTGTTGAACCCTGATGACTCCTTCCTCATGTAAAAATTTTAATACATTTCGAGCCTGTTTGAGTCGTTCAATTTGAATGCGAAGATCCAAATAAGAAAACCCTTGGTCATCACGAAGTTCTTGAGGATCGCCTTTTTGTACCAGTGATGTTATCTGTTCTTCGTAGTATTGAATTATGCTGTCTGTTCCCTTGCCGATGTATTCTTCGATTCTTCGCTGCTGATTATCGGGTGTTTCATCGAAATTTGCAGGCTTGAATGTCAAAATCTCAATGAGTTTATAAGCATTAGCGTATAAGGGCGTTTTTGATGATAAATGCAATGTTTTAAGAAAGCCCCTAGCGAATAATTCGAACAGAACAGGGGTTTGGCTTTGTTGTTCCGCTTGAGGTGAAAGATTTTCTTGCATATTTTATGTGCCTTATTTTTTTCTAACATCAGGTGTATTGTAGCCGATGAATATTAACGAAATATTAAGAAATTTTTTTTCTCATTTTTCCGAGTTGACTCATAATAAAACCTAACCGGGAAAAAGGTGATGCGTTATAAATCACTGCGTATATGGATATGAAAAAAATAAAACAGGTTAATTGATTTATTTACGAATACCGTCGCTTTTTAAATACCGATTTTACTAGTTGATAGAATGATGATTCATGTGGAGTTGTATGGTGTTCGTCGAAATACTTTTCATAAATGAGTCCGAGTGGTAGATGTAACGATTTATCGATTGATTTATTGGCTTCGCTGAGTAGTTCATAAATTTTTCCGCTATAAATTTCAGATGATTTTGCTTTGGGTAATTTCCAAGGTAACGCGTGATAGAGCTCGGCCAATGTAAAAGTTGAGAAGTCTTGTGATAAACGGTATTCATTATTATCGGACAAATGAATGAGCTGTTTTTGTTTTAACGTATCGATCAGTTGTTTGGGGTCTGATTCGTAGATCTTGGCGGTGAGCCGAGATAATTGGCTGAGCGATAATCCTTTGCCTTCGCGATAGGCTTTCCACAAATAACCCAGCCATAAAAAAGTCTGCGTAAAACCGTCGAGTCTTTGTTCGGATGAACGATAGGGATGCGTTAATACATTGGAAATCAGTGCGCCAAAGAGCACGATGACCCACGAAATATAAATCCATAAAAGAAAAATAGGGATAATGGCTATCGTGCCATAAATGACGCGATAGGTCGGGACGTTCATCAAATAAATGACAAAGGCTTTTTTGGCCGATTCAAATAATACTGTGGCGATAATGGCGCCGATAAACCCATTTTGGAATGGAACTTTACAGTTAGGGATAAAAGTATATAACAGACTGAGAGAGACAATCGCGAAAAGGTAAGGGACGCTCCCGGCCAAAAATGACTGCAAGCCAAAAAAAGAAACGGTATCAGAGATGAGCGGCAAAGAAACCAAATAGGATGTAGTGACCATGCTTAATCCAACGAGAATGGGGACGAGGCTCAAAACAGTCCAATAGCGGATAATCATCGTGAGCGTATAACGTGATTTTGATGTTTGCCAAATCGCATTGAGCGCATGATCGACAGTAATCATCATCATAAGAGCCGTGACGACTAAAAAGGCGGTACCGACAAAAGAAAGCTGTCCTGCTTGTTGAATGAAACTTTGCAAATAGCTTTGAACGGCTGAATCGGACGCAGGCATAAAATTACTGAAGATGAATTGTTGGATTTCATTGCCTGCTGCACGAAAGACGGGGAATGCGGATAAAATCGTTAAAATAACGGTTAATAAAGGGATTAAAGCGAGCAAGGTGGTGTATGTTAATGCCGAAGCGGAATACGTTAAACGGTCTTCGATAAAGCGTTTAGCAATAGTTTTTAAAACCTTTTTTCCATATAAAAAAAAGCAGCGCAGGTGATAGCCAGTTTCCATTTTTGCCTCGATGTTCATTTTTCCAGACGCAAATTTTGTCGGATGTTGGGGAAAATAGCAATGGGGCGATTAGGATTGGAGTGAGTTACGACGCATCATCCGAAATTAACGTGGAAGAAGAAGTGAAGGTATCGCCCGATAACTCGACCTGTTCTATTTTACTGAATCGCGAAGAAATCTTTTTTGCCGACTTATGGACGTCTTCTATATCCTGATGCGCTTGATTGACATGTTTGGCTAAATTATCGATGCGTGCTTGGAATCGTTCAAAATCTTTCGAGAGCATCGTGAGGTGTTCTTTGATGACATGCACTTGTTCGCGCGTGGCTTCATCTTTCAATACCGCGCGGATTGTTGTCAATACGGCCATCATCGTTGTCGGTGAAACCATCCAAACATGAGACTTTTGTGCTAACTCGACAAGCTCTGGAAAATGGGCGTGAATTTCGGCGAAAATCGCTTCGGCGGGAATAAACATGACTGCCCCATCGGAAGTTTCTTCAGGGATGATATATTTGCTGGCGATATCTTGAATATGTTTTCGAATGTCTAATTTGAATTGTTGTTCGGCGGCTTGTCTTTCATGTGGAGATAAATTGATATCGCTTAATTTGCGATAACTTTCCAATGGGAATTTCGCATCAATCGCAATATCGCCGGTTGGTTTGGGTAAAAAAATCATACAGTCAACGCGTTTTTCATTACTTAAGGTGTGTTGCAAAGCGAAAGCACCCTCGGGTAAAACGTTATGAATGAGTGCCGATAATTGTACTTCGCCAAAGGCGCCACGTGAGCGTTTATCAGATAGTACTTCTTGAAGGCTGACCACATTCGTTGAAAGCTCGGTGATTTTTTTCTGTGCTTCATCGATGAGAGCAAGACGCTTAACAATGTCGATGAACGTGGCCGTTGTTTTTTCGAACCCTTCCGACAAGCGTTTTTCGACTTGCCCGCTGATGGTTTTGAGATGCTGATCGGTATTTTCGGTTAATTTTTCGACACGTTTTCCAAGCAGTTCAGCATGTTGAGATAAAGATATTTTTATTTCTTCGCGCATGTGGCTCAAGGTGTTTTGTAAGCTTTCCTGGAGTATTTTTAGGCTATTTAATTGATTTTCATGCGATTGGGCTCGATGTTCATTAAATGCCATTTGAATGGTTTCTTTAAATTCAGTGAGTAACCGTTGTTGTTGTAAGGCGCTTTCATTGAGGCGTAATAAAATTTTTTCGGCTGTGTCTTGATGTGCCTTATAAAACGCTTCTGTCGGATTTTGTGTTGCTGCTTTGAGCTGTATTAATAGGATAATGACAATGAAAAATCCAATGAGCGATGTCGCAATGGCAATCATTTTTGTCTCCTGAAAAATATTCTTTGAAGTATAAAGGAATGCTGTTTTTGTACAAGTAAGGATTCTGTATTTCTCCATGCGGTTGATTATGATAGGATAATAATTGAAATCGAACAGGATGTTTCAATGAAATCATCAATGATGAGATCAAAATCAATCGTTGCGGGGCAGTACAATGCTCCTCAATCCTCAATTCTTACTTCTCTATCTTCTAAAGGCTTTACACTCATTGAGACCGTTATTTTTATTGTTGTGCTGGGTATTATTGGCGTCGCTATTTTGGCGGCTTTTGTGGCAGCTTTGCAGTTCTCTCCTAATACCGAATATGCTTCTCGAGGAACAGAACTAGCCCAACAGCGTATGGATGTGATTTTAGGGCAAAAGTATTTTTTTGGATTTATAGGGACGCAAGATCCTTGTATTGCATCGCCTGGCTTACCAGTTTGCGCTATTCCTGCGGCTTATACCGTGAGTTCTTCTATTGCGAATAATTGGTTGGGTGATGTGAATTATAAAGTGGTCACGGTAACAGTGGGCGGGCTGTCTCAATTAGTATTGACGAGTTTAGTGGCGAATTATTGAGGGGTGATATCACGATGCAAGTCAAAATTCAGAAAAATTCAAACCCGCTTCTCAATCCTCAATCCTCAATCCTCAATCCTATACGAGGATTTACGCTGATTGAAATCATTATGGTGATTGTCATTTTAGGGATTGTTTCATCGATTGCTGCGCCGATGATTTATGAAGCCAGCCAATCGGCTTCACAGCAATATAAAATGACGGATGTCCTGGATGATGCGCGAATCGCTTTAGAACGTATGACGCGCGAAATACGCATGGTTCGTTCAGCGACAGCAGCAGATTTATCGATAGGAGCCAGTACATTAACCTTTACTGATGTAACCGGTAGTGTCATCACTTACACGCTATTTGGTAGCAATTTAACGCGTAATGGTCAAATTCTCGCCACGCATGTGACAAGCCTTATTTTTAGTTATCAAGATGCGAATGGCAATACGACAGCTGTGGTGACACAAGTTCGATATATTACGATCACGATGGTGATCAGCGAGTCAGGGTACACAACGAATTTAAAAGAGGTGGTTGCGCTTTATGATGTTTAAATCTTCTTGCCATTTTAAATTGATGCGCGGAAATTTGATGATTGCTGCTGTAATCTTAATTGTTATTGTTGGATTTTTAGCAACAACGGTTGCGACGATGGCGATTGTTGGGCTAACTTCTGCCAGCCGTCAAATCGATTCTTCAAAATCTTTTTATATTGCTAAAGGGGGATTAGAGCGCGGCATTTATGCAGTAGCCTTTCAAAATTTACCGTGCACCTCTGTGACAGGTAACGCGAATTTAACTAATATTTCATTCGGGGATGGGCAATTTACGGTTACAGGCGTCAATTATGCGCCTTCTCCTGCCGCCACTTTATCCGCTGCGATTACTGCTTCGAGCGCTATTATTCCGATGAGCACATTAGTGGGATATGCGCCAGTCGGCCGAGTGGCTATTGGAAGTGAATTTCTCAATTATGGCGGAACATCCACGAGTTGTGGCGGCCCAGCCTTTTGTTTGACGGGCGCACAACGCGGTGTTGAAGGCTCCACTGCGGCTGCGCATAATCTCGGTGATACGGTTTTGCAAAATCAATGTACGTTAACGGCGCAAGGTGCTGTCGCGAGTTTAGCGAATCCACTGGCAGAACGATCGGTGGCTACAGAAGTTATTCCGCAACAGGGAAGTTGGATTGTTGGCAATGCCAGTGGGGGTGAAACGATTTTAGTTTGGAATGGATCTACCTGGGTGCGGTCAGGCCCCTACGCGGGGATCCCTAATGTGTCATTCAATGGGGTTAATGTTGTTTCATCCACGGATGCATGGGCGGTTGGAAATAATTCCGGCGGTGCTTTGATGATTCATTGGGATGGTTTTACCTGGACGCGAGTTTTAGGCGCAGGAGTACCTAATCAAAATTTAAATGATGTGTTTTGCGTGAGTAGTAACGTGTGTTTTGCCGTGGGCAATAGTGGCATGATTATTCAATGGAATGGGTCGACTTGGACGAATAGTCCGAAAACAGGGAGCATTACGTTTACGTTGAATAGGCTGACTTGTGCCAGTGCAAGCAATTGTTGGGCC
>MGXI01000046.1:683-866 GCA_001801315.1 Gammaproteobacteria bacterium GWF2_41_13 | reverse complement strand
ATCGACTTGGGCACGCTCAGGGCCTTACGCCAGTATTCCTAATAGGAACTTACAGGGGGTTTCTTGTGCGAATGCCAATGATTGTTGGATTGTGGGTAATTCTGCGACATTCGCACGTTGGAATGGTATTACTTGGAGTGGTTTTGCAGTAGGTCCCGACATTACGCCGACCACCATGAATGA
>MGXI01000046.1:0-667 GCA_001801315.1 Gammaproteobacteria bacterium GWF2_41_13 | reverse complement strand
TCCAATAATTGCTGGGCGGTAGGTAACACAAAAACAGGTGATGCGCTAATTGCCTTTTGGAATGGGGTCAATTGGGCCCGATATACCCCTGTACCGGCTTCTGTGCCCAATAGAGATTTATTTCGTGTGACGTGTAATGCGTCGAATCATTGTTGGGCAGTGGGTGCTAATCGTACTATGATCGTTTGGGATGGGAGTGCTTGGGCAGGGATTACACCGGATGCTTCAGTTCCGAACGTTCGGTTAAATAGTGTGTCACTGTTGTCTTCAGGTGATATTGCCTGGCAAGTCAGAATGTGGCGAGAAATATTTAGCTGACGGTGATGTCACTACTCATCGAGATACTGATGATACAAGAACGTTCATATTTTGGATGATTTTTGACGAAAAAACGGAGTGTACACGATAAATAGTACATGAGCATTTTGAAGAGATTTTTCGTCAAAAAGAGCTAAAAGATGAACGTTCCCTCGAATATGCTGAATAGTTATACGGTTACATGACCCGTTTCTGGGGTAATGGTAATTGCTTTAATGCTGCTATCGGCCGTTAAAGTAATCGTCGCATTGCTACTTAAAGCCGTTCCGGGAATGGTATTATTGATATAGGGGACGCCTCTGCTACTAAAAGCCAAATAACCATTCGGTAATCCACTGGTCGATAAAGC
>MGXI01000045.1:9958-18890 GCA_001801315.1 Gammaproteobacteria bacterium GWF2_41_13 | reverse complement strand
TTTATCTCATCCGTCATGGCTAATTATTTTTATCTGGGCAGACGCGTGTCTGTATGGTGTTTTTTTGCAGCAATTCTATCAATTTTTATAGCCTATATTCTGTATCGATTACCTAAAAAAATTCAGTAACTATTCAGTGCTTTCTAAGGAACCCTCATCTTTTGGCGCTTTTTGACGAAAAATCTCTTCAAAATGCTCATGTACTACTATGTACACTCCGCTTTTTCATCGGTTTTTCGTCCAAAATCGTCCAAAATCTGAACGTTCTTGTATCATCAAGATCGCGGTGAATAATTACAAAATTCATAGAGAGAGCCGATAAAATACGAACCACCGCGTGCGGAAAAACTTATTTGGCGGATCGTTAATCTTCCGACATGTCCTTAGCAATTTTGGCGGCTTTTTCTTCTAATGAGTGAGCCATCTTGGGATTTGTCTTTCTCATCCTATCTAATAATTGTTCCAGTGCCGCCTCTACAATTTCATTGACTAAAACATTTCGACTTACATCTTTCATCGCGGCTAAAACATCAATTTGGGCAATAGCCAGAAGCGGTAATCTAACAGAAATGGGCTTCGAAAAATTTTTTTTTGAAACGCCATCCTCTATTAAACCATCGATAACTTTATCTAGCTTGCTCGCCTTCGTTTCTTTTTCTTTCATTTTTTCACCTGATTGGCTATAAAAAATTGTAAAATTTACAAATAGATCTATAATAAACCAGAAGTAAATTATTTTTGAATCGTTACAGATTCATTTGTATTTTCTTTCGTTGGATAACCGCTCAGCTCACCAAGAGCGCGATGAGCAGTTGCCCTATTGTAAGGCGGTGATGTTTCAAAAACAATGGTAATATAATGACCATTTTTAGAGAACATTTGCTGCAGGTTTCGATACAACTAATAATAAAAATGAGAGGTAATTATGAAGAGTAGTAATCCTGGTCAACGACCACCTTTATCCCAACTTGATTCTATGGCAGAAGGCTGGCAAGCCTGTACAAATTTGACCAGCTTAGCGTATAGGGACTGGTGTTGCCCTCTTCTTATGGGAGTTTTCACGCTTTTTGGCAAAAATAAACCGGCCAAAGTTAGCGAGGCACATTATTTTACCGGATTTCCTCGCAGATAGTATTTTATGTATCTCGATACTTTTTACAGGGAACCCCCCACGCCGCCGGTATTAAACGATGAAAGTTGTGCTGGACTGAGCGCTCACTTGATGGCTCGGTTAACGAACGCCACTCCAACCTTAGTGGCAACTCATCTCGGTGTGATATTAGGCGCCGCGTATCCTTTTCTTCGGCCATTGATTGCACAAGTGCGTAGTGAGGAAATTGATTCGACTGCTTTAATACCCTCATGGACGTTAAGGCAATTTATGATGCAAATGCTCGTTTCAACCTATACATTTCAATCAGGGTTTTATACCAGCGGGAGATTGCTGAGCGATGTACATACATTGCTTTTTCATCGTGATAAAATGACGGCAACTTCTATTGCCGAACCTGCGATGGCAATTGGAACGTTGATTGCCACGCTGTATTGCCAGCAATTTTTTTCAAATGATGCCTTTAAATTAGATGGAGAGGCATTAGTGGTTGCCGCGGTTTTAGCCTTAGAGATGGGTAGAACATTAGGTACGCGGCTGGGGAATATGTGTAATCATTGGTTAGCGGTAGATACGGCGTATCGTAAAGATTCAACCGTGAAAGAAATTGCTTGTGATTGCTTGCATGCATTGAACGCGGTAAAAAGCACAGGGAAAAGTATTTTTGCAGGCGCCTCTTGTTGTTTTCACAAGATCAGAAAATGCTTTGCTCACCAAGAGACCTCTGAGTCTGAAAGGCCGTTATTGCCAACAGGGCCAATAAATTAGGATCATTCGCATGAAAGAAAAAATTACGGAAGAAGTTATTTTATTTGTTAGCATTGCAAAATGGGTTCTTTTAGCAACGATGATTGGTTTGATCGTTGGGTTATCTACAGCAGGGTTTTTGTTGTTTTTAAAATACGCGATTAATTTTAACGAACAGTACCGCTATTACTTTTTGATTTTGCCGATAGCCTTGTTTTTAAGCGCTTTTCTTATTCAACATCTGGCGCCAGAAGCGGAAGGGCATGGCACGGAAAAAGTCATCGAAGCCATCCATCAACGTGCTGGCAATATTCCTTTATTGGTAGTGCCTATTAAATTAGTGACCACCGTTATAACGATCGCTTTTGGGGGGTCGGTAGGAAAGGAAGGTCCCTGTGCACAAATCGGTGCGGGACTCGCTTCCGCTTTTGCTCGTCTTTTCCATTTTAATGATCAGGATAAGAGAAAGTTGGTTATTTGTGGTGTTAGTGCTGGATTTGCCGCGGTCTTTGGTACGCCCATTGCCGGTGCATTATTTGGGGTCGAAGTGCTTTTTGTAGGCGCTCTTTTATACGATGTTCTGCTGCCTTCTTTTATTGCCGGCATTATTTCTTATCATGTGTCTTCTCAGTTAGGGATCACTTATTTTTATCACCCTATCCATTTGTTTTCGACGATTAATGAAATGTATTTACTTGAAGTCATGGGGGCAGGCATCTTTTTTGGGTTATGCTCGCTTTTCTTTATTGAGGTTTTAGAATGGGGGCATCATGGATTTAAGCGCCTTAACATTCCTGTTTCTTTAAAAGGTCTATTAGGCGGTTGTATTATCATCTTATTCGTTTTCGTTTTTTCTAAACAATATTTAGGATTAGGGCTCAATACGATTGAAGGCTGTTTGACAGGACATGTTGTTCATTGGTATGCCTTTATTTTAAAAACGTTGATGACCTCAATTACTTTAGGAGCGGGTGGCAGTGGTGGGGTTGTTACAGCGATATTTTTTGTGGGATCAACGGCCGGCGCGGCCTTTGCGCATCTTTTCCATTTAAATATCGCTGTATTTTCAGCGATTGGGTTAGTTAGCGTATTGGCAGGGACTGCCAATACGCCTATTGCGGCGAGTGTGATGGCCATCGAGTTATTTGGGCCGGCCATTGCGCCTTACGCAGCGGTTTCTTGTATCATTAGTTTTTTGATGACAGGGCATCGCAGTGTGTACCCCTCTCAAATTTTATCGACCAGCAAATCAAATACGTTAAAAATGGAGCTTGGCACAGAAATGAGCAAAGTCCACACGCTTAGCTCTACCATTAAAAACAAATGGCTTAAAAAACTGATGCAGCAAAATTGACTTAGCTTGCATGTCGCTTAGCTTAAAAAAATCGCATCAGTAAAATACGGTTAGTTGTTTAGCAGGTCATTTTTGATGGTTTGTTCTGGTTTTCTTGAAATAGCTGTTCTTTCAAAAAGCATGCTATTCACCCGTTCATAAGCGCACAGTTTCAAATAAAGTCCCCCGCTTGAGGGTGTTTTCTATGTGAATTAATTCTCGTAATTCTTTGATGGGAAATCATAACAATGTCAGGCCAATATTTTCAGCTAAAATTTTTCAGGCGCGTGCCGCCTGATTATCTCCTTGTCCGTTACAATGGCGTCTAAACGCACGTCCCAACTTGCGCTCGCTAAACGCTCCACTTCTTGAAAGGCATAAGCCAATCCGCACAAAATTGGCTTTTTGGCATTGACAGAATTAGCTCGAAAAGCAAAAGCGCGGTCATAATAGCCGCCGCCTTGACCTAAACGATTTCCTTGGCGATCAAACGCCACGAGCGGCAGTATCACAAGATCTAATGTGGCTGCATCAATTTGCCTTTTCCCATCCCAAGCGGGTTCTAAAATATGGTATTTATTCAGAATCAATGAAGCGACTGAGTCATATTGTTGGAAAACCAAAAAATTTTCTTTTGCTGGGTGTAAAATCGGCAAATAACAACATTTTTGATCGCACCCGATTTGCTCGATAATTCGTTGTGTATTCATTTCCGAACCGCAGGCCAAATAGCAAGCGATGTGCTCGCTTTTTTGATATAAATCAGAATGAATCAAATGCGTTGCGGCTCGATTAGCCGCCGTTTCACGGGCTTTTGCTGATAAACACTTTCGCTGGAAGCGTATTTGCGTTCTCAATGCTTGACGATCAACCACCATATAAAATCGACGCTCATGCTGATAAATAAAAGGCAACCCCCGGCTTAGACCATTTCTCCAAGCGTGCTGAGTAGTTACAATAAAAGAGGGCGGATAGGATGACTTGAACCCTCTAGCTCAAGTGGCGATCGTATGTTCATTTCAGGCTTCCTAATTAAATAGGCTTGCACAACAATAAACAGGGACAATCCCCTATCTGTATATATCGGTTCAAAATATATCCGCCCAAAAATCGAGAGTATCTTTTAAGACGGGGCCCCCACAAGGAGCGCCCCTACACGTGCATCTTGTTCTTCGCATTAATTATCCAAAATTCAGGAATTACATGCTGATGTATGCGTTTGAATTTTTCGTTAAAGTAAGCTTATTCGCGGTCTTCTAAGTCGTCCAAAGTAAGCTGCTCTTTTTGCGTTAACGCGGTTTCTATTTTACGTTGCATATCACGAATTCGGGTCGCGATCACATCGATATCTTTATCTTCTTTTTGCTCGACATTTAACAATTGATACGCAATATTGAGCGCAGCAATAATGGCAATATGTTCAACGCCGATCACTTTCCCGGAATCTCGCAATTTGCGCATTTCTTTATCCACGTAAGTCGCCGCATTTTGCAATTCCTGCACACGATCTTGTGGGCATCGCACTTTATACGTTTTCCCTAAAATTTCGACGGAAACATTATGATGATCGGTCATGATGGCTTTTCTACCTTTTTAAGTTTCTCAATTAATTTTTTAATGCTTTGAATGGCGAGCGCTTGTTTTTTTAATAAACGATCGCGCTCCATCAGTAACTTAGCTTGTTTTTCTCGAAGTAATTTATTTTCATTTTTTTGCTTTTCATGATTTTGTAACAAGGAATCCACTTGTCGTTCTAATTTTTCTAACACATCATGGCGCATGAGAGACATCCATACAACTTTTACTTGTATAGCAATATAATGAGAGCCTTCCTGCAGGTCAATAACAAAACGATCGATGAAGCACGATTTTTCAAGAACTCATTCCTACCTGATACTTTTCTTTGTACAATGGCACGATAAAATCAACGAGGCTTTTGATTTGCTAAAAAACCAAGTGCGCATCATCGGGGGGAAATGGCGAGGCAGAAAATTACCTTTCCCGGACACGCTACATTTACGCCCTACGGGGGATCGTATCCGAGAAACATTGTTCAACTGGCTTACGCCGATTTTACCGCAAGCCGTTTGCCTGGATTTATTTGCCGGCAGCGGTGCTTTGGGTTTTGAAGCTCTATCCCGCGGCGCCAAAACGGTTTTTTTTATCGATCAATCGCCAACAGTTATCGACCAGCTACGCATGAGCGCTCATAAATTACAAACTGACTCCGCTCAATTTTTTGGCGACACGGCCTTACATTTTTTGCAAAAATCTCGAGTCACTTTTGATGTTATTTTTCTCGACCCGCCTTTCCAAGAAAATTTAATTGACGATTGCCTGAGACTCATCCATGCACGACAATTATTAAACATAAACGGCATGATTTATATTGAAGAACCAAAAGCGCGTACCTTATCATTACCTAATTCGGAATGGATAATCAAAAGAGCAAAGCAAGCCGGCAAAGTGAATTATTATTTGATTGAAAACACAGGACAGGATGCATGAAAAAAACGGCATTCCACGTAATTAAAGACCCTATTCATGGATCAATCCAATTCACGACACAAGAAGATCATTGGATCAAGCCATTTCTTGACAGCGAAAATTTTCAACGATTACGGCATATTAAACAGCTGGGTTTAGCGGACTGGATTTTCCCCGGCGCATTGCATAATCGATTTACACACTGTCTTGGCTGCTGTTATATCATCAGCCAGATTTGCCACAAGCTCGATTTATCCGAGCAAGATCGGCAGCTCGTCATGATTGCTGGGCTACTACACGATATTGGGCATGGACCCTTTTCTCATTCCTTTGAAGAAATTTTTGAAACCGGCTCGATCAAGCATGAATCATGGACACCTTTCTTTTTGGATGAATATCGACAAGAATCTTTTATTCAGTCATTCAATCAAAAAAACCATCATCACCCTTTATCTCCTGAAGCAATTGATCACATTCAGCAACTTATCATGCACGAGCCAATCGGTAATAATCTGTTGTCCGATATGGTGTCTTCTCAACTAGACGCCGATCGGCTCGATTATCTTCTTCGCGACAGTCATTTTTGCGGGGTTACTTATGGTACATATGATTTTCGATGGTTGCTGCATTGTTTAACGCCCATTCAATATCAACAATCAATACGATTGGGCATTACCTACAAAGGCATTGGAGTCACAGAACAATACTTAATGGCCAGACGCCTGATGATGCGCAACGTTTATCAAAATGCAAAAAAACATGGCGCTGAATTTTTATTGCAACAATTCTTAAAGCAAGTGGCGACAGCTATTCACAATGATCAATTACCCACGGAATTATCTTCGAACACTCTCGTACAGTTTTTAAAAGCACTCATGACTTATCATCAAGAGATCCAACAAACGAGCCATAAAAAAACGCTTGAGCATACTTTTATGCAGTCGCATTTTCATCTCTACAAACAACTGTGCGATTACGACATTTTTGCTTTAATTCGATTGATGGCCAATGGGTCGCACGATCATCTCACCGCGACAAAAATTGCCTCTCGATTACAACGCCGACAACTTCCCAAATTGATGCCTGTCTATGAGACTAATCTTCCCGTCGCAAAAAAGAAACTCGAGGAATTCAAACAGTGCCATCAAGGGAAAATAGAACCCTGGCAATTCGGGCTGATTGATTTAACGCATTTATCTTATCAAGCGGCAACCGACCCCATTCTCGTCGAAGACATCTCTGGAAACACGCATTTGCTACAAGAAAATTCGCCCATGATCGATGCTATTTCCGATAAAAGAGAAAATACGTATTTAGTTTGCATCGATCAAGAAGCCTATGATAAATTTCAAGGCAAGCAATTATTTCAAATGCTGCAAGAAATCAAGGGGTAATCTATGAACCTATGCGTTCTTATTCTGGCTGCGGGAAAAGGAACCCGCATGTATTCGAATCTGCCCAAAGTATTGCAACTGATCGCTAAAAAACCTCTATTGCAACACGTATTAGATACAATCCAATCTTTACCCACAAGCGCCACATTCATTATCTATGGCTATGGTGGTGACCAAGTCAAGGCAGCGATAAAAAGCCCCTCCATCACGTGTGTCGAACAAAAAGAACAATTCGGCACCGGACATGCGGTGATGCAGTCGCTTCCGTTTTTGAAAGACGATGATCGTGTTTTAATTTTAGCGGGCGATGTCCCTTTTATTTCAGCCGAAACACTGAGCCGACTCATTAATGCAACGCCCGATCAAGCTATTGGCTGGCTAACTGCGCAGGTTAAAAACCCCGTCGGATTAGGGCGCATTGTCCGCGATGCGCTTAATCAACCCGTTGCAATCGTCGAAGAAAAAGATGCCCGAGAGAAGCAAAAAAATATTCACGAAATTAACACGGGAATTTGTTTGATTCCCGTTCCTTATTTAAGACGCTGGCTACCAGAACTTAAGAATAACAATGCGCAAAAAGAATATTATTTAACGGACCTTTTCAGTCGAGCTGTTGCGGAACAGATTCCGTTAATCACGGTCGAGGCAGCCAATGAAACAGAAATTCTCGGCATTAATACACCGGTTCAATTAGCTGAATGCGAACGCCTATATCAACGCCGGCAGGCTGACTTATTGATGACAAAAGGCCTAACGCTCATTGATCCCGCTCGCTTTGATATACGAGGTGAGCTCACTTTTAGCCATGATGTCACCATCGATATCAATGTCATTCTCGAAGGAATCGTAACAATAGGGCATAGCTGTTATATTGGTCCGAACGTATGCTTAAAAAATGTCACGATCGGTGATCAGGTAAAAATCGAAGCCAATTCAGTGATCGAGGACGCCATCATTGAAAACGAATGCGTTGTCGGGCCTTTTGCGCGTATCCGACCAGGAACGGTGTTGCATGAAAAAGCCAAAATCGGCAATTTTGTCGAAATCAAAAAAAGCCATATTGGGAAAAATAGCAAAGTGAATCATTTAAGCTATGTCGGCGATACCCTTATGGGCGAACATGTTAATGTGGGCGCCGGCACGATCACCTGCAATTACGACGGCGTTAATAAATTTCAAACCATCATAGAGAATGATGTTTTTATTGGGTCGAATACTGCGCTCGTTGCCCCCATCACACTGGAAGAAGGATCGACTATTGGCGCTGGTTCTGTTGTGGCGCGAAACACACCGAAGCACAAACTCACGCTTGCGCGCGCACGGCAAACGACGCTCGATAATTGGCAGCGCCCGAAAAAACAGGAAAAAGGCAATTAGCACGTGAAAAAAAATCTTTCATTTTCATCGCTGTTAGAAAGTATTGGCAATACACCTTTGGTGAAATTAGATTTCGATACAAAACCAACACTCCTAGCAAAGCTTGAATTTTTAAATCCAGGCGGCAGTGTCAAAGATCGCTCTGCTTTATTCATGATTCAAGATGCCGAAAAAAAAGGGCTGCTAAAACCCGGGGGCACAATTATCGAAGCCTCTTCGGGAAGTCAGGGCATTGCCCTCGCAATGATCGGCGCGCGCAAAGGTTATCACGTCATTATCACCGTACCCGATCGGACAAGTGCTGAAAAAGTCGCGACTCTTAAGGCTTATGGCGCAAAAGTGTATGTGTGTCCAAACACTGACAATATCGACGATCCGGAGGGTTTTCATGCGAAAGCTGAAGCGCTCGCTGAAAAAGCCCCGAACTCTTTTTTGCCGCATCAATTTTACAATCCTGCTAATGTGATGGCGCATTTTAAAACA
>MGXI01000045.1:0-9935 GCA_001801315.1 Gammaproteobacteria bacterium GWF2_41_13 | reverse complement strand
AACAAATGGACAAGTGACGCATTGTTTTATAGGCATGGGTAGTTGCGGAACGGTTATGGGCGTTGCGAAATTTTTGAAAAAGAAAAATCCACAGATAAAAATTATTGGCGTTGATGCGGCGAATTCGTTGTTGTCAAGCCCGCGAGGCCCAAAAAAATATAAAACAGAAGGCATTGGCGTTGACATGATCACCGACATTTTGGATCTTTCGATGATCGACAAAATTATTCCCATCAAAGATAACGAAACGTTTACAATGACAAAACAATTGGCAAAAAAAGGATATTTGGTCGGATTGTCGAGCGGAGCGGTAATGTGCGCTGCACTGCAAGAGGCGAAGCAATTAAAATCGACTGATTTGATGGTAGTGATTTTTGCGGATTCTGGTCGAGCGTATTTGAGCAAAGTGTTTAACCTCTAAGTTATTTTGGCACAAAAAGAAAACACTGTTAAAAGGATCTTCCCATGTTTGATTTTTGCAAATACCACTCACTTGGAAACGATTTTATTGTGCTTGATTTTTTAAGCAAAACGAATGCGTATATCGATTCATTTCTGAATCCTCAAAAATGGCCACCTCTTGCAAAACAATTATGCGATCGACATTATGGTATTGGCGCCGATGGTATTTTAATTATTCGTTATCGCGAGAAAAGAGAGATTGAAGTGTTATTGTATAACGCTGATGGATCGCACGGGTTTTTTTGTTTAAATGGCCTCCGTTGTATCGCGCATTATTTGGTAACGCAACGAAATCAGGCGGCGCATTTATCGATCATCATGAGCAAAAAAACAATTATTGCGAGAGTAAAAAAAACAGGCCAAACAGTTAACCTCTCATTATCTTTACCCAAGCCACATTATCAAGGTCGGCATACCTTAACATTACATCGAAAAAAAATTACTGGACATATTGTCGATGCAGGCAACCCACATTTTGTGATTTTTGATGAGGTGGATTCAAATTGGCTTTCGCAGCATGGTGCTAAAATAGAATCGAATCCTTTTTTCCCCCATAAAACCAATGTTGAGTTTGTTTGGTCTGATATAACCATCCCAGCACCAACCTATCACTTGCTCGTGTTTGAACGAGGTTGTGGCATAACGCTGGCCTGCGGGTCAGGTGCTGCCGCTGCGATGATAGCCTTGACAGAACAGGGGAAAATCGAGCCAGGAAAAACCGTGACTTTTAACATGCAAGGCGGTGATTTATCGTCATTTATCGACACTGAAAATCAATTGCATCAAGAAGCCCCAGCACAATTTATTTTCAAAGGAAATTACAAATTAGACTAAAATTGTCATTTTTTGTGCTAAACTTTTAAATAGTTAAAATAACATTGAGACAGTAATTATGGCTGATGAAGGCGCAAAAAACGAACAACCTATTGAAACGGCTACGTCAACAATTGTAGGCCAGACACCTGAAAAAGAGCCACGTCTCCCAAACCAAGCTAAAAAACCACAACAAACTACAGAAGCAGCGGCAAAACAACCCGCAAACAATGGACAAGAAACATCAGCGACACAATCTACTGATCAAAGTGATAACGGCCTAAAATTAAGGATAAAAGACCCTCGTCCTCAACCAGAAAATACAGAACAAAAAAAATTAGAAGCACAAATAACTCAGATGGAAAAGCGCTTACTGGTCCTAACGCTCTTTGCTTCTCGAGCAACACCCGAAGAAAGCAAACGGTTACAAAAAGAAATGGATGCTTTGTTAACGGATATAAAAGCGCTCCAATCGCATGAAAAAATGGATGCTCGACTAAAAAATAAGCTATCGCCGGTCGAGCAGAAATGTAACGTATTAAAAGCACGACTGCAAAGAAAAAACCAACAACAGCTGGTGGGTGCTAAGAGAAAAACGATAACCCCCGCTGTAGCCCACGAACTCCGAAAACGCGCGCAAGCTTCCCCCAACGCTATGCACCTTATTGCAAAAGACAGTCAAGGTAATGTCGCGCTCGTCACGCTCAGCCAGGATGGACGGGAAGTGCAAGCGGTAGGAAATCCATCGGTCGTGAAAGCAGCGCACGCCCTTGTTTTGCAAATTGAAAACAGTAATAAGCCTATACCCCCTCAATTAGAACCAACGCCATCGCTTGATAATCGCGCTATGCGCGAATTACGCCCCACGCCATTATCACGCGCTTAGTGCGATAACGAGGACTTGTGTTATTATGAGGTGAAACCCAAACAACCCAGCTCTCCGTAAGCTGCTTGATGATGGGATGAAGCCGCGAAATGACGGAATGGCTTATCGTCATTGTGAGGAGTACCCGCGACGAAGCAATCCAGTCCGCTGTCATTGCGATATAATTTTCATTTTTGCCGCCATTTTCCTAAACCTTTTTTAATTTTTTGTGCGATAATAAAGAAGCTGCTAGCAGAGATGCTATATTTTGCATTTCTGCCATAAAAATTAAATCAAAAATAGCTTAAGAGAAATCGCTCCTATGAATTTATATTCATCCGCCATGACATTATTCCTTGTGCTCAATCCGCTCGGAAATATTCCTGTTTTTATTACCACGTTGCAACACGTTGAGCCAACCCGACGTTATTGGGTTATTTTTCGTGAATGTTTATTTGCTTTGCTTATCTTGCTCATTTTTTTATTTGCTGGACAGAGTGTCATTAAAGGGTTACAAGTTTCGGAACCTGCCTTAGGCATTTCGGGCGGCATTATTTTATTTTTAATCGCCATTCGATTGATTTTCCCGCAAGACACTAAACAAGAAAAAGATAAATTAAGCGGCGAGCCATTCCTGGTACCTTTGGCAATTCCTTTGGTCGCTGGCCCCGCCACGATGGCGACATTAATGCTGTTATCCACCCAATATCAAGGACATACAATGAGCCTGCTCGTCGCCTTATTGTGTGCCTGGGCGGCTGTAACGGGAATACTTTTATCCAGCACGCCGTTGAGCCGTTTACTCGGCATTCGCGGTTTGACTGCTTTAGAAAGACTGATGGGCATGATTTTAACGACTTTGGCCGTACAAATGTTTATGACAGGTGTTGACCAATTTTTTAATCTTTCAACTTAAACGATAGCAAGGAGGCGTTATGATACACATCACTTTAATCACTTTCGTTGCAATTATTATCGCTTATTTATTAGGCTCTTTATCAAGCGCTGTGATTATCGCTAAAATTGCGGGATTACCCGATCCTCGAAAAGAAGGTTCCAATAATCCAGGTGCAACCAACATGCTACGCCTGGCAGGCAAAAAATTTGCCCTATTGACATTACTCGGCGATATTTTGAAAGGCGTCATTGCCGTATTGATTGGGCGATTATTCTTACAACAGGGATTTAATTTGAGTTTGATCGGCATTTTTGCCGTTATCGGGCATATCTATCCCGTCTTTTTCAAGTTCAAAGGGGGTAAAGGCGTCGCAACGGGGTTTGGCGTGATGTTTGCCTTAAATCCCTTATTAGGTCTTACGGCCGCAATCACTTGGGGCATTATCGCCGCTGTATTTCGTTATTCTTCACTCGCCGCATTGGTTGCTTATACTTTATCGCCGTTTTACGCATTGCTCTTCAGGCATGCAGATTATTTCCTCTGCCTTGTGATCTTGGCGATTATTTTATTCTGGCGTCATCGAGAAAATATTCAACGATTAAAAAAACGTACCGAGCCTAAAATTGGCGCTGCGTAATCGACATTATAGCCGTTTCATATATGTTTAAAAAATTATTTAGAAAAACAGCCCCTGCCCCCTCCGCGGACACCTTAAAAATAGGTTTAAATAAAACAAGGAAATCATTTTCGCACCAATTATTTCATTTTTTATCGGGCAAAAAAGAAATCAACGAAGCGCTGCTCGAGCAAATCGAGACACTGCTGATTCAGGCAGATTTAGGCGTCGACGTCACGCAGCTGTTTATCGACACCCTCACGAAAGAGCTTTCTCGAAAAACACTCAAAGATGGAAAGATGGTTTTTGCCTATTTGAAAACGATGATGATCGATCTCTTAACCCCAGTTGAGCAACCACTACTTATTTCATCATCCACTAAGCCTTTTGTGATTTTAGTGGTGGGCGTAAACGGTACCGGGAAAACAACGACCATCGGCAAACTCGCGAAATACTTTCAAGCACAAAGTCATAGTCTTTTGCTGGCGGCGGGCGATACCTTTCGTGCAGCGGCTATTGAACAGTTACAGATTTGGGGAGATCGCGCTCAAATCCCCGTCATTACGCAAACCCACGGCGCTGATAGTGCCTCAGTCATTTATGATGCCTTCCTCTCAGCAAAAGCGAAAAAAGTTGATATTTTAATCGCCGATACAGCAGGGCGACTTCACACACAAAGCCACTTAATGGAAGAATTAAAAAAAATTAACCGTGTGATGAAAAAAGCCGATGAAAAAGCTCCTCACGAAACACTTTTAGTGCTCGATGCGAGTATCGGCCAAAATGCCTTATCACAAGCAAAACAATTTCATGAGGCTATTGGCATAACAGGTATCGTTCTCACTAAACTGGATGGCACCGCAAAAGGAGGCATTGTTTTTCCAATCGCCAAACAACTAAAATTACCGATTCGTTTTATTGGCGTCGGTGAAGGCATTGATGATTTGCGTCCATTTTGCGCAACCGATTTTGTCGAAGCGCTTATGGAAGGAGTTGATTAACTATGATCGTAACTACTCAGCGCGCTTATAGGAACGTCCAAAATCTGAACGTTCTTGTATCATCATGATCTCAGACGGGGGATTAACTATGATTCGTTTTGCTCATGTGATGAAACGTTATCCGAACGGCTATGAAGCCTTATTGAATTTGAGCTTTGAATTACAACCTGGCAGCATGACTTTCTTAACGGGGCACTCAGGCGCAGGGAAAAGCACGCTGCTTAAATTAATTGCCATGATCGAACGGCCTTCTGCAGGCACTATTTTAATCCAAGACCAAAACATGAATCGGCTGTCGAACAATAAAATTCCCTTTATTCGGCAACAAATTGGACTGATTTTCCAAAACCCCTATTTGCTTTTTGATCGCACGGTTTTTGATAATGTCGCCTTGCCGTTAATCATTAAAGGTTATCCCCCTATCGAAATGGGTCGACGCGTCCAAGCCGCATTACACAAAGTGGGTTTGTTGCATAAAGAAAATCAATATCCGGAAACACTGTCGAGTGGGGAGCAACAGCGCGTCAATATCGCTCGTGCCATTGTCAATAAACCACCCATTATTTTAGCTGATGAACCAACGGGTAATTTAGACCCTGATTTAGCGCGAGAAATTTTTCAATTGTTTGAGCAATTCAATCAAGTGGGCGTGACTGTTTTAATTGCGACACACGATATCGCTCTCATCAATCAACTCAAGCATCGTGTGTTAACGCTCAAGCAAGGACAGTTGATCCGAGACTCGCTCGATTTATCGGAGGATTTGTCATGAGATTTGTCATGAGATTCGTTCGCCGACATAGGCAAGCCTGGAAAATCAGTTTAAATCAATTAAGCAGTTCGCCCATTGCGACATTATTAGTTTTCGCCGTTATTGGCATCGCGTTGGCCTTGCCGATGGGGCTCTATGTTGCCTTAAAAAATGTTCAAACGATTACACAAAACATTCACGCTTCTGCGCAAATGTCGCTTTACTTAAATTTAAATACGCCAGAACCACAAATCGCTCATCTGGTGCAAACCTTGCGGCTCGATAATGACATTGAAAATGTAATCTATATTTCCGCCGATCAAGGACTCAAAGATTTTCAGCAGCAATATGGGTTTGGTAATGCGTTGGCTGAATTAAAAACAAATCCATTGCCGCCTGTTATTATGATTGAACCCGCCATCAATCTTCGAACAGGTGCTGAGCTTGCAGCATTGCAAGCGCGACTTGAAAAATTACCCAATGTTCACCTCGCGCAATTAAATATGGTTTGGTTACAACGATTAAATGCCATGATTCTCGTCGGGCAACGTGTTTTTTATGCGTTGGCTTTTTTATTTGGGCTGGTCGTATTACTGGTCATTGGCAATACCATTAAATTAACGACACAAAACGCTTTAGATGAAATCATTGTGATAAAATTATTGGGCGGATCGAATCGCTTCATCGCACGACCCTTTTTATACAGCGGGTTTATTTATGGATTAGCGGGTGGTATTTTTGCCTGGTTATTTGTTGACGGCATGATGTGGTGGTTACAGTCGCCCATCAATTATCTTGCGCAATTATACAACAGCACGTTCCATGTCGAAGGGTTTGATGTTTCTTCAACACTGACTTTATTGGTTACAAGCACAGCGTTGGGTTATATCGCTTCTTGGTTTGTAGTCCATCGGTATATCAATGCGATTGAACCGAAATAACCTGAATTTGAGATAACGGAAATAAAAAAGTAAGCTATTGACGCTGCTTGCTGTTTTAACCCGAGCATCGGAGCGAGACAGCGGCAAATGAGCATGGATGCTCATTTGAGAGTGCGCCTCAACAAGGATGTTTATAAGCGCGACGCGTACATCTCGCAAGAAGTGTAGGGAAAAGGCTCGAATCGCAAATCGAAATATAATCCTCTTGCTATACACTTACTTCTTGAACAGATTAAAACAACTCCGAACTCGGCTTGTTTTAACGTTTCGAAGTCAATTTCCGATAATCACACTACTGATATTTTGTTTTTCTAGCGTTTCTTGAGTAGATTCTGCTTCATCATGATTTTTATAAGGGCCCATTTGTACGCGATAAAAAATGGTTCCATCGCGATCAATCGAACGAATAACGGATTGAAAACCCTGTTGATTTAAATCATCTTGAAATTGTTTCGCATCATTTTCATCGGTCACTGATGTCAGCTGTAAATAATAAATGGCTTTGATTTTCTTTGAGGTGTTCGTCGATACATTCGGCGTCGCAGAAGATAATGGTGAAGCCGTTTTATCTTTATCCTGCGCATCAACATTGAGCTGCATGTTCGGCAACATTTGGTAAAAATCAAATTGCACAGGCGCCGGTTGATTCGCCTGTAACGGCTGAACTGCCATCGCATGTTTTGCCGCCACCGGTATTTTTGCTTTGACAACGGAATTCATCAACGCCGTCTTTGTAAACAAAGCGGGCTTATGATGTGAAACGTAAAATAGTCCATAAATAAATAAGCCGATTAAAACAGTAAGCCCCACCATTTTTAGCCAAGGAAAACCAGCAGACGAATTGCGCCGAGTGTTCTTCAACGGATGCTTTGTAACGTACTTTTCACTACGTCGCGCATAATCAATGGGCATATCACATTTTTTCCGGCGATGAAACGCCTAACAATTTTAATCCATTCGACATAACTTGCCGTACGGCTTCGATCAGGCATAGTCTAGCATTGCGTAATGCAATGTCATCAACAATAAAAGTCTCCGCATTATAATAACTGTGAAATAAATTCGCGAGCTCTCGTAAATAATTCGCCAAACTATGCGGCTCTAATTTTTTAGCAGCAACTAATAACATTTCAGAATAAATCGCCAATTGCTTGATGAGTGCCTTTTCGTAGCTCGTGCTAAGTCGATTAACTGATTTCAATCCGAGCGCCTGATCGATAGTTAACTGTTTTTCTTGCAATTGTCGAAAAACACTGCAAATTCGTGCATGCGCGTATTGAAGATAATAAACGGGATTATCCGCTGACTGCGATTTCGCGAGATCTAAATCAAAATCCATGTGTTGCTCTGATTTACGCATGATATAAAAAAATCGCGCCGCATCATTACCCACTTCATGACGCAATTCACGCAGGGTGACAAATTGCCCGCTGCGGGTTGACATTTGCACTTTCTCTCCATCACGATACAGTGTCGCAAACTGCACCAGCGGGACATACATAGCTTCTGGGTTTAATCCGAGCGCTTGCATCGCTGCTTTCACGCGAGGAATATAGCCATGATGATCGGCACCCAACACATCGATGATAATATCAAATCCGCGATGTAATTTATTCCAATGATAGGCCACGTCTGAAGCAAAATACGTCGTCACGCCGTTTTCTCGAATCAACACACGATCTTTTTCATCACCAAAATCAGTGGATCGAAACCACAAAGCACCTTCTTTTCGATAAAGATAGCCGCCTTTTTCAAGCGCTTCAACACCCGCTTGAACAGCGCCTTTTTTCATCAACGATTTCTCAGAAAACCAGGCTTGGTAAATAACACCAAATTCCGCTAGATCCTCTTCAATATCTTGCAAAATTTGATCGGCGCTATATTGATGCACCGTTTCATAATCATCTTTTAATAAAACCTTTGCACGAGCGATCATCGCATCAATATAGGCTTCTTTATCGCCGCCTGTCCCATCGGATTTTTCATCTTCAGGTAAATCAACAAAAACAGCGGAAGCGTTTCGACGATAACGGTCTTTTTCTTGTTCATATAAAGATTGAGCAATATCACGAATATAATCACCACGATAAGCATTGCTTGGAAAAATGATCGGCTCACCTAGTATTTCAAGATATCTTAGCCACACGCTCACGGCAAGAATATCCATCTGACGTCCAGCATCATTCACGTAATACTCTCGATGCACCTGATAGCCAATAGCTTGTAATAAATCTGCGCAGGTTGCACCATAAGCCGCACCACGTCCATGCCCCACGTGCAAAGGGCCCGTTGGATTCGCTGATACATACTCAATATGCACGCGTTTGTTCTTCCCAAAATCACTATGACCAAAATTTTCTTTTTGTATCAAAATCTGATGCAATAAAGCCGCTTCATTTTCCGGCACAACATAAAAATTGATAAATCCGGGACCCGCTATTTCTATTTTTTGAATTTTGGGCGAAGCAGGAAAATTATCTATGAGCAATTGAGCCAATTCTTGCGGTTTCAACCGAACTTGTTTCGATAACATCAGTGCAATGTTCGTTGCATAATCCCCATGCTTTTCGTCGCGAGTCCGTTCAATCTGAACGGTATATGGCAAGGCAGGCCAAGCATGCTGTTGTTGTAGCGCGTTGAGCGAGCGCTCAACTAACTCTTTTAAAAACACTTTCATTGTAAAAAATAACTCTCGTAAAAATAACGTAACTACTCAGCACGCTCGTGGGAACGTCCAAAATCTGAACGTTCTTGTATCATCACGATCTCAGCTGGGGAGTTACAAAACAACAGGTATTTTAGGGTATATAGCCTATTGATTCAATCGGTTTCATTGGGGATTTCAGGGATGGCGAAAAAATCACCCTGCGTCTTTGAGCCATTCATCCAAATCAGCTGGGGTATTGATGCTCAAAAATGATCGCGCGTTTTTAAAGGGAATTTTTCGCCCATTCAGCGCGCGCCAAACGGTACTGGTTTTTCGTTCACCTTTTTCAATAAAGCCAGACATTTTGGATAAAATATTGTTAGGGACGAGTGCAAAAAGAGGGTGCTGCGTTTCATCGACTTGCGCATAAACAAGCGATGAAGGATCCTTCAAAAAAGATTGTTTGAGATAAAGCATATCTTCAGCGGAAAGATTCGGCATATCATAAGGTAAAAGCAAAGTAGCCTCTGTTTTTTGTTGAAAATGAGACAAAGCCGTTTCAATGCTGCCTAAAGGACCTGCCTGTTTGCGTTGATCGGGAATGACTTCAATATGATATTTTCGATAAATTTCATCAAAATCACTAACCACGATGATGTCGTGAATATCCGCCTGCCGAATAGCATGGATCAATTTTCTAATAACAGGCTCACCATTCGGCAGTTTTAATTCACCTTTATGGATACCATGTATCCGTTGTGTTTTCCCGCCAGCTAAAATCGCCGCCGAAATTTTTACTTCCATAAACTGAACATCCTGTTAATTTTTTTTAGTTTATCATAAAAAATCAAACGATGCGGCGAAAATAAGCTATAATTAGGCTGTTCTTCTTTGGGGGCGACCGGCTTCGACGTGGGTTGCAAAACTTGAGGAGCATGCCG
>MGXI01000044.1 GCA_001801315.1 Gammaproteobacteria bacterium GWF2_41_13 | reverse complement strand
AATGCTAAAACCCTTTTGGATCGCGTGCGATCGGGAGAAAAGCAATATCATGTGATCGAAGTGATGGCGTGTCCAGGGGGATGTATTGGCGGCGGCGGGCAACCTTATCCACCGCGTGGGTATACGATTTTGGATCCTAATTTAGCCGCTAAGCGAGCGAATGCGCTATATTCTATCGATGCAGCAAAAACCATTCGGCGGTCGCATGAAAATAAAGCGGTACTGCAACTTTATCAGGAGTTTTTAGGGCAGCCTGGTGGAGAGCTTGCGCACCAGTTGTTGCATACCCATTACAAGCCTAGATCAAGACGAGGAATAAAATGAGCAAAAAAACAGAGCAAATGTGTTGTTGTCAGGAGATGAGCTGTAAAGTCGACAGCCAAGGCATCTTGCCGGATTCGATTGTACGGTTTATTGAAACGTGTAAAAAAAATCCTGAACCGCAAAGTCAATTGATTGCGGTTTTGCATCAAGTACAAGATCATTTTGGCTATTTGTCTCCGAAAACGATGGATGCAGTGGCTTATTTGATGGAAATCCCTGCCGCAAAAATTTCGGGCGTTGCTTCTTTTTATCATTATTTTCGACTCGTACCCGCGGGTAAATTTCATATCAGTATTTGCCTTGGGACAGCTTGTTATGTAAAAGGCGCCGAGGCTGTTTTGAATAAATTTCGTGAAGAATTAGGTATCGAGCACGGAGAAACGACAACGGATGGGTTATTTAGCTTGGAAGTTTCGCGCTGCTTAGGGACTTGCGCCTTAGCGCCTGTGGTAAAGATCGGGGAGACAATCCATGCGCAGGTAACGCCGGATAAAGTGCCGGCTTTGATTGGTCATTATGCAGCTTTAGCGAAAGCCTGATCAACATGAAAGGTGCGTAGAAAAATAATTTAACCGATGTTTTTTCTTATGTAAAGAGGGAAGCTTTGACAAATCGAGGCTTTGTGCATAAAATCGCCGGTCTTTAAAAGAATGATAGGTGTTAAAAATTATGAAAAGAACATATCAACCCAGCAAAATTAAACGTCAACGCACGCATGGGTTTCGTGTACGAATGGCTACCCGTGGTGGACGGATTGTGTTAAATCGTCGTCGAGCGAAAGGCCGCAAGAAATTAAGCGTATAAATGTTGAATAGCTTGCGTAAAACTTTTGCAAAATCCGATCGATTGCTCACGTCAAAAGATTATCAACTCAATTCTTTTACGTATCATCGTCCTAGCCAAGCGCTATGCGTGTGGATTAAACCGAACGAGCAAGGGCATGCTCGGCTGGGTTTAATTTTAGCGAAGAAACAAATTAGAAAAGCCAATAAACGCAACCGTATCAAACGAATTGTTCGAGAAAGTTTTCGCCATCATAAAGATTTATTGCAAAATCGTGATATTGTTATCGGTGCGCGAGCAGGTCTTGAACGATGGAGCAATCAAACATTACGGCAATTTTTGGATGCACAATGGGCGCAATTAGCTGTTTAATTAAACGCATGATTGGTTTGGGGATTAAGGTTTATCGTTATACGTTGAGCCCTTTGTTGGGGCGTCGTTGTCGATTTTATCCGAGTTGTTCTCATTATGCAGAAGAGGCAATTGAGACACACGGCCTTTTAAAAGGATTATTATTAACCGGTTGGCGGCTATTACGCTGTCAGCCATTTTGTCGAGGCGGGATTGATCCAGTTCCTGCTTCACGACGTCAACATGAGGCATTATGATTAATTATATTCGATATTTTTTATATGGTGTTTTGGCGCTTTTATTTCTAGCGCTATGGAATGCTTGGCAATTATCACATACGCCGGCGCCAACAGCACAATCAATTTCAGCTCCTCAATCTTCGGCTATTCTGCCAACGAGCGCTTCGACACCCATTTCTGTATCCAGTCCGATCCCGTTGGGGAATCAAACAATATCTATGCCCGGCAAGATTATCCATGTCAAAACCAATGTGTTGAATGTCGATATTAATTTATCGGGCGGCGACGTGGTTGAAGCGGATTTGTGGAAATATCCAGAAAGTATTCATAGTGCACGGCCGATTGCCTTATTAGCAAATGATGATCAATTATTCTACATTGCGCAAAGTGGGTTGTTGTCAAGTACTGGGTCAGCGGAAGCTTTACAATATACGGCGAGTAAAGAAACGTATTCTTTAGCCGAAGGGCAAGATCAGCTCGACGTGGTTTTGCAGGCGAAAACAAAGAGTGGTTTGATCGTTGAAAAGCACTATTTGTTTAAGCCTAATCAATATGCGATCGATATTTCAATGCAGGTTAAAAATGCCAGTGGCCGATTATGGACAGGTAGCTTTTTTACACAATTTTTGAGGAAAGATACCGGTACTGGCCAAGCAAAAATGTTTCGGGTTAACTCATTTTTAGGCGCGGCGGTCTCGAGCGCAGAGAACCCCTATCAAAAGTTCCCTTTAAATAAAATCGGTGAAAATCCGATTAGTCAGGATATCTCAAATGGTTGGCTGGCATTGGTGCAACATTACTTTGTTGGCGTTTGGATCCCTGTGCGTGATGTGGCGCAGCATTATTATAGCAGCGAAACACCAGAGGGTGTTGTGACTATGGGTATTGCGAGTCCTATGACAGCTGTCGCGCCGAGTCAGTCAACACAATTTCATTCGACACTTTACGTAGGGCCCAAAATTGCCAGCGTGCTTTCTCAAGTGGCGCCCCATTTAGAATTAACGGTGGATTATGGACATTTATGGGTTATAGCTATTGTTATTTTTAAAATGTTATCTTTTATTCATCGATTTGTCGGGAATTGGGGATGGTCCATCATTTTAGTGACGATTGCGATCCGATTGCTATTCTATAAATTAGCAGAAACCAGTTATCGCTCGATGGCCGCGATGCGTAAATTACAACCGAAAATTGCTCAATTAAAAGAACAATTAGGGAATGATAAGCAGGCGATGAGCAAGGCGATGATGGAATTGTATAAACGAGAAAAAGTGAATCCGTTAGGAGGCTGCTTGCCGATTTTAGTTCAAATTCCTGTTTTTATCGCATTGTATTGGGTTTTGCTCGAGAGCGTCGAGTTGCGTCAGGCGCCTTTTATTTTTTGGATACAAGATTTGTCTGCTAAAGACCCGTATTATGTGTTGCCGATTTTGATGGGTATCAGTATGTATGTGCAACAAAAGTTGAGCCCTGCGCCGCCAGATCCTACCCAAGCGAAAATGATGATGTTTTTACCGATTATGTTCACAGCGTTATTTATGAATTTTCCAGCGGGTCTTGTGTTATATTGGCTCGTGAATAATTTACTTTCTATTGCGCAACAGGTGTACATTACACGAAAATTTGATCGAGGCGATTATCGAAAGTCGACTCAATCTAAAAAGGCGGAGTGGATGGTGAATGCCAACCGCAAGCGTTGATACGATTGCAGCCGCTGCGACCCCACCAGGTCGCGGCGGGGTCGCCATTATTCGGATTTCAGGCCCAGAGAGTGTTGCCATCGCGAAAGCGATCACGAAACAATCAAGCATTGATCCACGCAAAGCCCATTATGTTTCTTTTTATGATCACGCAGGCGAAATTATTGATCGCGGTTTGATGTTGTTTTTTCGTTCTCCGCATTCTTTTACGGGCGAAGATATCATCGAGTTGCACGCGCATGGCAATCCTTTTTTACTCGATGCCTTGCTCAAAGAAATTTTATGGCTAGGGGCGAGGCTCGCCATCGCTGGCGAATTTTCTAAACGCGCATTTTTAAATAACAAAATTGACTTGGCGCAAGCAGAAGCAATTGCCGATTTAATTGAAGCATCTTCGATGCAAGCCGCTCGATCGGCAGTGCGTTCTTTGCAAGGAGAATTTTCAGCGCATATTCATCAATTGGTTGATGCGGTTATTCATTTGCGCACTTATATGGAAGCCGCCATTGATTTTTCCGAAGAAGAAATTGATTTTTTACAAGAAGCGGCGCTTCAGCAATTGTTAAAGGAGGTGCTCGTACAATTTTCTGTTATTGAAACTTCAGCAAAGCAGGGTTCGCTTTTACGAGAAGGAATGACGATTGTCATTGCCGGTAAACCGAATGTCGGCAAATCGAGTTTATTAAATGCCTTAAGTGGAAAAGATTCGGCGATTGTAGCATCGATAGCGGGGACAACACGCGATGTATTGCGCGAGCAAATCCATATCGATGGAATGCCATTGCAAATTATTGATACAGCCGGTTTACAAGAAACGCACAATGAGATTGAACAAGAGGGTATTCGTCGAGCTTGGTTAGAGATTGAGAAAGCAGATCGAGTGTTGTTTGTTGTCGATGATCCCATATTGTTGCAGTTACCTTTGCAAACCTTGTGGCCAGAATTCAGTAGAAATGTTTCATCGAAGCCGGCCGTCACATTGATTTGTAATAAAATTGATCTTTTATCGGAGCAGGCTCGTATTGAAACACGCGGAGAATATACGGCGATTTATTTATCAGCCAAATATCGACAAGGCATTGAGCCGCTCAAAAGTCATTTGAAAGAAGCGATGGGATTTGAGGCGAGTGCTGAACATGTTTTTCTCGCGCGACGTCGGCATTTGGATGCGTTAATGCGCGCGAAAGAATTTTTATTGAAAGCACAATCGAATTTAATTGAGCGACAATCGATTGAATTAGCGGCTGAAGAGCTACGTTATGCGCAACAGACGCTTTCTGAAATCACAGGTGAATTTACGACGGATGATTTATTGGGCCGAATTTTTTCACAGTTTTGTGTCGGGAAGTAGCTTTGTGCATGGCGTGTGATTTTTTATTCCACTTGAGCGTTGTGTGCTAATTGAGGTACCATCGCCATCCATTGAGATAATTAAATTTTATTTAAGGAATTATTATGCGATTGAACGGTCGAGAACCACACGAATTGCGTGAAATTAAAATCACACGCCAGTTTACGAAACATGCAGAAGGGTCTGTGCTCGTCGAATATGGCCATACCAAAGTGATTTGTACGGCCAGTGTTGTGAAAGGCGTGCCGCGATTTTTGCGTGATAAAGGGCAAGGTTGGGTGACGGCCGAGTATGGCATGTTGCCGCGTGCGACGCATGATCGCGTTGATCGCGAAGCGGTGAAAGGACGCCAAACTGGGCGCACGCAGGAAATTCAGCGTTTGATTGGACGTACATTGCGATCCATTGTGAATTTATCTTTGTTGGGCGAAAATACGATCAGCATTGACTGTGATGTGATTCAAGCTGATGGCGGAACGCGGACTGCTTCGATTACGGGTGGATGTGTTGCGCTAGCGGACGCGATAAGGCACATGTATTCCGGTCGTGCTATTTCGGCCAATCCATTGATGAATTTGGTAGCATCTGTTTCGGTGGGTATTGTCAAAGGTGAAGTGGTTTTAGATTTGGATTATGAAGAGGATTCCAAAGCAGAGACCGACATGAATGTTGTGATGAACGACAATGGTCATTTTATCGAAATACAAGGGACGGCTGAAGGCAAGCCATTTACGCAAGAAGAATTTTCGGGCATGTTGGAATTAGCCAAAACAGGAATTCAACAAATCATTGCGCAACAAAAAAACGTATTAGGCTTGTAATAGAAATGTTGTCGATGTCGGATATATACCCTTCATCTTTTAGTTTTCGGCTTTGTTGGCGTCATCGTTCGCAACAGTCATGTATGACTGATACACTCCTGTTGCTCTCTCCTCGCCGCCTCGTCGAAAAACTAAAATACTCGGGTCTATTTTGTGCTAGAAATCTCATTCACGGATATAACAAGGATTGAGTTAGGTGTTTAAGCGTTTTTTTAAAAAAAATAAATTAAAGTTTCGTGTTATTCCTGAGTCACAGCACAGGATTACGCCTGATAAAATTAGCGAACATGCTTTATCCATCGTTCGAAAATTGCAAGCAGAGGGGTTTGAGGCTTATGTCGTGGGTGGGAGTATTCGGGATATTTTGTTAGGGAAAAATCCTAAAGACTTTGATGTGGCGACCAGCGCGCATCCTCAGGAAATTAAAGCGATTTTCAGAAATTGTCGTATCATTGGCCGGCGATTTCGTTTGGCTCATCTTTATTTTAAGTCAGGGTTGATTGAAGTGGCGACATTTCGTGCTGGACATGAAAATGCCGCCGAAAATCATGCGAAAACACATGATAGCGGATTAATTCTTCGTGATAACGTCTATGGCACATTTGAAGAAGATGCGGCCAGACGCGACTTTACCGTGAATGCGCTTTATTATGATCCAGAAGAGTCGGTGATTTTAGACTGTTTCGATGGATTTAAAGATATTCGCCATCGCCGCCTTCAAGTTATTGGTGATCCGAGGGCGCGTTATCAGGAAGATCCTGTTCGCATGTTGCGTGCGATTCGGTTTTTAGCGAAATTGAATTTCAAGCTTACTGCCGCATCAGCGTCCGCCATTGCTACTTGCGCATCTAGTCTTGCGCATATTTCGTCTTCACGCTTGTATGATGAGTGGTTAAAATTATTTTATCAAGGTACAGCAGAAGAGACGTTTTTTCAGCTCAAAAAATATCGACTTCTTGAGCAGTTATTTCCCGGATTTTTATTTTCGGGGAAAACGGAACAATTTATTGTGGCGGCGTTGAGAGATACGGATGAGCGGTTTCGTCAGCAAAAACCGATTAATTATGCTTTTTTATGGGCGGTATTTTTGTGGGTGCCTTTTTTTGATCGCTTTCGGGACTTGTTGAGCGAGCAACAATTGGCGGTGCCAGATGTTTTTCATCAAGCGGCACATGAAATCATTCATGCGGAAAAGCAACGCGTTATGATCTCTCGGCGTATCAGTGATGTTATTTTTGCGATTTGGCGATTGCAGTATCCCTTAGAGCAGTGCAATCGAAGAAAAGCCAAAAGCCTACTGAAAAATCCTTATTTTCGTGCAGCGCATGACTTGTTGATGCTGCGAACCTTGTTAGATCCTTCTTTGAAGTCAATCGGAAAAACCTGGTGGCGAATCCGAAATGGAAACCCAATTTAATTATGTAATGACAATGAAAATCATTTATAATCTGCACGTTCTTGTATCATCAAGGTCGCGGAGCATAGTTAGTTACTGCAAGGGGTTTGAGGAAAAGGAGAAGAATGGTATGTGGAAAAAAATCATGAGTCGCTTCTTGTTAGTGGGAGGAATTTGTTTTGTTCTTAATGCAATGGGGTATGTAGATACCTTTGTGCGTCCGATTGCGTGGCCGGGGGAAAAGTGGGAATATTTAGTCGAAAGGCCAGCGATGGTTCTTCATGTCGATCCGGTTTTATTTGAAGAAATTTTGAATACGGGTGGTATGCATGGTTGGAAGTTGATGGAAGTAACAGATGAAGCGCATGCTTATACGTTCTATTTTGCGCGTCCTTTATTACCGCATAAAATGGCTTCTGCTGTAGCGCGGATGAGGCGAATCAAAGAATTACGTGAAGATAAAGAGGCAGCGGAGCGTGCGCATATTCAAAGTACGAAGGACAAGCTTTCACAAGGCATTCCCCTGTCTCAAGGAACATCAGCTGGAAATCCTCAGCCATTGACTCGCCCCCAGAATCCTCAATAGTTTTTTAGAGATAAGACGCATGGCGATAAAAATACGTAAAAAATGGTTTTTTTTATTGCTTATTATGAGTGTGCTTGGAGCAGTTTTTTTGATATGGCGTTATATCTATCAGTCGCAGCAAGCGACTCAACCGACCGTATCTGTCACCCGGGGAGATATTGTTGAAGAAGCCCAGGCTATCGGATTTATCAAGCCGAGACATTCTATCACGGTTAAATCACAAATTGATGGCATTGTTGCGGAAATTTATCATTGGGAAGGCGAATATGTGACCAGGGGAACGCCGCTTTTTAAAATTACGCCAACGCCTTCTCCCACGCAATACGCCATTGCAAAAGAAGAGCTGGCCGAAGCTGAGGCGATTGAACGTTCTGCCAAGAAAAATTCTGATCGTTTTGATACGGCATTAGAAAAGGGCTATATCACGCCTCGCTATGGTGATTATATTATAGCAAAGCGAGAATATGAGGCGGCGAAATTAAAACGGGTTTTAGCTGCGCAAAAGCTTGCCTTGTTAGAGCAGGGCAACACGATTGTGGGCGGAAAGCCAATTGCCAATGTGGTTGTGAGTCCTGTTGATGGATATATTTTAACGCGCAGTGTGGATATTGGTGATCCAGTTATTTCATTGAGTTCCGCGCAGGCGTCGACCGCTTTATTTTCAATTGCCAATATGAGTGATTTGATGTTTCAGGGTTCTGTCGACGAATCGGATGCGGCGAAGGTGAGGTTAAATTCGCCGGCTATTATTACGGTGGGCGCCATGTCGGATGTAAAAATCACCGGGATTTTGTCGCGCATTGCCTTGCAGGCAGATAGTACTTCGACGGATTCGACTTCTCCCTTTAGTGTCGGATTTAAGGCGGAAGTCACCGAGCTTAATATCCCCAATCATATTGCGTTAAGGTCAGGGTATTCCGCGACGGCAAATATTAAAATTCAGGAAGCGAAAAATACGCTTTTATTGCCCGAGCGCGTCATTCAATTCGACCAGGATAAGCCGTATGTTTTGCTTCCAACAAAAGACATTCAAAACCCCAAACGTCAGCCGATCGAAATTGGTTTGACAGATGGTATTAATGCGCAAATTATCAAAGGATTGTCAGCGGGGGAGGCTGTTCTTGATAAGTCAACGACGGAGGATGCTAATGGAGATGATGGATCCTCATGATCGTGCTAACGATTCAATGCGTTCGGAGGAACGTTCATCCGAAATCTGAATGTTCTCTCGTATCATCGCGATCTCAGGCGGAGGGTTGCTGATCGTGTCTATTTTACGAGATTTGTGGTTGCATAAATTACGTTCTTTTTTGGCATTATTTTGTATTGCTTGGGGAATGATTATCGTTGTTTTGTTGTTGGCATTGTCTGATGGATTTTATCAAGCCAGCCAAAAAAACATTTTATCTTTGTTGGATGGTACGTTTTTTGTTTGGGCGGGAAAAAGCACAAAAAATTATGAAGGGTACCCGGCGGGACGCTTGATTAAAGTGAAGGCGGCGCAGGTTCTTTATTTTAGCCAAGCGTTTCCGGCTATTCGGCTAATGAGCCCGATTTTTTTTAATCGCTCTTTAGTAAGCTACCAAGACAAACAAATGAATTTAAGAATTGCGGGCGTTTCACCGGATTTTCAATTATTGCGAAAAATTAATTTAATGCCAAAGGGGCGGTTTATCAATCCGATTGATGTTCAAACACAGGCTCGAGTGATTATTTTAGGATATAAATCTAAGCAAGAATTGTTTGGTGATGAGGTGGATGCAATTGGAAAGCAAGTTGCTATCAATCGAGTTTTATTTACGGTGATCGGCGTGATCGAGCCGCCTTATAAAAATGCGTATAATTTTCATAATAAAGGATGTTTGATTCCTTATACGACAGCGATGAGCTTGTGGGGGAATCAAGATGTGAATTTTTTTGTTCTTTTTCCTGATCCTGCTTTGGACTCGGTTACCGTAAAAAGAGACATCCAGTTTTATTTTTCAAAAAAACTTCATTTTGATCCTTCCGATGATAATGCATTGAGTATTTTTGATACGACGAAATTCTTTAAATTTTTTCGCTATTTCTTTTTAGCAATTCGCCTGTTTTTCGGTTTTTGTGGATGTATGACGCTCGGCGTTGGAGTGTTGAGTGTGACGAATATGATGTTTTTGATTGTTAATGAGCGAACATCAGAAATTGGAATTCGTATGGCGGTCGGCGCAAAAACATATCATATTATGCGGCAAATCATGCTGGAAACTTTTGTGATTGTCATGCTGGGAGGTGCGATAGGTTTTTTATTCGCTTTATCAGTGCTGGGGGGTTTGTCGTTTTTGCCTTTGCCTGCCTGGTTGGGGACGCCTACATTATCTCTCAGTTCTGCCTTTGCTGCGGCTTTTATTTTGGCTTTATTTGGTTTGCTCTCGGGTTATTTTCCCGCAAAACGAGCGGCGAGAATGGATCCGGTGCAGGCGATAGGATATACCGCATGAATAGGCAACATTGGCTCGCTTGTATTATCTCGACCTCAGGCGGGGAGTTATGAATATTTTATATCGACAAGCTATACGTGCGCTTTGGCATGAAAAAACGAAAATGATTTTAACGATTTTGGCGATCGCTTGGGGAACTTGGACGATCACGATGATGTTGTCGATTGGTGAAGGATTGCGATTGCATTTTGGGCAAGCGGTTAAAAACTCTGGCGATCGTTTGTTGACGATCACGAGTGGCGCCACCTCCAAAGTCTATCGAGGCATTTCTTCCAATACGCCCGTGCCATTGATGAAAGAAGATTATACATCGATTCAACAAGGGCTCAATGCTATCGTTCGAATGAGCCCACTGTATAACACGACTAAAAAAGTGACCTATCAAACTAAAAATTTTTCAATCCCTTTGATGGCTGTGAATGAACAATACGCAGCTATCCATCAAATTAGTATTCAATCGCCAGGGCGGTTTATTTCCCCGATTGATTTATTGGAACGTCGATCAGTTATTGTATTGGGGTCGAAGACGGCCAAACAATTGTTTTCGACGAATTTATCGGGTGCGATTGGGCAAATGATTTTAATTAATCAACAGCCTTTTCAGGTGATCGGAGTTATGCAAGAAAAAACAGAAATGATGTCGAAGGAAGGTGGAGATGCTTTTGCTAATTGGATTCCATCGACAACTTACGAATTGATTGCAAATCCGCTTTATTTGGATGGGATTGTGTTAACTTATCAGGACGCTAAACAGCTCAGCGCGATAAAATTACAAATTCAACATAGCCTTGCTTTAAACCATCATGTTGATCCGAGCGATGCAGGCATTGTCGATTTTGATGATTTGGCTGTTTCACAAGAAAAAATCAATGCTTTTTTTATAGGCATGCAATTGTTTCTAGGAATTATTGGCTCATTTACTTTAATCATCGCTGCGATTGGCATTGCTAATGTGATGTTAGCGACAATTGCGCGATCAGTTCGGGAGATTGCGATTCGCATCGCGGTAGGCGCAAAAACATATCAAATTTTAGTCGGCTATTTGTTTCAAACAGTCATGGCAACTTTGTTTGGCGGTGCGATTGGTTTGGGATTATCTTATGGAACTGTTGCTCTGATTCAATTGATTCCGATGCACGGAAAGATAATTGATGTAATTGGCAAGCCTAAGCCGGTATTATCTATCTTTGTTGTACTTATCGTTGTGGGTATTTTAAGCGGTATAGGTATTTTAGCTGGATTTTTCCCGGCACTGAAAGCCGCTAATATTGATCCTTCGGAGGCATTGCGATATGAATAATCCGATTGTTCTGATGCAAGCAATACGAAAGACGTATCAGTCAGGTAGTATGAGTTTTGAAGCGTTGAAAGGAATTGATCTTCAAATTAACGCGGGAGAATATATCGCTATTTTAGGCCCATCAGGTTCTGGTAAATCAACGCTCATGCATATCATCGGTTGTTTATCGACGCCAACGAGTGGACGCTATGTTTTAAATGGTCGAGAAGTTGGCCACTTGAATCGCAATGAGCTGGCGAGCGTGCGGAGTCGTGAAATAGGGTTTGTTTTTCAAAGTTTTAATTTGTTGCCTTATTTGAACGTACTAGAAAATGTGATGTTGCCGTTGGATTATCAAGGCATGGCAATGGCGGAGCGAGTCGAGCGTTCGACAGCCGTGATCGAGCAGTTGGGTTTGTTGACACATCGCGCGCATCGACCGAATCAATTGTCGGGGGGGCAGCAACAGCGAGTGGCGATTGCTCGTGCTTTAGTAACGCAACCCAATATTTTATTGGCCGATGAGCCGACGGGAAATTTGGACAGCCAATCTGGGAATGAGGTGATTAAGCTTTTTGAACGATTTTCATCGGAAGGAAAAACCGTTATCCTCGTGACGCATGATTTAGCTGTAGCCAAACGGACGAGAAGAATTATTAAGATTCATGATGGGTTGATTACAGAGGATCGAATGAATAAATAGGGCAGCTGCTCAGCACGTTCGCAGAAACATTCATATTTTGGTGAAAAATCATCCAAAGTCTGAATGTTCTTATATCGCCACGATCGTGGTGAATAATTACAGAGGAGATAACAATGACTGCTTTGACAAAAAGAAAATCATGGAAACAATTGGCAAAACATCGTCTTGCGATGGAGTCAGTGACGATGCGCGAATTATTTTCGCAAAACAAAGAGCGCTTCAATCAGTTTTCGCTGACAGCCCCCTCGCTATTTTTAGATTATTCAAAGAATCGCATCACGGAAGAAACGTTATCGCTTTTAATGGCGCTTGCTGAAGAAGTCCAGTTGCGGGAAAAAATTGAAGCGCAATTTGGCGGCCAAGCGATCAATCTGACTGAACATCGATCGGTTTTGCATACGGCACTTCGGAATTCAACCGATCGATCAATCTACGTGGCAGATATGAATGTGCTCGAACCCATTCGCGCGGCGTTGGCGAAGATGAGGGTGTTTTCGACAGCTATACGGGAAGGAGAATGGAAAGGGTATACCGGAAAACCAATGACCGATGTGGTGAATATTGGGATTGGTGGATCGGATCTCGGGCCGAAAATGGTTTGCGCCGCCTTAAGGGCTTATGCCAGGCCGCACTTACGTACGCATTTTGTTTCGAATGTTGATGATGCCGCGATGACCAAAACACTTAAATCCTTAAATCCAGAAACCACGTTATTTATCATCGCATCGAAAACTTTTACGACGATTGAAACGCTCACAAATGCCGAGACAGCCAGAGATTGGTTGTTAAAACAATTGAAAGATCCTGCCGCGGTGGCTAAACATTTCGTTGCGCTCTCGACGAATGCCGAAAAAGTCAAAGCGTTTGGGATTGATGTCAATAATATGTTCGAATTTTGGGATTGGGTTGGCGGTCGTTACTCCGTGTGGTCGGTGATTGGATTGTCCATTGCGATTTTGATTGGGATGGACCAGTTCGAACAATTTTTGCTCGGCGCGCATCGCATGGATCAACATTTTCGTCGAGCGCCGTTTAAAACCAATATGCCGGTTTTATTGGCTTTATTGGGGATTTGGTATCGGAACTTCTTTGATGCAGGTTCTTATGCGGTGATCCCATATAATGATTATTTGCAATATTTTTCGGCCTATCTGCAGCAATTGGATATGGAGAGTAACGGCAAGTCGATTACGTTACAGGGAGAAACGGTGAATTATCAAACGGGCCCCGTTATTTTTGGCGGGACAGGGACGGATTCACAACATTCATTTCATCAATTATTGCATCAAGGGACTGATATGATTCCGGTCGATTTTATCATTGCTGCGAATAGCTTAAGTCCAGTGGGTAAACACCAAGCGTTATTATTCTCGAATTGTTTAGCGCAAGCTGAAGCTTTAATGAAAGGTAAAACGTACGATGAAGCCTATCAAGAATTGGTTCATAAAAACATGCCGGAAGAAGAGGCGCGCGAATTAGCAAAGCATAAAGCCATGCCCGGTAATCGCCCGAGTAATTTGTTGGTCATTAAAAAGTTGACGCCAGAAGCATTGGGATCGCTTATTGCGCTGTATGAGCAAAAAGTATTTGTGCAAGGGGTGATTTGGGATATTAATTCATTTGATCAGTGGGGCGTCGAGTTAGGGAAACAGCTCGCGACTAAAATTGAACCTTTCTTGCTAGATGAGCAGAGAAAAATCGATTCAGATAGTTCAACGAGTGGATTGATTGAGCTGTATCATCGATGGCATGAATGATTTCAACCCTGACTTTTTTAGCGGCAGACGCTAAAAAAGTCAGGACTTGTCATTTGCTTGAATGGGGTGATTATCGAACAGACGCGAGTGAAGGGAGCTTTCAACTCTATTATTTGAGGAGCAAAGAAAAAATTATCACTCATCCTGCATTGGTTGTGTCAGAGCTGAGGGAGCGGGCGGCGCAATCGATAGATGTCGAATATTTTCAAGCCAGACGTGAAGTCCAATGCCAAAGAGCATTACGCATCCCCCTATCAAAACGTTTCGGGTGATTAATTCGTTATTGATGATGAGGGCGAAGACAGAGGCAAAAACAGGCTCTAGTGCATAAATTAAGGCGGCGCGCGTTGCGCTCACTTGCGATTGATATTTGGCTTGTACCCAAAGGGCGATGTTTGATGCAAATAAAGCACAAAATAAAATGGGAATAATGACAGAAAGTTTTAATAGGTGATGGATGTCACCATGCGGCATGAGTAATCCAGGGACAATCGCCGTAAAAGCCAATTGATAGAAAACGAGCAACCGAAAAGCATGAATCGCTTTGTGTGTGGTAACGAATTGTAAAAACACAATACTGAGTGCAACACTGAGTGCGGAAAGTAAACACCATAATTCCCCGACGCCAAAATGCAGAGAAAAATGAGTGAGGATTAATAATCCAATGAGACAAACAAATGGTGCGATGAGATCTGTTTTAGTCAGTTTGTTTAGCTTAAATAGAGGCGCTAAAAACGGGATTAAAATGATATTTGATCCAACGATAAAGGCGGCTTGCGCGGACCCAATTGTTTTTAGGCCAATAGCTTGCGTGATGTAAACGCCAGTATTGATTAATCCGAGCACAACACCCGCACCGACGATTTCGAGGGAATTTTTTTTAAAAAAATCAAAGAAAACGAAAGGGATGAATAAGACGGCGGCAATCATGAATCGAATGGCCATAAAGGTGGATGGCGTGACGTATTCGACCGCTATTTTAATCAGCGGAAAGGTGAGCCCCCATATGGCGGCAATCCCGAAGAGATATAAAGTGGATTTGTTTGTCTGTTTCACCGGTTTTTCTTATGTTTAATGCAGCTACTCAGGATGCTCACAGGAACGCTCATCCAAAATTTTGATGTCCTTGTCTCATCACGACGAATAGTTGCTGTTTAATTTTGAGCGTAATTATAGCACGGATTTCATCGGTTAAGATAAGCAAGGCGAAAATACTCGTTGATCAAAAAGAAATCGATCGTTCTGTTTTAAAATATACTTGCGTTAGTATTTTTTTTCAGTTAGAAAGGTGAATAAGCGTAACTGTATTAAAGCAATCGTGATGAGTGTTTCGGGGGTGCGCTGAATAGTTTAATTAAGCATTTACTAAATGGAGCTTATGATGAGTCAATCTATTATTCATGTCGACGATGAAACTTTTGATGCGGAAGTGATTAGTGCGAAAGTGCCAGTGCTTGTTGATTTCTTTGCTGAGTGGTGTGGACCATGCAAAATGGTAGGGCCATTATTGGAGCAGGTGGTTGTTGAATATGCGGGGCGATTAAAAGTCGTTAAAGTCGATGTCGATAAAAGCCCTGAGGCGGCACAGCGTTACGGTGTTCGCGGGATTCCTACCATGATTTTGTTCAAAGATGGAACCCCCGAAGCAACCAAGGTGGGCGCTATGACGAAAACACAATTGGTGGCGTTTATTGAAAGTGGATTGCAATCTGCATAATTTAAATATTTTTTAAAAATATTTGATTTCAAAAAGACGGATGTTATAATGTACGTGTTTTCAAAGTGCGTCGGATGGTTGCCATAAGGCAATCGTCTGATAGCAATCTCGTTTTAATCCAAATTAACCTATCGAAGAAATAATTTATGAATTTAATTGAGTTAAAGGCAAAAAATCCGTCTGAATTGATGGAAATTGCAATGCAAGCCAATATCGAAAATGTCGCGCGTATGCGAAAGCAAGATATGATTTTTGCGATTTTAAAAGCGCATGCCGCCAATGGGGAATGTATTTACGGCGGCGGTGTTTTAGAAATTTTGCCGGATGGCTTCGGTTTTTTACGGTCAGAAAAATCTTACTTGGCTGGTCCGGATGATATTTATGTTTCTCCTAGCCAAATTCGGCGATTTAATTTGCGCACGGGTGATACGGTTAATGGTGAAATTCGTCCGCCGAAAGAAGGCGAGCGCTATTTCGCCTTACTGAAAGTGAGCGATATTAATTTTGATTCGCCAGAAAATGCAAAAAATAAAATCTTATTTGAAAACTTAACGCCGTTATTTGCCGAAGAGCGGTTTGTTTTAGAGAGAGGTAATGGCAGTACGGAAGATATTACAGCGCGTGTTATTGATTTGACGGCGCCTTTTGGCAAAGGACAACGTGGTTTAATCGTTTCGCCGCCAAAAGCAGGTAAAACCATGATGCTGCAGAATATTGCCAATTCTATTGAAGCAAATTATCCGGATTGTCATTTGATTGTCTTACTCATTGACGAGCGTCCTGAAGAAGTGACTGAAATGACACGCTCAGTCGTTGGTGAAGTTATTGCCAGTACTTTTGATGAGCCCGCCACGCGGCACGTTCAGGTTGCCGAGATGGTTTTGGAAAAAGCCAAGCGATTGGCGGAACACAAAAAAGATGTGGTCATCTTATTGGATTCTATTACCCGTTTAGCAAGAGCTTATAATACAGTTGTGCCAACTTCCGGTAAGGTTTTAACAGGAGGCGTTGACGCCAATGCCTTGCAAAAGCCCAAACGATTTTTTGGTGCGGCACGTAATATCGAAGAAGGCGGTAGCTTAACGATTATTGCAACGGCCTTGGTCGATACAGGCTCCAAAATGGACGAAGTGATTTATGAGGAATTCAAGGGGACCGGCAATATGGAAATTCATTTGGATCGGCGTATTGCTGAAAAACGTGTTTGGCCGTCGATTAATATTAATCGCTCAGGAACTCGTCGTGAAGAAAAATTAGTCGAACCTGAAGAATTGAACAAGATTTGGATTTTAAGACGATTGATTCAACCGATGGATGAGGTTGCTGCGATCGAATTTTTGATCGATCGTTTACGTTCAACAAAAACCAATGAAGATTTTTTTGATGCGATGAAGCGATCTTAATGCGAGTTTGTTTTCTGGATTCACGTTAAAAATATCCGCAGTTACAGATTCCTTTACCGTGAAGAGCCACAAAAAATGCTGAACATTCAGGAAAATATGATTACAATGATCGCCTGACGTATTTTTATTTAAGTCAGAAAGAAAGGAATTTTTATGAAACAAAAACCGTCTTTATTTATCGTTGGCATTCATATTAAAAATCGTTTTAAACAGGTTGCGAAATTACAAAAAATATTTACCGAATTTGGTTGTCAAATCAAAACCCGTTTAGGATTGCATAGAACGTCCGACGATTTTTGTGCGGCAGATGGATTAATCATTCTGGAAATGATTGGAGAAACAGCAAAAATTAGCGAATTTTTCGAGGCGGTTTCTTCGCTTCAAAATATTGAAATTAAAAAAATGACCTTTAAGCTTTAATTATAAGCGCTCAGGTTTATTGCAAAGAGAACTTATGAAAAAAATAATTATATTGAGTCTTTTATCGGTGGGGCTAACGGCCGGTGCCATGAATGTCCAGGCAGCTAATTTATGGCAAGTTTATCAGCAAGCATCAAAAAGTGATCCGACGTTTCAGGCCGCATTGGCAAGCCAAATGTCGGTTGCAGAAGAAACGCCTCAAGCGCGCGCTGTTTTGTTGCCACAACTCAGTGGTGGTGCGAGCGCGACGTATTCTCGCTTATTGACGAAGAGCGATAATGTTTTGATCGGAGGAATTTCTCAAGGTCCATCACGTTCAACGGTAAGGTCGCGAGTCACGGATTTTGGCCTCACGCTTAAACAAAATGTGTTCAATTTTTCAAATTGGATGAAATTGAGTGAAGCACGGGATGATGTCAAAGCGGCCAGCGCGACTTATAACGCAGCCGCACAAGATTTAATGCAACGGGTGGCTAGTGCTTATTTTGCTGTTTTGCAAGCAGAGGATGTATTGCGCGCTACGGGCGCGGAGAAAAAAGCCTATTGGGAAGAATATGTGCAAGCTGAGCAGCGGTTTAAAGTGGGGGTAAGCACAATTACCGACGTAGATAATGCAAAAGCTTATTATGATACTTCTA
>MGXI01000043.1:7115-9287 GCA_001801315.1 Gammaproteobacteria bacterium GWF2_41_13 | reverse complement strand
CCGCTCCCTCAAACTCCATCTGGTCTAACCACCTCCTCGTCAGCTAGTGTTGTTGACACCCTGAGGACAGCGGGCGCTCCTCTCGAGCAAGGCGCTGATCCAATAATTTCTGGATCGCCAAAAAACCGTCGTGGCGGTGTTTCTCCAAAATCTACAGAACGGCCATTAACGCAAAGGGTTGATGCTGTTGATAATCTTCCTTTCTTGGGGCTTTCTCCAGAACGTCCTGACGTCCCGCTGGATGAAGAGACCTCTTCGCATTCAGCACGTGCGCCTTGAAATAAGTATAACCCATTGTAAAAACAATAAAAATTGCACGGACTTAAGACGTCGCCTCGAGCCGAGGTAAATTACTGAATATTTTTTAATAAAAAAACAAAAAATTTCGAGCCATTTTAAAAAAATGTACTAGAATACCGCTCATATTATTAATAACAATACTAAATTAAAATTTTAAAAATGCCTAATATACATCACCATACTCATCACGCGAACTCTAAAAATCGGCGTCGTGAACACTCAAAATATCCGGTACTACCACCCCGATATTTCCATTCTGCGCGTCATAGAAACGAATTTTTAGCATTATCGGAAGCTTTGGCGCGAATCGAGAAATCTATTGACGATCAAAACATATTAACGCATGTCGTCATCAAATTTAACGTCCGTTTGAACGAAGCAGATTTTTTAACGCTATATCAGCACGGTTTGCGTCATTTCAGAAACACAGATTTAACAGCCATAGATTTCACCAATCTACCTCTAACAGACATCAATTTCGAAGGAGCCACTTTAGCCTTAAACCAAGCGCTTAGGGTGATTGAAAAAAACCCCACCCATGATGGAATTTTAAGAGATGTCACGGTAGTCTGCCCTAAAGCAGTAGTCGACAGGGCTCGGGATGCTGAATTGCTTTATTCTCCTCCTACCTCGGAAGACGAGACTATTGCCAAATTACATCAACATGCTCAACCAGACAAAAAAGACAGACATAGCACACTCACATTTATTTACCGCAAAAATGAACCCGTAGTTCTTCCAGGAAAAATAGCCCAAAAAGTTGCTAAAATAAAAGAACTTCGCCCGCGTCGCTCGATCATCCCGTCTTGGTTAAAAACCATAGCAACAGCTATTGGAGTCGCTGCAGCAATAGTGAGCATAGCGGGGATCATCCCTTTAACTATCTATGGATGCATAAAATTAGCTGGCTATTTACGTGCCTCCAAAGAGACCGCTGGTAAAACCAAGATTTCAGACACGCCCTCTACTCCGCCCAGCAGTTTTACCCAAAGCCACCTAATGGTTACAACACACCTGAAAGCGCCGGGATCAATAAATACACCAGAGTCTACAAAACCATTAGCCCCTTCAGCCACACCAAGCGCTGGCAATCCTGGTGAGAACAGTCCAAGTCCTGACACTACTCCGCTGACCTATCTGCAAGGATTAACATTCAAGCCTGAAGCAAAGCAATCAAATGGTGTTTACCCACCAAAATCATTGGAGCCAACAACACACTTCATTGACCATCACGACTATAGTCCACGTTCACACCTTGTTAGGTTACACAATGAATCGTGCTATAAGCTCCTCTGCCGCTGCTAGGTTGTAAGCTAAAGCAATCCATTCTCTCGTCATTGCGAGGTATGCCCGAAGCAATCCAGTAAAAATCTGGATTGCTTCGGGCATACCTCGCAATGACGGGCTGGGGTCTGCTTCGGGTATACCTCGCAATGACGAGAGACTTACCGCGCTCTTCACAGTCCCCGCAAGTGACAGAAAGATAATAGCGCGATTCGCCACATAACCTAACAAAGCGCGAAACTCGTGAAAAATCGCCTAACCCAAGATTGGGGATTTTTATTCTAGTCAGATTGTAATATAATCTATCATCGGTGTTGGAATCAAATGAGAAAATTTACATGAAACGTCTACCCTATTTTTTGTTCCCCATTGCGCTCGCCCTATTGATTTTCTCTCTCGCCGCTTGTCATAGGGAGCCGACAGCACAAGAAAAAGCTGTGAAAAAATTTATTGTTTCAGCAATACAATATATTAAAGATCATGGTAAAACGGCTGCTTTTGCTGAGTTTTCCGAAAGAAACGGCTCGTTTGTACAGGGCGACATGTACCTTTTTGTTTACGATTTTAACGGAAATTGCCTCGCCAATG
>MGXI01000043.1:0-7089 GCA_001801315.1 Gammaproteobacteria bacterium GWF2_41_13 | reverse complement strand
AAAGAAGGAACATTTTTTCTCCGAGTTTTGCTCGATAAAGCCAAGAAAGGGGGTGGATGGGTTCATTATTACTGGACTCAGCCAAGCACCCACAAAGATGTATTAAAAAGAGTTTATGTGATGCCTTATGATGATTATCTTATCGCATCGGGATATTATATTCCCTCTGAAGACGATTCAAATTCTGACTTAGAAAATCAGTAATTATTCACCGCGATCGTGACGATACAAGCTCGGACTGTTCTTCGGCATGGTACGAGGATCGAACGAGAGGCCCACAAGAGGCATAACTAAATCCCAGCTGATAGGCGAGCTTTTCAAAATAACGAAACTCTTCCGGTGTTACATAATGATCGACTGGCCTATGTTTTAAACTGGGTTGCAAATATTGTCCCAACGTGAGTCGATCCACTTGATGCGCGCGCAAATCACGCATGACGGCTTCAATTTCTGCATTCGTTTCACCTAAGCCTACCATCATCCCCGATTTTGTCGGCACCTGCGGTAATAATCTTTTATGCGCCTGCAATAAGGTTAATGATCGTTCGTAATCGGCTGCGGGACAAATCGACGCATACAAACGAGGCGCTGTTTCGATATTATGATTAAACACATCCACCGGCGTTTTTTCTAAAACCGCCAACGATTCATCCTGACAACCGCGAAAATCCGGCACTAAAATTTCGATTTTAATCGATGCATTTAACGCTCGAATAGCTTGAATACATGCCGCGTAATGCGAAGCGCCCCCATCTTGCAAATCATCTCGATCAACCGAGGTAATCACAACATATTTCAAGCCCATTTCCGAGACTGCTTTAGCGAGATTTTGCGGTTCATCAGCATCCAATGCGTGAGGTCGACCGTGTTTCACATTACAAAATTGGCAATCGCGCGTACAAATATCGCCCATAATCATAAATGTCGCGGTACCACGATTAAAGCATTCCGCCATATTCGGACACGCTGCTTCTTCGCATACCGTACATTGATGCTTCGATCGCAATAATCCTTTCACTTTCGCAATACTGTTATTGCCAGGCAATTGAACACGAATCCAATCGGGTTTACGCAAGGGCTTCTGAATCACTGGCATGATGGTAATCCCACCTGTAATTCAACTGCCGCCGGATAGCCCAAATTCGCTTTTAAATAATTCACCAATAAATTAGCTGTTTGATCGATCGACGCATCCGGTACAAAATCGCTGATCTGCTTCATCTGAAGATTTTTGAACCCGCAGGGATTAATCCGAGAAAAAGGCGACAAATCCATGCGAACATTAAGCGCGAGCCCGTGATAGGTACACCCTCGAGAAACCTTTAATCCAATCGAGCAAATTTTAGCGCCCCCCGCATACACGCCAGGCGCAGTCGCCTGTGACTCGGCGATAATTTGATAATCCGCAAGCAATTGAATCACCGATCGCTCAATGGCCGTCACAAAATCGCGAATTCCTTTGTTCAATCGCCGCAAATCAACCAACAAATAAATGACTAATTGCCCGGGACCGTGATAAGTGATTTGCCCACCGCGATTCGTTTGAACAACTGGGATACCGCCTGGGCATAACAAATGCTCGGCCTTTCCTGCATGGCCTTGCGTAAAAACCGGATCATGCTCGACTAACCATAACTCATCAGGCGTTGTGTCGGTACGCATTGCCGTAAATTGCTGCATGGCAGCAAAAACCAGCTGATAATCACAACGCCCTAGTTTTCTAATCAATAAAGAAGAATTCATCATTAAAAATAACTTCCCGCCTGAAATCGTGATGATACAAGAACGTCCAGATTTTGGGTGATTTTTCGTTTAAAATGACCAAAATATGGACGTTCCCCCGAGCGCGCTGAGTAGTTACCATTAGAATTTATAGTTCAGCCCTAACGCCGCAAAATCCGTGGCCTTAAAATTACCGGTTGCAAAATAATGGTTCACGGATAATGTCGTATTAAATCCATACCCCAACCAACAAGCCACGCCAGCCCCTGCAACCGGCACATAACGATGCTCAGGATCATATTTCGCCGTGCTCGACACATTGATATGGGTTCGCATCACATAACCCGCACCTGCATCGCCATACAGACTAAACCAATCTCCCAGTGGCAACGATAATTTGCCCACCACATCAACAATGCGCTGCTGCATGTTTTTATCCGTTGTCCCATTGATATTTTTAAATTTAATCGGCGATAACCATAAATAACCTGCTTCGGCACCGACATATTTAGTAAAATCGTAACCCAATAGGGCTCTTCCCGCGACGCCTTTGTTTTTCACACTGCCAACACTGTTGAATCCGGATTTTTTCAAAAGCCACGATTTTGTATAATGCGCATTCGCATAACCACCCTGCACGCCAACATAAAAATTCGTGTCGGGCGAAAAGTTACCGGGGTAAGCATACGATAAAGAAGAAGCGCATAAGCCGACTAATCCGACCCAAAGTTTACGAGAGATTAACATAAATTTTATTTCTCCTAATAAGCGCGAATTCGCTTCGCGCGCCGCATTAAATCAAGGAAGCCATTCCCGCGCACTTAACGCGAGAATGGCTAAAACGGCTGATTATCGCATGGTCAAGAAAAGAATAAAATGGTATTGTATGAGGGATTTCAGGATCTACGCACGAAAAATTTTATTGATAGCATTTTGGTATAATTTTGTCATTCCGCGGCTTGACCGCGGAATCTAGATTTTATAAACGCTTGAATTTTCCTGGATCCCGCGGGATGACGGAATGAAAATATTTTTCATGCGTAGGCCATGTTGAGGGATTTTTTTTAATTGCGCGAGTTTCGTCGTTTGCTAAACGTTTTTACACCGTCATCGCGAGGCGCTGCCAAAACAGTAACAATAATTGGCTCTATGTTGCATTGAGCGAGTCCTTTTCCCTCATTGAAGGAAAAGGATTGAGGAAAAAGACTATCTGCCGTCATAGCAAGGAACACTAGCGACGAAGCAATCCACTCCTTCGTCATTGCGAGGAGCGCTAGCGACGAAGCAATCCAGTTTTATTCTCTGGATTTCTTCGGACATACTTCGCAATGACGGACTAGAGCATGAATTGCTTCAGCTACGCCTCGCAATGACCGCGGATCCAAATGAGGACTGAACCTTGAATAATACAAAACACTATCGCACCATTCGGTCGTTTGTCAAACGAGAAGGTCGTATCACACCCGCTCAAAAAACGGCTTTCGAAACACTCTTGCCGATTTATGGTTTACCGACAACGCGTTTAGATTTCTCTGATATTTTCAAAAATCAACTCCCCGTTTTTTTAGAAATCGGTTTCGGCATGGGGCAATCTTTAGCTGAAATGGCCGCTGCTTTCCCCGAGATTAACTTCATCGGCGTCGAAGTCCATCGTCCTGGTGTTGGCGCATTATTACAGGCAATTCATGAACGCCACTTATCGAATATTCGCATCAGTTCTATTGATGCAGTCACGTTACTCACAGAACAAATCCCCGATCACAGTCTCGACAAAATACAAATTTTCTTTCCTGACCCCTGGCATAAAAAACGCCATCATAAACGTCGACTCATCCAACCCGCATTTATTCAGCTCGTCTATCAAAAACTAAAGCCGCAAGGTATTTTACACATCGCCACAGACTGGCAAGATTATGCCGACCACATTACAGCGGTCATGGATCAGGAATCTCGCTTCAAATCGCTCAATGATGCCGAAAAGTTACCGCGAGAATACACCTGGCGCCCGACGACTAAATATGAACAGCGCGGCGAACGATTGCATCATGTAACTCACGATTTTCTATTTATCAGCAAGCGCCCTTTATTCCAACAAGAATTCTTCCCGTCAGATCCAGATAACAATCGATAATCATCGCTCAAAATTTCGGGGCGCAAAAACCCCTGATAGATCGAACCTTCACCGCTACAACTCGATTGTCGTATCAAACATACGACGATTTCAAGCGCTCGCATTCGACATTCCTTATCCGCGTGCTATACTTTTGCAAATTCTAACTCATGGTAAAAAATAATGGCTATTCATCATCGCTATTTTTTGTATGGCCTCACAATTTTTGTGACGCTTTCTTTGAGCGCTTGCACGTCCATGCGCAGCACAATAACAAGCCCAACAACAACGGTTCAACAACAATATTTACCCGCTTTCGACGAGCAAATTGCGAGCCAAGCCATTGGGGGAATGAAAACGCCCATCAATGAAAATGCACTACCGCCTAACTCGCCGCTTTCTGATCAAGAAGCCGTTCTTAATGCACAAATAGCCATGCGAGGCAATCACATGGATAGAGCGCTCGCTCAACTGAAAAACGTCCAGGAACCTGGCGCATTGCCAACAAACCTTCAAATCGCTTACTATGCTATCCAATCTCAAGCTTATTTGCGATCGAACAACCTGTTTGCGAGTACCATCGCTCGAACCAATTTGAACCAACTCATCTCAGACCCAACCACTATTCAAATTAATCAAGCCATCATTTGGCACAACTTTCTGTCTTTCAATTCAAGCCAACTCAACAGCGTATTGCAAAGCAATTCCAATCTATTACGCGGATGGGCATCTCTTGCGCTTATCGCCAAACAAAACGCCAACACGGCACCTGCTTTGGTTACCGCCTTGGAAAATTGGCAAATCCAATATCCTAATCACCCCGCCAATGCCTTATTACCCAATAAAACAGTACTCAGTCAGGTGGCAACCATTCCTCCTTCAGAACACATTGCACTATTATTACCATTAACGGGTCCTTTTGCGCCCATGGGGAAAGCCGTTCGGGATGGGTTTACCGCCGCTTTTTATGCGCAAACGCAGCACGCGCCAGCACCTGCTGAATCCATATTATCCATCAAAACCTATGACACGGCCGCAACACAAGATATCCGATCGCTTTATCAACAAGCGATTCAAGAAGGCGCGCAATTTGTTATTGGCCCCCTCACTAAAGAGGATGTTGACACACTCGCTAAAGCCGGTGATTTAAGTGTCCCCACCTTAGCGTTAAATTACACCTCAAGCGACCAAAGCTTGCCGAATCATTTTATTCAGTTCGGCCTTTTACCAGAACAAGAAACCACTCAAGCGGCCGAAGTCGCCTGGCAATCGGGCGCAACACGCATGTTAATCATTACGCCGGCTGGCGCCTGGGGCGATACAATAAAACAAACCTTCACAAGAACCTGGGAAAAATTCGGCGGACAGATTACCGCCTCAACCTCATTCATTCCGACGGATAATTTCAATCGAATCGTAGCGAACGCTCTCAATATCGATCAAAGTCAAAACCGCATTGATACAGTCACCAAACTATTGGGCAAAAAAATTAAAACAAAACTAAATCGACGCCAAGATATTGACGGCATTTTTTTAGTAGCGGATCCGGATTCTGCGCGACAAATTCAGCCTCTGCTACAATATTATTATGCGGGTGATTTGCCAATTTTTTCGACTTCTCTCATTTATGGCGGCTATCCAAACCCTATTCGAGATAACGATCTTAATGGTATTGCCTTCTGTGATATGCCGTGGGTTTTAGAAACGTCGCCTTACATGAGCACGCTGAAACAACAATTAAAATCTCTCTGGCCCGCTAACTTTCAGAGCTACATGCGATTGTACGGCTTAGGCGCAGACAGCTATTTACTCAGCCAATTATTTACACGATTAGAACTGCTCCCCAACATGCCTTTAAATGGCGTGACAGGTCAGCTTTATTTAAACGGAGATCAACAAGTTTATCGACAACTGACTTTCGCAAAATTTGTTCATGGTGTACCGGATTTGATAATAAATTAAAAAAAATACGTAATTATTACCGCGGATCGTGATGGTACAAAAACATTCAGATTTTGAATGATTTTTTAATCCGCGTGTAGGGGCGCCCCTCATTGTGTTTTGGATTCCAGTAAAACCACGAACGTCATCCCGCGGCTTGACCGCGGGATGACGGCCTTACCCACTCAAAACAATATAGAACCCCAATTTTCTTGCTGATTCTGTCTTGACATTACGTACGTTTTTGCGTACTCTCTCGACCTGCCGCCATTTTGCCCAAAAATAGAGAGACTTTATGCTCAAAACTACTATATCACCCACTGAAGCAAGAGCGAATTTTTACAAATTGATTGATCAAATCAATGACACGCACGTGCCAATTCGTATTCACGGAAAACAAAAAAGCGCTGTATTAATTTCGGAAGAAGATTGGCACGCCATTGAAGAAACGCTTTATTTACTCTCTGTTCCCGGCATGCGCGCATCGATTCAAAAAGGGCTTAAAACACCCCTTGAAAAATGTACCGAGGAATTAGATTGGTGACATGGCGAATTGTTTATACAAAAGACGCTATTAAAGACACTAAAAAAATTAAAGCGAGCGGGCTGAAAAATAAAACACAACAATTGCTTGCCATCATGCAAAAAAACCCCTTTAAAACACCACCGACTTATGAAAAGTTAATCGGCGATTTGAAAGGCGCCTATTCCCGTCGCATCAATATTCAACACCGTTTGGTTTATCAAGTGTTCGAAAAAGAAAAAACCATTAAAATTATTCGCATGTGGACACACTACGAAATATAAAACACTACTCCACCGTCACCGATTTCGCTAAATTGCGCGGGCGATCGACGTCGGTTCCTTTGAGCACAGCAACGTGGTAAGCCAGCAATTGCAGAGGGATGGTATAAATAATCGGCGCGATGAGCGCATCGACTTTCGGCATTTTAATACACATCATTTCTTTATTATTTTTAATCGGAAGCGATTGATCGGCAAAAACAATCAATTCCCCACCTCGCGCACGAACCTCTTGTAAATTAGACGCCAGCTTTTCCCATAAATGGTCATTCGGCGCAATCGCTACTACAGGCATCTGTTTATCCACTAAAGCCAGCGGCCCATGTTTTAATTCGCCGGCTGGATATGCTTCGGCGTGAATGTAAGAAATTTCTTTTAATTTTAATGCGCCTTCCATCGCAATCGGATAAGCCATACCGCGCCCTAAAAATAACGCATGCTCTTTTTCTGCAAATTGTTGCGCTAATTTTTCAATGCGCGTATCTAACTTTAATGCTTCTGTCATTTTTTCA
>MGXI01000042.1:20909-22563 GCA_001801315.1 Gammaproteobacteria bacterium GWF2_41_13 | reverse complement strand
TCATGACCATCGTCGGCATTTTAGTGAGCGTGCTGACCGCTTATTGGGCCATGAGTATGCCGTCTATCATGGAATACATGCAGGCGTTATTCTCCATCGTCAATGCCCCACTATTCGCGGCGATTTTACTCGGTATGTTTTGGAAACGCGCGAATGGGATCGGTGCCTTTTGCGGGTTATTCTGTGGCATGCTCGTCGCCGCCTCGATGTTTCTTTTAATAAAATTCAATGCCATTTCTCCTGCTTGGGTTGCCTTTAATCCAAAGGCGAGCCCGATGGCGTTAGCATTTTGGCAAGCCATTTGGGCGTGGTCAACGACATTGGTATTAACCATCCTCATCAGTTTAATGACAAAAAAACCCGACGCCAAAAAATTGGATGGACTGGTCTATCATAAAAACGCGATTAAAAAATATAAGCATCTGCATTGGCATAAGCGCCCTGCTGTTTGGGCTGTTATTTCACTGATCATTTTAGTGACCTTAAATATTATTTATTGGTAGCAATCTAAAGGAGAACACGGTTATGTTAGTTGATGAAAAACATGAAAGCCCTGAACACGAACCAGAACAAGAGCACCCGATATCCCTCTTGTGGTTTTTTATCGGATTAATTTTATTACTGTACGGTATTGTGATCTTTACCACAGGATTTATGCATTATATTGATGACCAACCTTTCAGCACCGTACTGGCGAAACTTCAACCCGATATGTTATGGGGTGCTGTTTTGTTTATAACGGGATTATTATTTTGCGTTATCAACGCCATACGTCATCGCTGTCAAAAAAAGCGCATGAGTTGTCTCGAGAACAAAACGCCTGAATCTGCAGCTCAAAAATGTTGTTGCTATTCGGCTGAAAAAAAGTAGCAAAAAATATTGGGGCGAGATAATTTTTTCGCCCTCATGCATCCATTAAACGCTAGAAATAACTTATGAAACTCATCAATCAAAACCCACATCGACGCTATAACCCACTCATTGGCGAATGGATTTTGATTTCTCCGCATCGCACACAACGCCCTTGGCAAGGACAAATCGAAAAAACATCGGCTGATATACGACCCTCGTACGATCCTCAATGTTACCTGTGCCCTAATAACGTACGTGCCGGCGGCCATAAAAATCCGGATTATCTGCACACCTTTGTTTTTACCAATGATTTTGCCGCACTAGTACCCCACGAAGAAGCACTGTCTTCACCAACCATTGAAGAAATGGATTTGCTGAAAGTTCAATCGATCAGCGGCACTTGCCGCGTGATTTGTTTTTCGCCACGCCATGATTTGACTATGGCGAGCATGTCACTCGAAGATATTCGCCGCGTGATTGATTTATGGTCCGATCAAATCGACGAACTCGAAAAAATATACACCTGGGTTCAGGTTTTTGAAAATAAAGGATCCGCGATGGGATGTTCAAACCCTCACCCGCATGGCCAAATTTGGGCCAGTAATGCGTTACCCAACGAGCCATTTAAAGAAGATCACTGTCAACGTCAGTATTTCGATAAACATAAACGCCCGCTCCTTTTGGATTACGTCGAACTGGAAGTGAAAAAACAAGAACGGGTTGTTGCTGAAAATGAAGATTGGCTCGTCGTTGTGCCCTTTTGGGCAGTCTGGCCATTTGAAACATTACTATTACCTAAATT
>MGXI01000042.1:20607-20860 GCA_001801315.1 Gammaproteobacteria bacterium GWF2_41_13 | reverse complement strand
CGATCGATTATTCGACACCTCATTCCCGTATTCGATGGGATGGCACGCGAAGCCGGCCAATCATGAAAGCGGCGAACATTGGCAGCTCCATGCGCATTTTTATCCTCCGTTATTACGATCCGCCACCATCAAAAAATTTATGGTCGGTTATGAAATGCTCGCCGAACCGCAACGTGATATTACGGCAGAAAATGCGGCAAAATGGCTGAGGGAGACTTAAGATTAATGAAATATTTTTTTGACCTTAAAAAAT
>MGXI01000042.1:0-20557 GCA_001801315.1 Gammaproteobacteria bacterium GWF2_41_13 | reverse complement strand
ACATCGAGTTATCACTCGTCTATACCATTTCACATGGAACGCGTGATCATGACAAGGCTCCAAACTGAATTCGAAAAAATTTATCGACAATCTCCATCACATATCATTCAATCACCTGGACGCGTGAATTTAATCGGCGAACATACCGATTATAATGAAGGTTTTGTCTTGCCCATGGCCATTGAATTAACTTTAACGCTCGCCATCAAACCGCGCGACGATGATCAAGTCAATCTATTCTCGCTCGATTTTAACGAACAAAAAAGTTTCTCCTTAAAACAATTAAAGCATCATCCAAAAGATCGATGGATTAGCTACGCCAAAGCAGTCACTTTTGTGTTACAAAAAACTTATTTATTGAAAGGATTTGATGCCATCTTGACAAGTACCATCCCGCGCGGCGCGGGGCTTTCTTCGTCGGCTGCTTTTGAATTGGCGATCGCTTACGCCTTTTCACTTTCCTCCGATATTCCCTGGCACCCTACCGCCATGGCACGCGCAACACAGCGTGCTGAGAACGAATGGGTCGGCGTTAAATGCGGCATTATGGATCAAATGGTCATCGCGCACGGGAAAAAAGATCATGCCATTTTGATTGATTGCCGCGATTTATCAACAACCGCGATTCCGTTACCCGACTCGGTTGCGATAGTCATCATGGATACAACCACACGCCGCGGGTTAGTCGAATCCGCTTATAACGAACGCCGCATGGTTTGCGAAAAAGCCTCTCAATTACTCGGTATAAAGTCGTTACGCGATATTACCTTAGGCGATTGGCCGCTAATCGAATCCAAATTACCCATTGAATACCGTGCTAAAGTACGGCATGTCGTTTCAGAAAATGATCGCGTATTAAAAGCAGTCGAAGCCATGGAACAAAATGATGTAGAGACACTTGGACGCTTATTTAATGAAAGTCATCAAAGCATGCGAGATGATTATCAAATCTGTAATGATGCATTAAATATTATGGCCGATTTAGCACAACAACATCCCGCTTGTTTCGGGGCGCGAATGACGGGTGGCGGATTTGGTGGATGTGCGATTGCATTGATTAATGCCGAAAAAACTGAGGAATTTAAACAATTCGTCACAAAACAGTATCAACAAAAAACCAATTTGTCGCCGGCCTTGTATAACACGAAAGCGAGCGATGGTGTACGGGCAGATAATTTTGTTGCGCGTCATTGCGAGGAGCGCGAGTGACGAAGCAATCCACTCTCTCGTCATTGCGAGGAGCGCTAGCGACGAAGCAATCCAGAATAAAAAAAACTGGACTTACTCCAAATAAGCCTGCAAAATTTCCACTGGATAAAATTTGATTATTTTACCGATTGTTGTTCTAGGCATAAATGCCTGGAATGTTTATAATAATAATAAAGAGGTCTATTTATGAAAGATACAAACACTCAACAACAAATACCGCCAAGCGAAACCGAAGGCAAAAAAACCTATAATCTAGCCCTCATAGCTTGGGGTTGTGGCGGCTATGGTGGTCTTTTTGTCAATGAGCCAACTTCTCAAGCATCACGCTCTTTGAAAAGCGAAGAAAAACCCGCTAGATTTCGCCCTATTTGTGGTTAAATAATAAACCTCGGAAAATAAATCGTCTGAAAAGGGGCTGATAATATTTTTATCGAGCCCCGACAAACAGACAACGGGTTTTGCGTAATATTTGCAAAATCCCCCTGTACAAAATAAGGTGCTATGGGATTTATTCGATCTTCCAGTCGAATTGTGGCTCGCCAAAATCGAACCGAATGAACGCCATCCAATGTTTCACAAGGCGATTCCTCTAACTCTTCAAAAAGATATTGAATGTTTTGATTCTGAAAAAAATCTCGACAAATACCCGTTGCCGTATGCCACCATTCATCATCAGCTTGGATCGGCGAAATGAAAACATTCGGCAAATCCAAACAATCGACTGCTGCCTGACGCAAAAACTTTTGGTAAATGGTCTGCATGACTGAAAATGAGCTCATTTGCTGTTCAATCACTTTCACATAATTGATACTCAGTTTCGGCTCGAATTCAATCATCTCAAAGCTCACCACCATCAACAAAGCAATCACATTGATGAATACTAAAACAAACCATAACACGCTACCACGCTGATCACGATATAACATGACCCTCTCCCAGCGTAATAAAAATTGATAACGACTTTTCAATAGAGGGTAAATTGAAAAAATGTTCGCTGTGTAGCGCCTCCGTTAAATCAATGCGTAAAATAGGCATTGAAGCAACCTCTTCTACCTGATCCGCTGGCATGATTAAAAAATGCTTTAAATAAGCGGTAATTTTCCATGATTCGATACCTGCGACGATTTCTGTTTTTTCTCCCGTTACACCCATTTCATACAACGCGGGAATGAATGCCCCGGTAATATCTTTTCGTGCAGTATTTCGAATAAAAAAAATCTTTGTCACGAGAAGCCCTACGACAGCATTCTCATCAAAAACACTTTGCAACGATTGCGTCAATGTTAAAACCTGCCCAACACCTGGGATTATTTTTATCGATTGCACTTGCAGCGACTCGGCATGGTGACAATCCGCAATTAAAATATCATCGCCTACATTAAAAGACATGTCCAAACTGACCGTCAGCTGTTTCGTATGCTCTACATGTTGCAACAAATGCGCTGTTAAGGATGACATGGCATGCACCTCAATCACATCATAAGGAGTCGATAAACCCCACGGGTTTTGATCGCCCGCATAAACTTTTAATACATGATCAAAAAATAATTGATCCTCTTTGAGCACGCCATTATTGATCACGGGAAAATCCGTTGTCAGTCGATGACATCCAATAAAACCAGCATTTGAAATGGATGCTTTTAAATAAAATCCCGCATAACGCAAGTTATCATTCACCATGACTTGCATTTTTGTCATTTCATGGATGCGCTTGCAAAACAAAAACACAGTAGATAATGTCGCTATTATCAATAATCCAATACTCATCGCGCACAACAATTCAATCAGCGAAAACCCTGTATTTTTATGTTTTTTCATATCGTCATTCTCAACATCAAGCAAGAACGATTGCGTTGAATAGGTTCGTCACAAGACCAAAGAGAGGCTTCTTGTGCTCGCCAAAAAATTTTCGCCACAATTGGATTTGTCTCATTGGATATCTCGGCCTGAAAATCAGGCAATTGTGTACTTGCCCCCTCTTCCCATACTGCGATCACAGTATCGCTATCATCTGGGAATGCACGCAATAACAAAACAAGCCCTTGAAGCTCATCAGCCGCCACCATTTGAAAATAGGATTGCCGCGCTATTTTTATCGCGGCTAATGGATAATTGATCAATGTCACCAACACTAGCATCAATAATGCTGTAGCAACCAAACATTCGATCAACGTAAACCCGGTTTGTTGAGCCCATAAATTTTTCATTGATTTTTTTCTCAAGCGGTTTCTTAGTAAAGAAGCAAAAATGGCGACACGTACCACACGCGTCACTATTCACTGAGATCGTGATGGTACAAGAAGGTTCCTGCAAGCGTGCTGGGTAATTACGATGAATTAAAAATTAAGGTGCGATCAGTACAGAAGAGAAGATGGAAATAGTAAAAATTAAAATATCACGATACACCAAAGCAAGCAAATTGTTTTTCACGAATTTAATAAACCATTAAGGTTTTTTGATTTATAATCCCCTATGCGTTTGAATAAGAACAAAAAAAGGAATAACTAATGAGAATTAAAACTGATACGCCGTTAGATCCGAGCGGTAGAAAATGCCGGGACTTATTGTTAACAACTTGGCAAAAATGGTTGACCTCTTTTAAAGGTGAATCTTCTTCTATTAATTTACATTATTTACTCGATGGCAACGGCGTTCAACATTACTTCCCCAATCTCCAGGAACTACAAGTACAAAAACTGCGTCATTTTTTTTCTTTTATAAATCAATCCCCCCCTCCTTCATCAGCTCAATTCCTTGAACAATATACTAAAGATTGTATGCAGGAAATTTTACCTCTTTGCGGCATAGAAACTGACGATGAATCTTTGCAAAGATTCATCGAGATGAAGAAAGTTCATGAGGACAACATTAGACAATTAGAGAGAATGCAAACTGAAGCATCCTCGATACACGCCCAAATTGATACGACGATCCAAGCAGAATGTAGTACTCAGCGAGACGCTACTCGATTGCAAGCAATCTTAACTCATAAGCTAGAAATAATAGAACAATTAGCCCAACAAAAAACAGATTTAAAACCAGCAGCCTATCGAGCAAGAGATGTTGCTCTAATAGCAATCATGACTTTATCAAAAATAAATCGCTCAATACTTCAATTGCAACAATCGGCTATTAAATCACACCAACAAATAATGGAGGAAATAAATCTACAGATAACAGCTACTGTACAACAAGCCAAAAAAGAAATGCAACGAGCTTTACAACTAACAGAAACCCAACAAATAGACGCCCTACAGCGCGAGCATAGTCTTGCCGCAATGATCAGTTCTAATCGCAGAATAGCGCTTCAATCTTCTGTGGCCGTCTCGCATCGAAGACTAATAACGGAAGTTCAAAGTCTGTCATCTGAAATAAGAAACGAATTTGGCGCTATACAGTATGCAGCAACACTTGTAAGCCAAGAAAAAAAAGAAGCTTGCAGATTGGCTGAAGAAGCCCAAGGGCATCGAAAAAAATTATGGATTGGGATAACGCTAGCTGTCTTAACATTAGGTGGGGCTGCAGCAGCCTTTGCTATAAGGCCCGCACTTCGTCAAGTTGAAGAGGAATGCGACCCTCTTTCTCAAGAAATTTTAGATGGATCTGCTTTAGCGTTGATAGAAAGCGGGGGTATTCGTTCAATGGATTACAAAAGAGTCCCTTCCGCAAGATACAGGTTTGATGGTGATTGTAAAACCCCTCCATCCCTTGTGGATTTAGCTAGTGATTTAGGCATGGAAGATACAACCGGTGTATTTTCAACTTTAGGCATAAAAGACCCAAATGTAAAAAAGTTAATTTATTTTCTTGATTCATTTGCTCTAATGATAATACAAGAAAATCAAAGACAAAATGTTCAGAAAGAAGGGACTTGCTTGCGAGATAACCCGAAATTTGCTTATTGGGAACCTTTTTTGCAAGATTGGGAAAACTATATTTATGCCTTAATTGTCCACTGGCAACAATCTAATACGGTATTAATCGGACATATAAATATTTTATATCACAATCCGCAAAAAACCGGTTCTATCAGTGAACGGTTAGGATTATTAAATAGAAGGTCTGTAGAATCTTTTTATGCTTGCTTATTGCTGGTCGATCAATTGCAATCTATTAGACATATGTTACAAGGCGATACATTGAGCGATTCTAGTCGAACAGGTCTTTCTCATAAATCACCGCTAGCGGTTTGTACTTTGTTCGCCGCCATATCTACAACCAAAATTACTGGTTGTGATGGAAGCACTTACCGGCCTGAAATGACTCCGGAAGTAAAGCGATGGCTAGAAAACCATGCGCAACAAGGTCCAGAAACTCTTCAAAAACTTACGGAAGGTTACAAACGATTAGAAAATTTTCAACAAGAGCAGCAGGAGAAGTATCCCTTCCTTGTAACTCCCCGCCTGAGATTGCGATGAAACAAGAACGTTCAGATATTGGATGATTTTTTAATCCGCCTGTAGGGACGCCTCTCGTGGGTGCCCAGTCTCAAAGATGCCCATGATTTTTGGGCAACCACAAGGATCGCCCCGAATTCATTCCACAGAACAATGATAAGGTTAATTCAAAAAGCACTGAACAGTTACCTTAAAACTAAAAACGCGAATTTCGAAAATCCGTTAAATCACCTGATCCTTCACGCACGATGACAGGTTCGTTACTTTGATATAAATCGATCACGGAAGTTGATGCTAATCCTGAATAGCCGCCATCAATAATGATGTCTACCAAATTTTGAAGTCGTTCATAAATTTCTTCTGGATCAAACAAGGGGTCTGTTTCTTGTGGCATAATTAAACTCACACTCATCAGCGGTTCATTCAGCATCGCCAGTAAATCCAGCGCGATTCGACAATCCGGCACGCGAATACCGATACTTTTACGTTTTGGATGCTGCAATCGCCTTGGCACTTCGGGTGTTGCTTTTAATAAAAATGTATAAGCGCCCGGCGTATGCGCTTTTAATAGCCGATACGTTGCATTATCCACGACTGCATAGGTCGCAATCTCAGAAAGATCTCGACACATCAATGTAAAGTGGTGTGTTTCTGACAGTTGACGAATCTGACGAATACGATCCGCCGCGGCTTTATTATCGAGCTGACAACCCAATGCATAACCCGAGTCAGTCGGATAAATAATAATGCCGCCTCGTTTGATTATTTCAATCGCTTGCTTCAGCAAACGTGCTTGTGGATTGTCAGGATGAATATGCAAAAAAAGCGCCATCTTTATAATTTTTTTCCAATAAATACATGGTTTATTCTCTCACGAATATGGCATGAAGTCATTACAAGCACCACTGAAAGAATATTATGGATTTGCACACGATAAAAAACACAACAAAAAATAATTTGCAGAATAAAAATCCTTCTATTACACTGAGCGCCCTTTTTTGAATATCGGAGTGTAGCTCAGTTTGGTAGAGCACTGCTTTCGGGAAGCAGGGGTCGCTGGTTCAAGTCCAGTCACTCCGACCAATTAAAAACAGGTGAGTTCCCGACCATTTTCAGCTAGTATCCCTGTTATGACTGAAAACTTCGTTACAATTCGCAATTTACATTTTTACTATCGAGATCACGTCATTTTTGATGGTGTGGATTTGGATATTCCTCGCGGAAAAATTACAGCGATCATGGGCCCGAGCGGCACAGGAAAAACAACGCTATTGCGATTGATTGGGGCACAATTAACGCCCGACCAAGGCAGCGTTGATGTGGATGGACAAGCGATCCATCACCTCTCACGATCAGCGCTCTATCAAGCGCGACGAAAAATGGGTATGCTGTTTCAAAGTGGCGCTTTATTCACAAACCTATCCGTATTCGATAATGTTGCTTTTCCTATTCGTGAACATTATCGTTTACCAGAAAGCATGATTTACACACTCGTCTTATTAAAACTCGAAGCAGTCGGCCTGAGAGGCGCACGCCATTTAATGCCCAGTGAATTATCGGGCGGCATGGCTCGACGCGTTGCCCTCGCTCGCGCGCTCGCGCTCGACCCCCAGTTGATTATGTATGATGAACCTTTCACCGGCCAAGACCCCATTACGATGGGTGTATTGGTTAAGCTAATTAAAACCATCAATAACACATTAGGCACAACCAGCATCATCGTTTCACATGATGTCCCCGAAACAGCCAGCATTGCAGACTACATTTATTTACTAGCGGACGGGAAAGTGATTGGGCACGGTTCTCCGGAAACGTTGCAGCAGTCATCGGCTGAAAATGTGAATCAATTTTTAAAAGGATTGCCCGATGGCCCTGTGCCTTTTAATTATCCGTGCAATACGTTGACAGATGATTTATTTGAGGAAGACCGACCATGATAGGGTTTATCGCGCGCTTAGGAACAGCAGGCATTCATGTGTGCGAAGCGATTGGTCGATCGGGCTGGCTACTCGTTCGCTCGATTATACGCAAGCCCAATTTTAGACACGGATTTCCAGCACTCATCGAACAAATTTATAGCGAGGGGGTTTTATCACTCGTCATTATTTTAGTCTCTGGCTTATTTATCGGAATGGTCGTTAGCCTCCAAGGATATAATGTCCTCGAAAAATTTGGGACAACCCCCGCACTCGGACAATTGTTGGCACTCAGTATCACCCGTGAATTAGGTCCCGTCGTATCCGCTATTCTATTTGCCGGTCGAGCAGGTTCTGCTCTCACCGCCGAAATTGGTTTAATGAAAGCCACTGATCAACTCTCGAGTATGGAAATGATGGCCGTCGATCCTTTGCACCGCGTAATCGCCCCTCGTTTTTGGGGCGGCTTTTTTTCCGTGCCGATTTTAGCGACGATTTTTACCACCATCGCCATTTATGGCGGTTATTTGGTTGGGGTTCATTGGCTAGGTGTTGATAACGGCGCTTTTTGGTCAGGCATGCAATCGAATGTTGATTTCCGCATTGATATTGTCAACGGGATCATTAAAAGTATCGTGTTCGGTTTTGCAATTACCTGGATTGCCATTTTTCAAGGCTATGATTGTGTACCAACTGCCGAAGGAATCAGCCGCGCAACGACGCGCACGGTTGTTTATTCTTCATTAGTAATTTTAGGTTTAGATTTTGTATTAACTGCGATGATGATGGGGGGATGGTAAATGGGAAAACAGCGCTACACGGATTTCATTGTCGGCCTATTCATGATGGCCGGCATAGCGGCATTCGTCTTTTTAGCGATTAAAGTCAGCGGACTCACCACGTTCTCTGAAAGCGGTACCTATCGAGTGAAAGCTGCTTTCACAAATATCGGTGATTTGAAAGTACGTGCGCCTGTAACAATTGCCGGCGTAAAAATTGGACGCGTCACAGCCATCGATCTGAATCCACAAGATTTTAAAGCGGTCATCACCATGGAAATTGACAACGCCTCTGATCACATTCCGACTGATTCAACGGCCAACATTTTTACCGCCGGATTATTGGGCGCTAATTACATTAGCATCGCCCCTGGTTTTGATGAAACTTTCTTGAAAAATGGCGGTGAAATTGAAAACACGAATCAAGCGCTTATTTTGCAAAATTTAATTGGTCAGTTATTATTTAGCCTTAAAAACCCCGATAAAAACACGAAGGAATCCTCATGAAACGTTTCATTGCTATTTTGCTAATCGGCTTATATTGCAGCTTTGCCATCGCCGCTAACACACAAGATCCCATGGCTATGCTCCAGTCTGTTTCAGATCGGATGATTGCCGCCTTAAAAAAAGAGCGGCCCAATCTGAAAAAAAACCCAAACTTAGTTTATCAATTAACCAATAAAATTCTCGTGCCGCATGCCGATGTTGCGGGCATGTCTCGCAGCGTACTCGGTAGAGAAGCCTGGCAAAGTGCAACACCCGCCGAACAAAAAGCTTTTACGCAAGCTTTTAAAGATGTCGTAATTCGAACCTATTCCGGCGCTTTAAGCGCTTATACGGACCAAACCATTAAATTCTATCCACTACGTGGAGGCTATGCGGGCAAACGCACGATAGAAATCAATAGTCAAATCATACGCCAAGACGGCCCCCCCGTTCCGGTCAATTATCGATTGGCTTTTTTGAATGGAGAATGGAAAGTCTATGATTTAAATGTCGAAGGCGTAAGTTTACTGCAAAGTTTTCGATCTCAACTTTCCTCGGAACTATCGCAAGGAAAAAGTGTGGCTCAAATCACGGAAGACTTACAACAACGTCATCAACAAAAAAAATCCACCTAATCATGAATATGCAAGACATTCACTTTTTAATTGATAATGACCGACTCATCATTCAAGGAGAGCTAACCTTTACGACAACGCCTCTCTTATTCAAAGAAGGGCAAATCTGGATGCGGCAATCAATCGCCGATGTTTTAACCGTTGATTTTCAAGCAGTCACACAAGTCGATAGCGCCGCACTCGCCTTATTGCTCGAATGGCAACGCACGGCGAGACAATCGAACAAACAAATTATTTTTTTAAATATCCCTATGCCATTGAAAAAGCTCGCTGAAACTTCTCATACAGAAGATTTACTCACAGGAGACCTGCCATCATGAATCAACTCAAACGAAGTTTGATCTATGTTCTATTTACCGCCGCCATCTTGTTCGTCGGCTACGAAGTATTGCATCCTGCAGAACGCCCTCCCTTAAAAACAGATCTCGTGCTGTATTACAGCGCCAATTGCCCTCACTGCACTACGGTAAAAGAATTTATTCACTCACATAACATCGCTCAAAAAACCCCTTTAGCGATGAAAGAGATTACTCATTCTAAAGAGAATTTAACGGAATATTTAACCGTCGCAAAACGTTGCAACCTACCCTCTAACAATCTCGTCGTACCTTTACTCTGGGCACAACAAACTTGCCATATAGGCGTTCAACCTATCGTCGATTTTTTCAACAAAACCCCTAGCGAAAACTTATGAAAAAAAAATTGTTGTTACACGTCTCTGGGCAAGCAAAAGGCAACGCTCATAATAAAATAAAATCACTGAGAAGCGATTCATTCGCTCAATTCTCAATTCTTTCCCAAGCAACCATCCGTGGTGAATCTCCCCAGCCCGGCATCCCTGCCGGTCGTTCGGTGAGAAAATGCTTCGCATTTTTTATACCCACCTCACCCTCAATCCTAATCTTATTATTCTCGTTGCTATTGTCGCCAGTCAGTGCCTTCGCCATTTGCCCAATTTGCACCATCGCTGTCGGCGCGGGCATCGGTTTATCGCGGTGGCTCGGCATTGACGATGCAATCACAGGCTTATGGATCGGCGGTCTGATTGTTTCGTTGATTATATGGACCATCACCTGGTGTCAGAAAAAAAAGATTCATTTCACCGGCCTTAATTTGATTATCATCGTCGGCTACTACGCCTTAGTTTTATTGCCGCTGCGATATCATGGATTGATTGGCCATCCATTTAATGTGCTATGGGGCATCGATAAAATTTTGCTCGGCACTGCCCTCGGTAGCATCGTATTTTTAACCGGCAGCCTTTTCTATTTTTTCTGCAAGAAAAAAAATCGAGGCAAAGCGCATTTCCCTTTTGAAAAAGTCGTTATGCCGATTGCGCCCCTGATCCTCTTAAGTATCATTTTTTATTTCATCACCCGAGTCCATCATGTCTGAGTTGAAAGAACCCACTTTATCCGATTTGAATTTAACAGGACTCTACACATCGCTGATTCCGACTGAAGAAACGCATGAATTATCATTGGCTATTATGAATTTAATTGCGATCGAAGAACATCTCGTTTATAGCGGCGCAAAAACACATAAAACCAGTTATTACGATATCATTCAAACCATTCGACCGATCGCTGAATCATTACTTAATCAATTAGAAATCCCATCCGCTTTACAATCGCTCTCATTGAAGATTTTAGCCGCGAGCATGCGACTCATGGAAGTCGGCACAAAACAATGGAGTTTAAATCACCACAACACCGCGCAGGACTTATTTCAAAAAGCTTATGAATTATTGCAAGTATTTTTTTCGATGCAAAATCATTATGCTCATAAAACCCAGCCAACGGTTGATGCACAAGCACTGCAAACGTTGAATCAACAGCTCGATCAATGGGTCCATTTATCTTCAGCAACCACTCTATCAACCCATGCAGCCTCCGAGCCAGTTGCGCGAGAAATTCCTATTCCTGATGTACAAACACTCGTCGAACAATTCGATACAACACAAAAACAAAACAAGTTAGATTTATCCGCCGATCAAGATTTAACGATTGGTATCATGAATTTAATCGGACTCGAAGAAGAGTTTTTTATTTTAGGTGCGCGATCCAATAACCCCTCTTATTATGAATCGCTCTCTCGATTTCGAGAGATCCGAAAGAATTTTATGCAAAAACTCATTCGACGTTATGAAGGCGAAGTTTGGTGTATGTCAAAACATTTGATGGCGGCTTCCATGCACTTAATGCAGGCGGGCTTTCATCGAACCCAGAAAAATGCCGAAACGGCTTATTCTCTTTTTCAAACAGCGTATGATCTTTATGCGCTCTTTTGGGGTTTAAATCTAGACTTTATTCAAGAACAAAACACACAACCGGCCGCGACATTACTCGGCAAACTCGGCGGACTTGTTAAAAAAATTATTGATTGTTGTATTGAGTAGAATGTTTATTTTTGCTCGCACAAAAACCGATTTTTCAATTCAACATACAGCGCCGCATTATATTTAATTTGCTCTATTTCAATCGGCTTCAATTCACGCACTTCTTTGAGAGGATTACCGAAATACAAAAATCCTTTTTTTAATGCTTTTTTGGGTGGCACTAAACTATTGGCGCCCACAATGACCTCATCCTCGATCACCGCACCATCTAACACCGTCGAATTCATACCAATTAAACACCGATCACCCACAGTACAACCATGCAAAATCACGCCATGGCCGATCGTGACATCGTCACCAAGGACGACTTTTAATCCACCGTGGCAATATTCATAATCTGGCACAACATGTAACACAGACCCATCTTGGAGATTACTTCTCGCCCCAATTTTGATTGTGTTTAAATCACCACGCAACACAGCCATCGGCCACACAGAACTATCTGCGGCTAAGATCACCTGTCCGATAATGGATGCCATCGGATCCACATAGACGCGTTCTGCCAATTTCGGCTGATAATTTTCAAATGAACGAATGTGCATAGATCGTCTCCTCAGTTCTTTAATAAAATTCGTCGCAAAGCGACACCGCCCCTCAATCCCGCTCAATCTTTCCTGCACTGTCATCCTGATGCATCTCCCCAGCCTGGCATCCATGCCAATCGCTCGGCGGGAAAATGTTTCGCATTTTTTATAGCCGCCTCGCCCTCAATCTTCAGACATACACCATCTCGACCACGCTAGCCGGAAAAAATTCTCGTAATCGTTCGAGCAACTCATCCGAAGGCGTCACACGCCATTCCTGCCCAAGCGGCAATAATGCGCGCGCTTGTTTCTGTTGATACGCTAAACAAATCGGACAATCACCGTCGACAAAAGGCTTAATCACTTGTGTTAATTTTTCAGCGAATCCTTTTTCGACCGTATTGCTATCGATAGTAATCAATAAGTACTTCGCATAAATTTCACGCATTTTTTCAATCGAAAATAATTTTCTCGCGCTAATGCGATAGCCTCCCGAAAAATCATCTACACTGACTTCACCCTCAACAATCAATACTTGATCAGACATCAATAATTTTCGCGCACTTTCAAATACATCGGAAAAAACAACCACTTCAATTCTTCCCGTCCGATCATATAGTGTCACAATCGCCATACGATCTCCACGCTTCGTATTCACGATGCGAATATCCGCAATCAATCCGCCGAGCGTCACGACACTAGTCGATGATAAATGCAATTGACCGATTGGCGCGGTAACCATATAGGGTAGTTCTTTTTCATACATTTCAATCGGGTGGCCACTTAAATACCATCCCAACGTTTCTTTTTCTGACGTTAAAATCAATTTGCGCGACCATTCAGCACAATCAATATAGGTCGGCGTATAATGCTCACTGGATTCGATGACACCGCCGAACAAATCTTGCTGCCCCTGCGAGTGATTTTGTAAATGTTGTTCGGCTGCTTTTGTGGCTTCTTCCGTCGTTGCACATAATGCTGCGCGATGCACACCCCATTCATCAAAACTCCCCGATTTAATCAGCGCTTCCATCACGCGTTTATTGACTTTACGTAAATCCACTCGTTGACAAAAATCAAATAAATTTTGAAAAGGGCCTCCCGCTTCACGAAGGCCTAAAATACTTTCAATCGCTGATTCGCCAACGCCTTTGATGGCACCCAATCCATAGATAATATTTCCATCTTGGACAAAAAATTGATAGCGACTGTGATTGATGCAGGGCGGTAAAACGGTCAATCCCATCGCGAGACATTCTTCAATAAAATTAACAACCTTATCCGTATTATTCATGTCAGCGGATAACACAGCCGCCATAAATTCCGCGGGATAATGTGTCTTCAACCAGGCGGTTTGATAAGCAATTAACGCATAGGCGGCTGAATGCGATTTATTAAATCCATATCCGGCAAACTTTTCCATTAAATTAAAAATATTCGTCGCAATATCTTCCCGAATGTTGTTTTTTGCAGCGCCTTCGACAAACGTCGCGCGCTGTTCAGCCATCACTTCCGCTTTCTTTTTACCCATCGCTTTACGTAACAAATCCGCTTGACCGAGCGTATAACCAGCAAGTACGCGTGCAATTTGCATCACTTGTTCTTGATATAAAATAACACCGTACGTTGTTTTTAAAATCGGTTTTAATGCGTCATGCAAATACTCGACCCGCGCACGGCCGTGTTTTCGACTGATGAAATCCTCGACCATCCCCGATTGCAGCGGCCCTGGACGAAATAAGGCAACCAGCGCAATGATTTCCTCAAAATGATCTGGTCTTAATCGTTTCACTAAATCTTTCATCCCGCGTGACTCCAGCTGAAACACGGCTGTCGTTCGACAGGCTTTTAACAATTGAAAAGTTTTCGCATCATCGAGTGGAATCAGTGAAATATCGATAGGGGACAATTGCGTCTTGATCCGTTTTTGATTGATCGCTTGCACTGCCCAATTGATAATCGTCAGCGTACGTAACCCTAAAAAGTCAAATTTAACCAACCCAATCGCTTCAACGTCATCTTTGTCAAATTGCGTCATTAGGCTCGCACCGTCCGCTTCACAATACAGCGGCGTAAAATCGGTGAGCAGCGTCGGTGCAATCACAACACCACCTGCATGCTTGCCTGCATTACGCGTCACGCCCTCCAATTTTTTCGCGAGATCAATCAGCAGATGAACTTCTTCTTCCTCTTCATACCGTTGACGCAATAAAGGTTCAGATTCTAAGGCATGATCTAGCGTCATGCCTAATTCAAATGGAATGAGTTTGGCAATTTTATCGACGAAACCGTAATTATGCCCTAGTACACGCCCTACATCGCGTACGACTGCTTTCGCCGCCATCGTGCCATAGGTAATAATTTGTGAAACGCTCTGTCGGCCATATTTATGCGCCACGTAATCAATCACTCGATCGCGCCCTTCCATACAAAAATCAATATCGAAATCGGGCATGGAAATACGCTCAGGATTTAAAAAACGCTCAAACAGCAAATCAAATTGCAAAGGATCTAAGTCGGTAATATTTAGCGCATAAGCAACTAAAGAGCCTGCCCCAGATCCCCGACCTGGGCCTACCGGTACGCCATTATTTTTCGACCATTGAATAAAATCAGCCACAATCAAAAAATAACCCGTAAACCCCATCTGTTGTATCACTTGAAGTTCATACGCTAACCGCTCGTCATAAGGACGTCTTTTTGACTCAAATTGATCTGAGGTGGGATCTAAAATGACGCGCAAACGTGCTTCCAAACCAATGCGTGAAACTTTTTGAAAATACTCGTCTAACGAAAGCCCCTGCTCGGGCACTGGAAAATTCGGTAGAAATACCTTTCCTAAAATCAGTTGAAAATTACATCGCTTGGCAATCTCGACTGTATTTTGAATAGCCGCGGGTATATCCGAAAACAATTCGACCATTTCATCAGCCGTACGTAAATATTGTTGTTCCGTATAATCTCGAGGACGATGCGTATCATTCAGCTGCCACCCCCCATGAATGCAAACACGTGCTTCGTGCGCCTCGAAATCGTCTCGATTCAAAAATCGCACATTATTCGTCGCGACAACTGGGACTTGATAGCGCTTGCTTAAGTCTAATGCGTCTCGAATATACGTTTCTTCTTGGGGCAAACCGATGCGCTGTAACTCCAAATAAAAACGGTCGGGATAAATTTGCTGATAGCTTTTTAATAACGCTTGAACAACATCTTTTTTATCCGCCAAAATGGCTTGCCCAATATCACCCGTTAATCCACCCGATAAAATCAATAATCCATCAGCATAAAGCGGCAACCAATCTCGTTTAACGATCGCTTTACCACGCTGCTGATTTTCAATATACGCGCGAGAAATTAATTGAATGAGATTTTTATAGCCCTTTTGATTCTGACATAACGCCACCAAATTAAAGGGTCGATCGGGATGCGCCTGGTTTTCAATCCACAACTCGGCGCCAATAATCGGCTTAATACCCGCCTCAACCGCATCACGATAAAATTTAACCGTACTGAATAAATTCATCTGTTCGGTAATAGCTATCGCTGGAAATTCACGCACAATCGCTGCATCTAATAATTGGGGTATGCGCACCATCCCATCAAGAATGGAATATTCGGTATGAAGGTGTAAGGGGATATATTTAACGGTCATAATATGCGGCATTTTAACATTTATCGCGCGCGATAAATATCTTTTCAATGTCCCCAAATCCCGATTTAGGAAATTCTGTCTCGAACTATACATCGATTGGCGCGTTCTCAGAGATAGTAATGTACCCAAACAAGGGCGCTTAGAATGTCCTCCAAAATATAAAGCGCTTTCCCTTTTTAATCGGGCAGATACCCCCCCATCGTGTAGATATTCTTTGGATCCCAAGACATCCAAGAACTCAACCCCGCATCATAAGTGGCTTGAATTTGCGCTCGAATCATCAGCGCATTATAAGTCGCTCCCAAATGGAAATCTTGAATCCATGGACGAATTTTGACTGGATTAAAACCGGCTTCAATCGTGCGCGATACCGCCATATCCATGTTATATTTAACAATTTTATACGGTACCGTCGCCGGTTGTTTGTGACCATTGTAGCCGGGTGGATAATGCGATGGATAAACCATCAGTGTGACGAAATCAAAATAAGGCAGTGCGTTTTCCAATATTTGACCGATCCCCAAATCATCATAATTGGTACTGGCCATCCCAAATAAATCAACGGAAATCGGAATACCCAAATCTCTCGTTCGCTCATGAAGTCCTTGAAAAAAATCTTTAACCGCATCGGCTTTGGTTTCTTTCGATGAGTCAAAATAGGTATACGCGATATCTCGCATATTACCGTCCGATGGAAAACGAACATAATCAAAATTGATTTCATCAAATCCGATTTTTTCTGCTTCTTGCGCTAATGCAGCGACATAATCCCAAACCGGCGTGGCTTTTACCTCCAGCCAGGTTATTCCTTTTCTATCCCGCCAGACTGCCCCATCAGAAGCTCGCTTGACCGCCCACTCTGGATGTTTTTTTACCAAATCGGGGTCTTGAAAAACCGCGATACGAGCGATCACGTAAATATCATTTTGATGCAAAAAAGCGATAAAATCTCTCATATCCGAAGCACGACAACGGGCGGTGGCATAAGCTTCCGCAAATAAAGGATTATCGGTTTTGATTGCAACTTTACCCGTTTCATCTTTAATGTTGATAACGATCGCGTTGATCTCTGTATCTTGAGCTAACTTAACCAATCTGGTACGTAGACGTTTATTGCCAGCAGTGCACTGCGTCATATAAATAGACTTGACCGCCTCGGGAGTTTTAACATGAACAATTGGCACAGTCATACTGCCATCTTCATTTTCATCAACTTGCAGACCGGCAAAAGCCGGCTGAATGGCAAAAACAAATGAGAAAAATAAAATAACGGCACCGACAAAAATAAAAACAGAAGCTTTTTGTAAATTTTTATTTATCATTTACTAGCGCTCCCCTAAACACCTTAGTTACATTTAGGCGTTATCCTAATGCACCCTCGAAAAAACTGGCTGGTGGCGCAAAAAGTTTTATTGTTGGCAAATTTTCTATCCTTGAAAAAATAGGGATCAGTTTCAGGTATTTTAGAGCTTGGCATTATTTCGCCTGATTTATCAGGTTCAGTATGAAAATATTCAATTTTAGTTTGGTTAATGATGGCGTCACGCTGCTCTTTTCTATAAACAAGATAATCATTTAATGTTTCAAATAAGAGCTTAATCTCTCGTTGATCTATCATAATAGTAGAAGTATCTTTTTTTAATGGCGATCCTTCTAATAAAGTGGCGTGAGAAAGCGAATAATAAAACGGTTGATTTGCGTGCAATAGATGTAATGGATAGGGCAACATTAGCGTTGGCATATACTCTTTAAGCCCATATACATCGATAAAAATTTTCTCTAGCTCTTTAGATGGAATTGCTTCTTGCGAATTATCAATGGGAATAAACGCAGGATAATCACCGCTAGCTATGGATAATATGTGTTTCAGTTGATCTAAAATGTATGGTTTTGGCTTTAACCTTCTCGAGATAATAGCTTCTGCATAATCTTCCCATTGTATTCCAAATTTCACTCTGATGATTGCAATATGCGCTTGCGCCCATATTTGGTTTCTCAAAAACTTTCTAAGCGCTTTCCAACCTTCAGAGTCATTGTTTTCATCAAGCCATTTTTTACCAAAACAAAGAATTGTGTTTTTCCACGGTTGTTTGAATTGATCGCTTTGAATAATGCTCTTAAACAAACCCCAGTGATCTGATAACTCATGCACTAACATGGTTCTGGGTATGTTAAACTCCGTACATACTCTTTTAATACCTGCCTTATCCGTTATTTTGGGAAGCATAAAAATAGAACGCGAGCCTGAGGCAAATGACCAATTATAATCCGAAGGGATGTTGGTCATATAATCCATAGCTTCATAAGTACAACACAGTGAACCCTTATCAAAAAAATTTGCGGGTATTATTCGATGACCCGTATCAATAAACACTTCCTGCCCTTTTGTCAGCATTAAAAACAATGGGCTATTTCTATAAAATATTTCTTGCTTTACTTTTTTATCTATTTCATCACTGGTAATAGGAAACAATTGGCCTGTGGATGATGGAATTTGAATAACGCCTCTTTTGACTGGAATATCGCCAAAAAGATAATCGATCTTAACGAACTTATAACTGCTGTCTGGATTTGCCGCGTCAATTTTTTCCGCCAGCTCTTTATTAACAGAATAAACGGCATCTCTCACTTCTGACCATGTCGTTAGACAAACATTTCTCTCGTTATGCGTTTTTTTCATACACTTAGCAATTCCATGTTATTGACTGGAAGCAAAATGCTACAATCCTGCCCTTAAATTGTCCAGTAAGACTTAAAAGATGGCAACAAACAAGCCCATGTGTACATCATGCGCTCATTATACGAATTTAGCTATAAACAGAGCAGCTCACACCCGAAATCGCGATGGCACAAGAACGTTCCTGCGACTATTCCGAATAGCATCCAATGGATTGGTTATAATTTCATTTGGCTCTATGTTGTTTTGAGTGGATAACAAAATAAATCATTCTGCACCCCTCATTGTGTTTTGGATTCCAGTAAAATCACGAACGTCATCCAGCTGGATGACGACCTTACCCACTCAAAACAACATAGAACCTTTCATTAATGACAAATTAAATGGCGACAAACACAACGACTTTCGTTTAGAATTTACTTGGAATTTATAAAATTAATTTTTACGAGCGCTAAAGAGAATATTAACCATGAACACAAAGGCTAACTGGCTCGGCATTACTTTGAAAAATCCTATCCTATTAGCCCCGCTCACTTTAATTTCTCATAAACGCATAGAAGAACACGTTAATTATTATGAAAGGGCTTCGAAATCCGGCGTCGGCGCGATAATAGTAGAATCTTTGGTCCCTATCGAATATGGAAAATCAGACATATCATTCACCCAAAACGATCTGCTTCCTATCGAAAGTGGATTAAGTAAAAACCAATTTATGAGTTTCGCTCTTTTAGGGGCTCCGTATCCGAATATACTTTCCATTAAATATGGAATATCTCTCATTAAAGAAATTTGCAAGCAAGTGACTGAAGTCCCCATAATCGGCAGTTTGATCGGAAATTTTGGAGAAGAACATGATGTAATAGCCGCAGCTGAAATGATGGCGAAAGCAGGCATTAAGGGATTAGAGCTTAATTTTTCTTGCCCGAACATAATGGCACTATGCGGTGAGGAAGAGAAAGATAAAATCAATTTAATTTATCGCCACACACCCTCATTAAGTCTGGTTAAATCAATCAAGAAACATACAGGCTTAGGAATAGCTTTAAAATTAATACCCGGCTGTATGCCATCCTCCTTGGACTCTAATATATTTAGATATATCGATGGCATCACCTACTCGAATGCCCATCTTGGCATAGTCCCACCATCCATAGAATCCCCCCCTTTTGGCAGCCCCTTCAAAAGAGGTTTCAATTGGTCATATTCTGGTATCTACGGGCCATTCGAGCGGTTATTGACCTATGAGGTTTTAGTTAAAATAAAAAAAGACCCTATTTATAAGGATACTAAATTATCTATCGTGGGTGGTTTAGTGGAAGAAAAACATATTGTCGAATCTTTATTGCTTGGCACCGATACGGTTCAAATAAGTTCTGCTATATTATGGAAAGGATTTAAATTCGTTAGCAGCGCTGTTGCTTTTTTAGAAGCGTTTATGCAAAAAAATGGTTTTGCTTCACTGGATGATTTTCGAGGTCAATCTTTAAATTATATTGATTCATGTGCCACCAATCTTAAAGAGTATGAATATTGCGGCGCTGAAAAACCACATAATCAATTACAAACAGTAACCATTACGTCTAAATGCATTAAGTGTTATAAATGCTTAGGCATGTGTTGTTTGGCTTTATATCAAGATGAGAATAATACTGTCAGAGTAAAAAAAGATTTATGCAGTGGTTGCGGTTGGTGTCAAATCATCTGCCCGGTAGAAGCAATCGTTCGTGAATCGTAATTATTCAGTACTTTTCAAGAAACACTTATTTGGCTCTATGTTGTTTTGAGTGGGTAACAAAATAAATCATTCTGCGTCCCTCATTGTGTTTTGGATTCCAGTAAAACCACGAACGTCATCCCGCGGCTTGACCGCGGGATCCAGCA
>MGXI01000041.1 GCA_001801315.1 Gammaproteobacteria bacterium GWF2_41_13 | reverse complement strand
CGGCAAATCCATAAACAAAAATATTTACCAGATGAGTGATCGCGAACGAAAAAATTTAAAAATAAAATCTCTTCCAGGTGATCTTAATGAGGCCATTCATTGTTTTGAGCAAAGCCAACTTATGAAAACCGTTTTAGGCGATCATATTTTTTCGCATTATATAACAGCGAAAAAAACAGAATGGCACACTTATATCGCTCAAGTACATCAGTGGGAATTAGACTCATACTTGACGAGTTTCTAATAACAAACGTAACGTTTCCTGTGCGATCATCAATTCTTCATTGGTCGGAATCACGTGAATCGATAATCGACTATCTTCAGCATGAATAACTGATGCATGGCTCACATTTTTTCTCGGATCGATTTTTGCCCCAAGCCAGGCCGCACGCGCGCAAATCTTTTCGCGCACTAAGGCGGAGTTTTCGCCAATACCGGCGGTAAAAATCAATCCATCCAACCCTTGTAATTCTGCCGCTAACATCCCGATCCAAGCAGCGATTTTATAAGCAAAGACATCGATTGCCAGTTGAGCATCGGGTGAATCTGAATTTTCCAAATCACGCATATCGGCGCTTATCCCGCCGGATAATCCTAACAAACCAGATTCTCTATATAAAAGCTGACTCAATTCTTGATGATCCATTTGGTGAGCCTCCATCAAATACAATAACACCCCGGGATCAATATTACCGCATCGAGTCCCCATCGGTAATCCATCCAGAGCAGAAAAACTTAACGTCGTCGCAACGCTTTTCCGTTGATGAATGGCACACATGCTAGCCCCTGCACCCAAATGCGCAATGATGATTTTCCCATCGCGTATTGCTTCCGGCAAATAATGATCAAATTGAGAAACCACATAGGCATAAGAGAGCCCATGAAACCCATAACGGCGTACGCCCTCTTCGTGCAAATGTTTGGGCAGCGCAAAATGTTGAGACAATTCATTGCAAGTTGTATGAAAAGACGTATCAAAACAAAAGACTTGAAGCAAGTCGGGATTGATCTCGCGCACTATCGAATAACCTCTTAAATTATAAGGCTGATGCAATGGCGCTAATGGATTAAATTTTTCGACAAAGGTATAAATTTCCGGCGTGATCACAACAGATTCTCGATATTTCGTACTGCCGTGAATAAGTCGATGTCCTGCAGCAATAATTTCTAAGTTATGCTGAGATAACCAATCTAAAATATCACGAATAGCACGTTCATAAGGATCTACATATTGACTATTTTTAGATAACGTCGAAAGATGGATGGATATTTTTTCGCCCTGCGTACTACTCTTAATATGCATCACGGGTTTTTTGAGAACATTATCGACAAAACCTGCATAAATTTTTTGAAGTGTATTATTCTCGACAGAAAAAACAGCAAATTTAATGCTCGAAGAACCGGCATTTAGCGTCAAAATCGCTTTCATTATTGTGCTCCTGTTTATTGTTCATATCATTTATCACATTATCAACGAGCACCGCTCATTCTGCAATAGGAGAAAGACAAGGATTTGAAGTAACTTCTTCCCTAAAGTCGCAACGACACAAGAACGTATTGAGTTCTCAATCCGTAATATCTCCATAATTCGCAATAAATTTTGAGAGCAAACAAGATCCCACGCGCGACTCGGCGGTCGCCGCGCGACTAAGCACAATGACAGGGACTTTAGCGCCAAGCGCGACGCCATAACAAGTGGCGTTTGCGCAATGCTCAAGCACTTTAACTGCAATATTACCTGAATCTAAATCCGGAAAAATAAGAATATCCGGATCTCCTGCAACCGACGTCGATAATTTTTTTGCCCTCGCCACTTCTGTTGAAATTGCCGCGTCAAATTGTAACGGCCCCGCTAATAAACCGCCCGTGATTTCTCCTCGTTCAACCATCTTACAAAGATCCGCACAATCTAGTGAAGAGGGTACTTTTTCAGACGGCACATCCACTGAAGAAAGTAATGCAACTTTCGGTAATTTAATCCCTAAAGTCATCGCAAAATTAATCGCGTTTTGAACGATGTCTTTTTTTTCTTTCAAAGAAGGTTTGATATTAAATGCCACATCCGAGCAAATGAGCAATTTATGATACGATGGCACATCAACCAACATGCCATGCGTCATGCGTCGATCGGTACGCAACCCACCGTCTCGGCTAACAATCTTAGCCATAAAAGTTTCTGTATGTAAATTTCCTTTCATCAAGGCATTGAGCAATCCTTCTTTCGCCATTTCAACTGCTTTTGTTGCGGCTTCTTCCTCTGAATTGGCACCAACACATTGATAAGCAGAAATATCGCTCCCCAGCTTCGCCGCCACCTCATTAATTTTATCGATCCGTCCGATAAAAACAGGCGTAATCACTTTTCGCTCAGCCGCGACGAGCGCACCTTTTAATGTTTCCGCATCTTCCGGGCACACAATTCCCATGTTGAACTGAATTCCTTCGGGCGCTCTCGCAAACAACGCTTTCATTTTTCCCATTTGATAATTCCTCTCAACTCTTTTTATCGCGCTCGCTTGTTAATGACTGTCATTGCGAGACACGTCGTGTCGAAGCAATCCAGTCTCCCGTCATCCCGCGAGATCCAGAAATCCCTATTTCCCTCATCCATGGCACCTGCCTGGATTCCGGATAATTTTATGCATCCCTACACAAAATTCCCGGAATAACAGAACGTCGTCATCCCGCAGCTTGACCGCGGGATCCAGTTTTGATTCTGCTTCGTCGCTAACGCTCCTCGCAATGACGGCAAATAGTCTTCTTCCTTAATCCTCACTTCCCTTCCGCTAATTTCTCATAATACGCGCGTCGTCTATCCACGTCTTTTTGCGCTTCTGCCATTAAACGTTTCGCTTCTTCTGGATGCGTACGCTCCAACACTCTAAATCGATTTTCGCTTTCCGCAAACTGAGTCAACGAAATGGACGGTTTTTCACAATCCAATTGTAATGGATTAAGCCCCTCATTCATCCGGTCCGGATTATAACGATACAACGGCCAATATCCGCTCTTCACTGCTAATATCTCACGGTCAGCTACCGTGCGCATATCAATACCATGTGCGATACAAGGCGCATAGGCGATAATTAAAGCGGGGCCGTTGTAAGCGTCCGCCTCTTTAAAGGCTTTGATCGCTTGTGCTGGGTTTGCCGCTAAAGAAATGGACGCCACATACGCACTGCCATAAGTCATCGCCATCAATCCTAAATCTTTCTTCGCCGTTTTCTTCCCTTCCATCGCAAATTTTACAACGGCGCCACGAGAAGACGCTTTCGACGCTTGGCCACCCGTATTGGAATACACTTCTGTGTCTAGCACAAGAATATTAATTTTCTTGTTTGATGCGATCACATGATCCAATCCGCCAAAACCAATATCATAAGCCCAACCATCTCCACCTAACGCCCAAATACTGTGTTTTACCAGAAAATCCGCGATTGAATATAAAATACTGGCCTCGGATTCTTTCATTTTTTGCAAGCGTGATTTTAACTCAGCAATACGCTTACGTTGCAAATGAATCGCCTGATCCGTATCTTGCTTGGCCTCTAAAATTTCAGTAAAAAGATTGTCTCGACAGGAAGGCATTAATTTTTTTAACAAATGCTTTGCATAGTCTTTAAGTTTTTCTTCGCTCAACGCAAAACCGAAAGCAAATTCAGCATTGTCTTCAAACAACGAACCGGAATAAGCAGGACCATATCCTTCATTGTTAACCACCCAAGGATTGGTTGGCAACATACTGCCGTAAACGAGTGCACACCCACAAGCCGTTCCGACAATCATTCGATCACCAAATAACTGGCTCAACATTTTAACATAAGGCGCTTCACCACAACCGCTACAGGCGCCGCAGTATTCAAACATCGGTTGCACATATTGCAAGCCTGGCAACGTAGATGTATTAACCTCTGTTTTTCCTAAGTAAGGCAGTGTTTCGAAAAACTCCACATTTTGTTTTTTGTTTTCAAGCACAAGCTCTTTTTCGCCCATAGTTAAAGCTTTCTCTTTCGCGGGACAAACGCGAACACACAACTCACAGCCCATACAATCTTCTGGATGAACCTGCAGCACAAAATGCTTCCCTTCTGCATTTTTTCCACGTAAAGCTGCTTTTTTAAATCCCGCGGGTGCATTCGCCAAAGCTTCCGTCGTACCTTGTTTGACACGAATCACGCTATGCGGACAAGTCGCCACACAACGACCGCATTGAATACACGCTTCTGGATTCCACACGGGAATTTCGGCGGCGATACTGCGTTTTTCCCATTGCGTCGTTTGCGATGGAAATGTGCCATCACAAGGAATCGCGCTCACGGGCAGATCATCGCCTTTATCGATAATCATTTTAGCAATCACATCTCGCACGAAAGCTGGTGCTTTTCCGCTCACCGCATCGGGAATTTCTTTTGTGCTCGTGACCGTTTTTGGCACTTCAACTTTAAACAAATTGGCGATCGCCTGATCCACCGCTGCAAAGTTTTTCTTAAGCACTTCTTCGCCCTTCACCGCATAAGTTTTACGAATAGATTCTTTAATCGCTTCGATGGCTTTTTCTTTAGGGATAATATTTGATAAGGCAAAAAAGCACGTTTGCATAATCGTATTAATGCGATTGCCCATGCCCGTTTCTTTTGCCACACGTGCCGCATCGATCACATAAAACGAGATATGTTTATCGATAATTGTTTGCTGAATAATACGCGGCAAATGATGCCAAACTTCCGTCGGGCCATAGGCGCTATTCAGTAAAAACGTAGCCTTCGGCGCCGCCAATGCCAAAATATTACTTTTCTCGACGAATTGATATTGGTGACACCCAATAAAAGTCGCTTGATTGATTAAATAAGTCGATCGAATTTTACGCGGGCCAAAACGTAAATGTGATGTCGTTTTGGATCCGGATTTTTTCGAGTCATAAACAAAATAAGCTTGCACATCATGATCAGTCTGTTCGCCAATAATTTTGATTGTGTTTTTATTGGCGCCAACGGTTCCATCCGCACCCAACCCATAAAATAGGGCGCGAATCACATCATCGGATTCGATATCGTAATGCGCATCATAAGGTAAATGCGTATGGCACACGTCATCCACAATACCAATCGTAAAATGATTTTTCGGGTGTTCTTTTTTCGCTTCATCAAAAATCGCTTTAACCATGGCTGGCGTAAATTCTTTGCTGGAAATACCATATCGCCCACCGATGATGGTTGGTAGCTGCTTTAATTCGCCCGATTGATACGCTTCTAAGATCGGCAAAGACAATTCTTGATGCAAAGGCTCACCGCTTGACCCTGGCTCTTTCGTCCGATCAAGAATAACGAGTGTTTCACAGGATTTTGGCAATACTTTTAATAAATATTTTTTGGAGAAAGGTCGGAATAATCGGACATTTAATAACCCGACTTTTTCACCTTGTTTAACCAAATGCTCAACGGTTTCATAAACAGTCCCCGCACCCGAACCCATCAGCACGATAATACGTTCTGCTTCGGGATGTCCAAAATATTCGATCGGCTCATAATGTCGGCCTGTTATTTTTTCGAATTTTTGCATGAGCTCGCTGACGATATCGGGTGTCGCATCATAATAACGACTCACTGATTCTCGTGCTTGGAAAAAAATATCAGAGTTTTCAACGGCGCCACGAATGAAGGGATTTTCAGAGCTCAATCGTCTGGCACGGTGTTCGGCAATCCATTCATCATCAATCATCGCACGAATTTGTTCATCCAATAAGTATTCAATTTTGCTCACTTCATGACTTGTTCTAAATCCATCAAAAAAATGCAAAAAAGGAACATGCGATTTCAAACTCGCTGCTTGAGCAATCAAGGCCATATCATGCGCTTCTTGCACGCTCGCCGAAGCCAATAACGCAAAACCCGTACCGCGAGTAGACATCGCATCGGAATGATCGCAATAAATAGACATCGCCTGTGTCGCAACGGATCGAGCCGCCACATGAATTACGGTCGGTGAAAGCTCTCCGGCAATCTTAAACATGTTCGGAATCATCAACAATAGCCCTTGTGAGGCGGTGAATGTTGTGCTGAGCGCGCCAGTTTGAATCGCCCCATGCAAGGCACCCACAGCGCCTGCTTCGCTTTGCATTTCAACAACCATCGGCACAATACCCCAAGCATTTTTTTTGCCTTTGGCTGCCCAAGCATCAGCATATTCACCCATATTCGAAGCCGGCGTAATTGGATAAATCGCACAAATTTCATTTGTCCGAAAACCAATATCGGCAGCGGCCTCATTGCCATCTATTGTTCTATAAGTGATTTTTGTCATAATGCCTTACCTCTCAATTTAGATTGTTATGATTCTTAAAACGTAACTATTCAGCCCCTATTTTGGCGCTTTTTGACGAAAAATCACCCAAAATATGAACGTTCCCGTATCATCACGATCGCGGTAAATAGTTACCTTGAAAACAAAATAAAGAGGGGGTGATTTTTATCCACCCCCCATATCAAACGACCATCTAACCTTCGCTATAAATGCCTTTTAATCGACCCACGTCAGCGATGCGCTTTTCAGCCATACGAGCTGCTGCGGCGGCGGTCGTGATTTTTTCTTTTTCAGCGACGTCAAAGATCGTTGAAAGTGTATCGTAAATATCGTTGGTCAGCGCCCAAGCATGCTCGGCACCACCGCCTGCAATTTCTGAATACACATTAATTAATCCGCCCGCATTGATCACATAATCTGGGGAATAAAGAATCTTACGTTTTTCAAGCTCGGCGCTGTGCTTGATTTCATCTTTTAACTGATTGTTGGCAGCGCCAGCAATCACTGAACATTTTAACATCGGGATGGTTTTATCATTGACCGTAGCCCCTAATGCACAAGGTGCATAAACATCCACTTCCGCTTTATAAATGTCTTCGCCCTGTACCGCCGTCGCACTAAATTCTTTCACAACACGTTGAATGGCATCTGTATTGATATCAGAAACGACCAAGTTAGCACCGGCTTCATACAATTCTTTACATAAGTTATAACCGACGTTACCAACCCCTTCAACGGCGACTTTAATTCCCTGCAAGCTATCTTTTCCTAATCGTTTTTTTACACCTGCTTTGACGCCCATAAATACACCATGGGCAGTCACTGGAGAAGGATCGCCTGACCCACCCAAATAGGCTGGAATACCGACAACGTTATCCGTTTCTTCTCGAATCCAAGTCATAAATTTCGGAGAAGTGCCCACATCCTCGGCTGTAATATAGCGCCCGCCTAATCCGTTAATAAATCGCCCTAATGCTCGAAAAAGTGCTTCGGAAGCGATTTTTTTGGGATCACCAATCACGACGGATTTTCCTCCGCCTAAATTTAAACCAGCAACGGCCGCTTTGTAGGTCATCCCTCGAGATAATCTTAATACGTCTTCAATCGCGTCTTCTTCTTTCGCATAAGGATACATACGACAACCACCTAATGCAGGACCTAACACGGTGTTGTGAATAGCGATAATAGCTTTGAGCCCAGAAGGTTTGTCATGACAATAGACCACTTTTTCATGCCCTGTGACATCAATAATATCAAATACACCCATGAAGATTCTCCTCTATAGTTTGAATGGGACGGACAAAAAGGCACCTTACAATAATTATTTTATTTGGCGGCCTTTTTAACGGCGGCTAGTTTAATGCGCGAGGTTACCAATTGCTAGTAATATAGCATATAAATAACAACGAAAAGGTTACTTTAACTAAAATACATTTTTTTTCATTTGGTTATTGCAAAAAACCTTGAATTCAATAATCATTAGTGCCGATTGGTGATATTGTTTCCGATAAAATTGCCGATCATGCTCAGTTCCTAAATGCCAGAAAATCCTTAACTTCAAGGATGGCTTTGATCATTAGAATTATAACGTAAAACCATGAGGTGACTGATGAGCACTGCAGCAACTGAAAGGTTAAAACAACCCCCCGTTTTTAAATTATCTTGCCTAACCGTGATGTGTGAGCGGTTTGGATTTTATGTCCTCACATTCTTTATCGTACTTTATGCAAAAAGTATATTTAATATGTCCGATACGAATGCCTTTATTTTGTTCGGTGTATTTCAAGCCCTAGCTTACCTCGCAACGGCAGCGGGCGGCTATTTAGCCGATAACGTATTCGGTATTCGACGATGTTTGGTGACGGGATTATTCTTAGAAGCAACGGGGCTCACCTTGTTATCGATTCCCTGTCGAACGATATTTCCTATTTCTCTCGCCATGATTATCATCGGTGTCGGTCTTTTTAAAACAGCGCCCACTCACCTGTTAGGACGCAGCTATAAAGAAAACGACCCTCGTGTTGATAGTGGATTTACCCTGTATTATATGTGCATCAATATTGGTTCACTTATTTCATCAACACTCGTCGCTATTCTTCAAAAAATGTATGGCTACGACGTCGCCTTTCTTGTAGGCGGACTGGGTCTTTATTGTGGATTATTGTTTTATTTCCTATTCCGACACACAGCAATCGAACCAGACTCGACAGTAGGCCGATCAAAATTACCCGCCGCTCGAGGCATTAAAATTTTTCTCATGATCATAGCGGGTGTTTTACTCAGCATTTTCCTGGTTTCTCACCCCGAAATTGCTAATATTTTCTTGGTTGTCGCCACGATTGGATTATTTGCCTATTTTTTAATGGAGATCATTCGTAGCCCAAAAGTAGAACGATTCAAAATCGCCGCTTGTTTATCTCTGATCGCCATGGGGCTCATTTTTTTCATTCTCTATCAACAAGCCTATACCTCGATGGTCTTATTCGTGAACCGTAGCATTGACCGTCATTTTCTCAGTTTTGAAATCCCTACCGTATGTTTCTTCGCCTTGAACCCATTCTGGGTCATTGTGCTAGGCCCTCTCTTAGCCTCATTTTACAAATATCTCAGCAATCGTGGCGGCGATTGGCACATTACCTTTAAATTTCCGCTAGGCCTTTTAATTACGAGCGGCTGTTTTTGGGCCTTAGTTCTTGGTGCTTACTTCGCTAATAGTGCCTCTTTGGTAGCCTCAGGTTGGATGGTATTAGCCTATTTTCTCTACACATTAGGCGAAATGCTAGTCAGCGCTTTGGGTGTAGCTATGGTGACGCATATTGCGCCAAAACGCATGTATGGCGTTATGATGGGCGCCTGGTTTGTGGTCGGCATGTCTTTAGCTTCTGCCTTAAGCGGTGTTTTTGCCGGCATTGCCAATGTGCCAGACACCTTACAAGATCCTGCGGCTATTCTACATATTTATACAATCGCCTTTGCTAAAATTGGCGCCGCAAGCACCATTTTGGCCTTGTTGTGTTTTGTAGTAGGTCCGTATATCAAACGGATGTCCGAAGCAAAAGGGTAACATTCACGCTTAATAAAAAAAGCATGCCTTACGCATGCTTTTTTTATGGGTCAAGGAAAAAATTATGCCTATTGAAAAAATTGTTCAAAAAATAGCTCAAACTTTGGAGACATCTGATTTGTTTTACGGACACGGCACTGATAATGCAGTCAGTGAAGCGGTTGCCCTTGTCTTTCATGTACTCAATTTATCGTTCGATATCGATCAAGCAGAACTCAGCAAAATCATACCCACTCAAGCACAAGAACAAGAAATTTTGGCGCTTGCAAAAACCCGCATTAAAACCAAAAAGCCTTTGCCCTATTTAACGCACACAGCTTATTTTGCCGGATTGCCTTTTTATGTCGATGAACGAGTTCTCATCCCCAGATCACCTTTCGCAGAATTAATCGAAAATCAATTTGAGCCTTGGGTTCGACCAGATTGTATTAAGACTATTTTAGATCTGTGCACTGGCAGTGGATGTATGGCGATTGCCTGCGCAAAATACTTTCCCAATACACACATTGATGCAGTCGATATATCACAGGACGCTTTAGATGTCGCAGCGATTAATATCAAAAAACATCAAGTTGAAAATCAGGTACACCTATTTCAATCTGATTTATTCGATCAAATCCAAAAACAATACGATCTCATTATCAGCAATCCACCTTATGTTAGCCAACAAGAAATGCAACAACTTCCTAAAGAATATTTGCACGAACCCTCACTCGCCTTAGAAGCTGGAAAAGAAGGGCTCAGTATCGTTAATCGCATTTTACGAGAAGCCAATCGCTTTCTCTCAGAAAATGGCGCACTTTTCGTTGAGGTAGGAAACACTCAAGAAACTCTTGAAAAACATTACCCCTCTACTCCCTTCATGTGGCTGACATTCGAAAGAGGTGGGGACGGGATTTTTCTGCTTTCAAAAAAAGAACTCTCAGACTGGGCTACTGCAAACTAAATTTAGTCTCAGGATACTTCTCAATTTGCACGAAAATAATGGTAACTACTCAGCACGCTCGGGGGAACGTCCATCTTTTGGCGCTTTTTGACGAAAAATCTCTTCAAAATGCTCATGTATTATTTATACACTCCGCTTTCTCATCGATTTTTCGTCAAAAATCATCCAAAATCTGAACGTTCTTGTATCATCACGATTTCAGGCGGGAAGTTACAAATAATGTAACTACTCAGTGCTTGTCAAGGAACGCGTTTTCTTATTCCGAATTCGCGTTTAAAAAACTGGATAAATAAACAGCTTGACCCAAAGCAAAAAGGAAAGTCAAACTCAATAATCCAAATAATTTAAAGTCCACCCAAACTGATGTGCTGTAATGATATACGACATAGAGATTGAGCATGCCAGTTAAAAAGAAAAACAAACACCAACTAGTATTGACACGCCGCCACACAAGATGAGGCAAAGTAAGTTTTTTCCCCATCATATGCTGAATCATTGGTTTCTCCGCCCATAACTGAGTCCCTAAAAATATCGCCGCAAAAAACCAATTCACAATCGTCGGTTTCCATTTAATAAACAATGGATTCCGTGAAAAAATCGTTGCACTACCCAACAATAAAATAACCAAACAGGTGATAACTTGCAGCGGCTCAAATTTTTTATATCGATAACGGTAAATCATCATCTGCAAAAAAGAAATAATCATGGCGGCAATTGTCGCCGCATAAATACCCGCTAACTTATAAATAACAAAAAAAACAATAATCGGAATAAAATCGTAAAATACTTGCATAAAATAAATTGCCCTAGTTTAACTCAACGCCCCGAAGCATGAATACAATAAATCTAATTTGCAAGATAGTTTTTCGATAGGCATACAAGATTCCTGTTCTATGTTGAATCGAGTGGGTAATTTTATTTAGATGCGTTTACCGTAAACCCCCTCACGCGGAACTCGATTTCTAAGATGATTTACGTTAAAATTTGTAATATTTTAGCGATAAACACCAAAGGAAACTAATCATGAATTTGAATTATTTGGATTTCGAACAATCCATTGCCGAGCTCGAATCAAAAGTCGCTGAATTACGTGCTTTAGGCGAAACCAACAATTTAGATATTCAAAAAGAAATTTCACAACTTGAAGAAAAAAACCGCCAGCTAACGAAATCCATTTTTACCCATTTGAAAACTATGCAAATCGTACAAATAGCACGTCATCCCATGCGGCCTTATACGCTCGATTATATTGAAAGAATTTTTACGGAATTTGACGAACTCCATGGTGACCGTCATATCAGTAAGGGCCCTTCCATCATTGGTGGCGTTGCTCGTTTAGACGAAAAACCCGTTGTTATATTAGGGCATCAAAAAGGACGAAAAACGCAAGAAAAACTCGAGAGAAATTTTGGTATGCCGCATCCGGAAGATTATCGCAAAACACAACGGCTGATGACCATGGCTGAAAAATTTCATTTGCCCGTTCTCACTTTTATTGATACAGCCGGCGCTTATCCAGGATTAGGTGGAGAAGAACGAAACCAAAGTGAGGCTATTGCGCGCAATTTGTCGCTCATGTCTCAATTAAAAACACCCATTATCTGCACCATCGTTGGCGAAGGCGGGTCAGGCGGTGCTATTGCGCTCGGTGTTGGAGACCGTTTACTGATGTTGCAATACAGTATTTATTCAGTGATTTCTCCTGAAGGATGTGCTTCTATTTTATGGAAAAATACCGAAAAAACTGAAGAGGCCGCTGAAGCGTTGGGTATAACCGCCGCCCGATTAAAAAAATTAGGATTTATCGATCAAATTATCGAAGAACCCTTAGGCGGCGCACATCGCAATTACGATGAAATGGCTGCAAAAATAAAGCGCGTTTTAATCGACCAACTCGCTGTGTTAGAAAAAACGCCGATACATCAATTGCTTAAAGATCGCTATCAACGATTGATGACTTACGGGATGAAAGATGCCTCGTGACAAAAAATCATGGTAACTACGCAGCGCGCCCAAAAAAACGTTCCTATTTTAGAGGCGCTCACTGCTTTTCTGTCAAATATTTGTCGCGCCAATACTGTTTACGTCGCTTATAGTGGTGGCGTTGATTCACACGTTTTACTTCACGCATTAGCTGGATTGCGCGATCCATACCGCTTTAACTTGCACGCTGTCCACGTCCATCATGGATTACTGCCTCATGCCGATCAATGGGCAAAACATTGTGAAAAGATAGGCACAGAAAATAAAATCGCTTATACAAATATTTCTGTAACCGTACGGCTCGAAAAAGGCGACAGCATCGAAGAAGCAGCAAGAACAGCACGTTATCAAGCCTTAGCGAACCTACTCAATATAGGAGATTTACTCTTTGTAGCGCATCACCAAGATGACCAAGCAGAAACTTGTTTATTACAATGCCTCCGGGGATCTGGTCCGCGAGGGCTAGCCTCTATGCCTACTCAAATACCTTTTGCGAAAGGACTATTAATTCGACCTTTTTTAAACACTTCACGTCAAATGATTTTAAATTATGCTCGCCAACATCAACTCACATGGGTTGAAGATGAAAGCAATCACGATATTCGTTTTTCGAGAAATTTCTTACGTTATCGCGTGATGCCCTTATTAAAAGAACGGTGGCCTTCCGCCGGCCATAGCTTGATGCAAGTCGCTTCTCACGCTGCGGAAGCAGAAACTTTACTACAAACTCTGGCTGAAATAGATTTTAAACAAGCTTACCAAAACGTAACCAATACCCTCTCCATTGATTACTTACGCTCACTTCCTTTTATCCGTCAAAAAAATCTGCTGAGATATTGGTTTTATCAAAAAAAAATGCGGATGCCCTCCACTCAACAGCTCGAGCAAATCATACCAAGTGTTATTGATGCAAAACAAGATGCAACCCCCTGTCTACGCTGGAAAAACACTGAGGTACATCGCTATCAAAATCAGTTATATTTAAACACGATATCCCCAACAATCAATTCCTCTTTAATTATCCCCTGGCCTGACTATCGAACACCGCTCATGCTACCGAATGCGTTGGGCACTCTCACGGCAGAAATAAAAACAGGTGAAGGGATCGACCCAGAAAAAATGCAACACATCACGGTACGTTTTCGACAAGGGGGAGAAACATGTAAACTGCCCTATCGAACAGTCACGCATTCGCTCAAAAAATTATTTCAAGCTTGGAAAATTCCAACTTGGCAGCGCGCCCATTTCCCGCTCGTTTACATCGAAGAGCAATTAGCAAACATTCCAAATTATATCGTCTGCCGAAATTTTTTATTAACTGATAAAAAAAAGGCCGGTGTAACGATTCATTACCACCAGCCCAATCAAGACAATATAGATTAAATATTTGATTCTAGCAATTATTTTTCCGTATGGTGGCAACAGCAGCCATTACTTTTCCAAATGTAATTGATCAAAGCGCCAACGGCCAAGATAGGAATCATGATATCAAAAAAATTGGTAATCATAATGACTGGTTTCAACGCTGTTTGAGGAAGAACCAAACCTAATACGGCCAAAGCAATCGCGCCAAGGACCACCAAGAAGCAAAACAATTTACGTAACATATTTCAATCTCCAAGAAGTTAATTAATCCGTAATGCTGAATATTACGAGAACTTTAGATTACGCGGAGATTTCTTGAGAGTCAATTTGAATTTTGCTATTCCCTGCTGTTTTCTCGAACTATGCTATTCAATCTGAATTCGGCATGCCTTTTCGACACGCAAATACTCAACAAAATGATTGACGTCTTTCAAGATTGCAGTATGCTAACATCTTTCATGCAAATTCAGGATGGACGTTGCTGAAAATAAATAGTAACTATTCACCATGATCTTGATGATACAAAATCTGAACGTTCCTCTGAACGTGCTGAGTAGTTGCAATAAATATTTATCCCAGATTTACGCTTTCAGGAGAGGTGGCTGAGTGGTCGATAGCGGCGGTCTTGAAAACCGTTGAGCTCTCACGAGCTCCGGGGGTTCGAATCCCTCCCTCTCCGCCAACCCTGATCCCAGACTGTTCGCGAATGAGATTTCGGGATTAGCACAAAATAGACTCGAGTATTTTGGTTTCGCGGCGAGGAGAGAACAACAGGCGTGTGTCAGTCATACATGACTGTTGCGAACGACGACGCCAATAAAGCCGAAAACTAAAAGACGAAGGGTATAACACTTTTAGAGAAGAGCCCGTATGATAAAGGTCATGATTGTTGATGATCATCGGCTAGTTCGAAAAGGAATTTCAAGTCTTCTAGCAAATGCATCAGATATTTCCGTTGTCGGCGAAGCAGAAAGCGGCGAAGAAGCTATTCAAGCGGTCAAAGAATATCAACCTCATATTATTCTCATGGATTTGCAAATGCAGGGTATCGGGGGATTAGAGGCAACAAAAAAATTATTACGCAGTTTCCCTCATTTAAAAATTTTGGTCGTCACGGTCTGTGAAAATGATATTTTCCCTTCGCGTTTATTAGATGCTGGTGCCTCTGGCTATGTCACTAAAAATGCCAGCACAGAAGAAATCATATTGGCAATCAGGGAAGTTTATCAGGGTAAATGCTACATTTGCGCGAGTATTGCACAAAAGTTAGCGGTTCACCGATATGCCCGATCAGAAAAGAAAACCATATTAGATACCTTGTCATCCAGAGAATTACAAATTTTAGTCACTATTGCACAAGGTAAAAAAACGCCTGCCATTGCAAAAACGTTGCATTTAAGCCCAAAAACAATCAACACTTATCGCTATCGTCTCTTTGAAAAACTGGGGATTAAGAATGATGTTGAACTCACTCATATCGCTTTACAAAATAATTTGTTAGCAGTCGAATAACGTCATGAACGAAGCATTAGCCGACTGCTTAAAAAAACTTTCTACGCGCGCGGGTATTTATTTAATGCTGGATCGAACCGATCGCGTGCTCTACGTAGGTAAAGCTAAAAACCTTAAAAATCGCGTGAACAGTTATTTCCATACCTCGACCTTGAATGCTAAAACAGCGGCTTTAGTCAAACAAATCCATTCGATTCAAACACTCACCACACAAACTGAAAATGAAGCCTTGATTTTAGAAAACAATTTAATTAAAAAACATCGCCCTCCCTATAATATTTTATTTCGCGACGACAAAAGCTATCCCTATATTTTTATTTCAGCTGATCCTTACCCCTTGATCACTTTATATCGCGGCAATAAAAAGCAAAAAGGTCATTATTTCGGCCCCTATCCTCAGGGACGAGAAGCTCGCGAAACAGTTCATCTCTTGCGAAAATTATTTTTTTTGCGCTCATGTGAAAACGCTGAATTCGCCCATCGATCCCGGCCTTGTTTACAGTATCAAATTAAGCAATGCAGGGCTCCTTGTGTCAATTTTATTTCGCCCCAAGACTATCAAGCACAAGTCCGTTATGCGACTTTATTTTTAGAAGGAAAAAGTTCAACAATTATGGATGATTTAGCTATCAAGATGAATGAAGCTTCTTCACAATTAAAATTTGAGGAAGCTGCCTTTTATCGCGACCAGATTCGCATGCTAAAAAATATTCAAAGCACTCAATCTGTCCAGAAAAACCAGGAAAATGTTGATGTCATTATCGCACGACAAATTGAGCAATCCGCTTTTGTTTATTTACTCATGATTCGTGATGGCAAAGTATTAGGGCATAAACACTTCATTCAACGCAACAAACTATCTCTCGAGATGTCTGAGGTTATTTCTACCTTTATTTTACAATATTATTTGGAAGCGCACGAACAAAAACCCAATGAGATTATCATAGAAACGCCGTTACCAAAAACCACCTTATTAGAATCCATTTTAACAAAACAATTTCATCACCCTCTTCATTTAAAAGCACAGGTAAAAGCCCATCGACAACAATGGCTAGAATTGGCAAAAACAAATGCCCAAGAAATCATGCAAAACCAATTATCTTTGCGCCACCGCTATTTTCAACAATTTTGCGCATTACAAAAACTACTGCAATTACCCAGTTTACCCGAGCGAATAGAATGCTTTGACATCAGCCACACTCAAGGCACAGCAACCATCGCTGCCTGCGTTGTCTTTGGATTAAGTGGCCCCTTAAAAAAAGATTATCGTCGTTTCAATATGATAGGAATTAAAAGAGGCGACGATTTTGCGGCCATTCATCAGGCCGTCAAAAAACGTTATACCGCGTTGCTCAAACGTTCGATCGCATTGCCCAATTTACTAATTATCGATGGCGGAAAAGGACAATTAACAGCCGCGCAAACAGCACTCGATGAATTAGAATTAACTCAAATAACCATACTCGGCATGGCAAAAGGGTCTGAACGCAAAAGAGGCGCGGAAAAAGTTTATATCGGTCGGCATGTACTTGAAATCGAGGATGCTCCTCGACATCCGGCTTTTCAATTACTCCAAAAAATTCGAGATGAAGCGCATCGCTTCGCCATCACAGGTCATCGTCGCAAACGTCAGGAACAAAGCCGCATTTCTATTTTGGATGAAATTCCACAACTGGGCAAAAAACGCCGTAATTTATTATTAACGCACTTTGGCGGACTCCAAGGATTGCTAAGCGCTGGTGCGATCGATATTGCCACAGTTAAAGGCATCAGTAAAAAAATGGCCGAAATCATTTTTGCACACCTGCATAAATAGTGATGGCTATCATACTTTTTCTTATTCTGCCAATTTTTTAATTGCGCTTGTGATAATCATTTGCTTTCTCTTAAAAAAATCGTATATTTCAAGAAGGTTAAATTTCGTGTTATTTTAGCGGTGGGCTGTCGAATTCAATAGAATTCCTATGTTAAAAACACAAGTTTTTTTGAATATCAACTTAGGTGTCATACTGATGAAAATCCCGACGATGTTAACGTTAATGCGCTTAGCCATCATCCCGTTCATCATATTGTTTTACTATATCCCTTTTCACAGTATGCGCATTGCGGTAGCGATTTTATTTATTTTAGCTTGCCTGACAGATTGGCTAGACGGTTATTTGGCCAGAAAATTAAATCAAACCACAAGATTCGGTGCTTTTTTAGATCCTGTTGTCGACAAAATCATTGTTGCTGTTGCGTTGGTACTATTAGTCTCCGACCCACGATTGCCCTACTTAGTCATTCCTGTCGCAGTCATTATTTGCCGAGAAATCGCCATTTCCGCTTTGCGAGAATGGATGGCGGAAATTGGAAAACGTACGAGCATTGCCGTCAGCTTTATGGGAAAAGTTAAAACGACAATTCAGATGATTGCGGTAATTGCCTTATTAGCCTGTAATCCAGCCAACCCCAATTGGGTCATGTATGTGGGATATATACTGCTATATGTGGCGGCGATTTTAACAATTTGGTCCATGGGTATTTATTTAAGAGCGGCTTGGCCCAACTTTGAACTCAAATAGTGCTTGTTTTTCGGAAAAAAGACGTTAGAATGCCTTTGTTTTATAGTATGAGTGTGCGGGAATAGCTCAGTTGGTAGAGCATAACCTTGCCAAGGTTAGGGTCGCGAGTTCGAGTCTCGTTTCCCGCTCCAAAATATAAAGTCGCACCAACGGCTTTTTTAGATTAAGCTAATTGATTCCAAATTCGATATCGATAATTTATAGGTTTGTGGCTGGGTAGCAGAGTGGTTATGCAGCGGCCTGCAAAGCCGTTGACGCCGGTTCGATTCCGGCCTCAGCCTTGTTAAGTACACAGTGGTTTAGAAAGTTTTTTCTAGCCCGGGTGGCGGAATAGGTAGACGCAAGGGACTTAAAATCCCTCGGGAAGAAATTCCTGTGCCGGTTCGATTCCGGCCCCGGGCACCAATCATATCAAGCATTCCAGCAGTAACATCCTTTCGATTCTTAGCCATTGTTTTTTATACATGGCGCGATGGCGGTGCAATTGCAAACAACAAAGCATCATTGGGTGCACCAATTTCTATTTTTTAACGCGAATTCCGGATAAGAGAAAAAAGATATTGAAATGATCGCGGCCTTGTGGCGCAATTTGAATAAAAAAAACAACAAGTTGCGCGGCATTTGTATATTCGTCTAACCCCGTTCTGGCGAAGATAAATTTTCACCAACGGGTGGTTTTATCACGCGAACAGGCGGATCAATTAAATCAAAAGCGCGGGAGGCATCCTAATAATTTTTATGATATCCTTTCATAGCAATTAAAAATGAGCAGAGTAATTTTTATAATAATAAAAGGTGGAAAAAAATATGCAAAACACATCAAGACCAACATTGTCAGGGCGCTTTTCATTGTGGGTTAGACAGGATCAAGACTTTGACTATTTCGCTCATCAAGATTATGGAAATTGTTTAGAGGCGATGCCATTTTATTTGCTTAGTTTTTTGGATAAGGAAAAAATATATTTACTCACTGGTGGGTATTCGCGTTTATTAACAGATTTGGAAAAGGCGCAAAGTATGCGGGCGGTTAATCAGCTGCTTATAGATTACGCACAAAAATTGGCAGCGGTAGTTAACGCTTTTTTTAAAGCACGCTGCAATGCGATTGTTAAAGGGATCAATACGCGTAGACAAGCTGATAATCAACAACCAATCACATGGGCTGATGTACGCGAAGATATATTGAAAGGGTGCTTGATTAAGTTGTTGGCGCATAATGATATTGATAGCGAAAAACAGCAGGCTCTAATGGATCATCTCATAAAGCTCAATCAGGGGGAGTTTATTGATATGCATAGCAAACTAGCAAAAACGGTGCAAACGTTATGCGCACAAGAACAAAGCGTAAAAGAAAAATCTGCTATTCGATCGTCGATCAATGATCCTGTATCGCGTCCTGATATGGAGCACCCGGGGCGATACTATCGGTTATTTTAGTCGCGAAAGCCGTTGCAAAAAAATCCTCGAACATCAATCATTAAAAAATCTTGATATACGCATGACTGCGTAATTCAGCAATAAATGATTGAATCCCATCACTTAATTTTTGTTGGAAGAGCGCATTTGCAGCCTCTTTGCGTTTTTCATCATCAATTTGCACGGCTTGTTCTCGAGCAATGAGTTGAACTAAATACCATCCTTTTGGCGTCAACAATGGTTCGCTTACATCGCCTGATTTCAAGCCCTTAATTCCATTTTGAATAACGGGGTCAAGCGTATTCACATCGACCCAACCCAAATAACCACCCATTTTTTTCGTTTTTTCGTCCTGAGAATATTTTTTAGCCCATTTGCTAAATGGCGCACCATCAGCGATCGCATCACGCCACATTTTTATTTTTGCTGAAAGAGCCGCTTCTTGGGCGCTATCGGCAACATGCGGCACCAATAAAATACGCAATTCAACTTGTTCTTTTTTGGGTATCACTTGATTTTGCAATCCCAATAATTTGATCACATGAAAACCGTTCGGTGCCTGAATAGGCCCGATGAGATCGTTTACTTTCATCGATTGCACCGGGCTTGCAAATAAAGTCGGCAAATCAGATAATTTGCGCCAACCTAAATCATTTTGCTGGATCATTTTGTTACCGGCCACTGGCGTGCTAACCAACTTCGATAAATCAACACCACTGCGCATTTGTTTAATCAACTCTCCTGCCGCCTGTTGCACTTGGGCAATTTCTAAGGGCGAAGGCGCCTCTGACAAAGGAATCAAAACATCTAACACATGATATTGCGCATCTTGCCCTGTCGGTAAATTGACGGCATTTTTCAAAAAATCATCAATTTCTTGTCGGTTCACATTAATTTGCGAGGCCACATTTTTTTCTTGTACTTTTTGCACGGTAATTTCTTTTGTAATCTCATCTTTAAATTGTTGACGCGTAAATCCCTGCGCTTGCGCTGATTGATACAATTGATCTACCGTTGCATTATTTTGTTGCGCAATATGAATAATCGCCTCATCCACTTCTTGTGGGCTTACGCTAACATTCGCTTTAGCCGCATATTGCAACTGCAAAGTCTGATTAATAATTTGATCCAACACTTGCTTTCGTAAAATCATATCCGATGGAATAACTACGTTGGCCTGTTGCATTTGCTGTTTCAGATGATTCATTTGAATCAATAGATCTTGCTCAGTAATGACATCATCATTCACGGTAGCAACCAAGCGATCTAAAGAGCCCGAATCAACGGGTACTTGCGCAGCAGATAAAACACGTGCCACGCACACCAACCCTATTAACATTACAATAATGATTTTTTTAATCATGCTAATTATCCATCCCGAATTGATCGACATAGCCTCCCAATGTTTGAGAGAATAAATTACTGGGATCTCCGCCCTCACCGAAACTACCTAATCCTTTCAAAACAAACTGCACATAAAATTGATTATCGTACCGATAACGATAATCATCAAAGCTTCGGTTTATATTATACGGGCTTTCTCCCGTATATACACGCCCGCCAATCGCTCGTATCGCCCAGCAACAACTTTCGTAACCGACTCCCCCATAAACTGCCATCAAGTTATCATGACTCCAATTATAATTCCAGCGCCCTAACACGCTCCACCGATCCGTCAGTCGCCAAACGCTGGCAATATCCGTTTGTTCTAAATTATTATGCGGATCATTGGGGTTAGTTACTCCGGGCAAGATATTATCACCTCCCTTAATATATTGATAATTTAGCCCTATAACATGATTCGCATCGGGTTGATATTTAACGCCCAATGTTTCATTATTAAACCCATCATGCCCATCCCACGTTTCTCCTGCTGTCGCAAGCCAGGCAGGATTAAAATTATAGGTGGCCATCCCTGCCAACGGAGAAACCACACGACGATCAACTGGCGCAAGAGCGCCGCAAGTATGATTTGCACATAATCCAACTAATCGATCACGAAAATAACGAATTTCACCCACACCCAAGCTAGCCTTCTGATCGCCAGTATTTTCATCGAGAAAATTTGTCGAAATAGCCGTAGAAACTTGATTCGCATCGCCGACTCGATCAACGCCACTAAATCGATTCGGCACAAACAGCATATTATAGCTAAATACGTTAGCGGTCGTATCAAATACTGGCAATCCGTTTTGATTATGATAAGGCACATATAAATAATATAACTGCGGCTCTAATGTCTCGCGATAATCATAATTTAAAAAAGAACCGCTACGCTCAAACTCAAGGCCGCTATTCATATCAAACATTGGCACATTAAATCCTTGCCAGTAATAATTATTAACAACCGGATTGATATTGTTAGAACGATATTCAACGCCCTGCGTCTGGATACGAGGCTCAACATAAGCAAACGACCAATGCTTTGACCAACTGAGTGCTGGGTTGACATTCATACGATAGCCCAAAGGCGGAATGGCGGCAATACCGGGCGTACGACTTTCTGTAAATCGATCATACTCGGTTTCAACAGACGCATTTATCCCGAAAGGTAATTCATCATTCGCGCCTGTTAAACGCAACTGCGGCAAACGCGCATACGTATTCTGCATAATACCTTCCGTGATCGGATGCAATGCCTGATACCCTTGAAAATTACCCAAAAAATTCCAATATTCGCCCGAATAAGTCGCTTGCGCTTGTTTTAATAACTGATAATTATTGACGCCCAAAAAGCCATTCCCGAAATCTTGCAAATAATAATCATCACTCACGTAATTATAATTGACGTTCCCACTCCAATGCTCATTGAGCTTGATTTGATCTTGCCCAGAAAATGCGGCTCGATTAGTGCTCGCGTCCAGTAAACGATGCAAAGCAGGCTGCCCTTGATATTTGGCATTGGCCGTATCTTGAAATTGTCCGAACGCTCGGTCACTCGGTAAAAAAGAACCACTTACTGAACCCGTTTGCTCAAGCGTTAAAAAACGAAATAACCCTGCCCCCATGGTTCCTCGTTTCGTCATGACGGTCGGCGTAATCGTGGCGTCATAATTGGGCGCTAAATTCAAATAATAAGGCGCTGAAAACCTAAAGCCTGAAGTAGCCGACGACCCAAATGTCGGATACAAAAATCCCGTTTGTCGCCTTTTATCGATCGGAAAATTAAAATAAGGCGTATATAAAACAGGAACTCCTTTAACCAATAACCGCGTATTGTACGTTTCACCACGACCTGTATCGGTGTGCAGCTTCAATTGCGTCGCTTTGAATAACCAATCGTCATGAACAGGAGAACAAGTCGTATACGTCGCATTTTTAAAATAGATCAATCCTTTTCTAACCTGTTCAATCTGATCAGCGGCGCCCTGCGCTGTTAATTGATAAAATTTCGTCCCCGCAATTTGACCTGTCTTATCCTTCACGGGCACTGTTTTACGACTATCATCATTCAGTGCCATGCGGTATTCGCAACGATTTAAAATAAAGTGATTGTTCGGTATATCAAAAGCCCCATTATCAGCAGCAATCAGTTCACCTGATCGTCGATACCGCAAACTCCCGAACATTTTGATTAAATCAATTTGGTGCGTTAAATCGTTGGGATAGAGATAGGCTAAATTAGATTGAATTTCTTCATCGGGTCGCGTCACACGTACATTTCCTTTCGCCGTCGTCACCCCCTTTAATTTCAATGACGTTTCATCGGCTGAAATATCGTAATTACTTGCCTGAGAAGATAAATAAGGATTAGGCGTATAAACAATCGGTTTGTCTAAATAATATCCACCACAACGATTATATGGATTTGCTGGGTCAGAAACCCATTCTAAGACCGAAGAATTAGCAGACACTTTACCGGTATCGGCATAAAGGAAATAAGAGGGAAAAAATAACCCAACAAAATAAAGACTGTAAAAAAAACACCGTAATCGTTTCATTGATCTTCTATGCGCCAAAAATTGGCTCGCAGGTTACACGGCGCTTTGGGAAAATTCAAGGGATGGCTTAACATGCTCAGAGCGGCCCCATTAAAATCAATATTGGCGAAAATTATACCAAAATCATCCTTGGAAAGTTACTTTTGTTTTATTGTAACTGTTCACCGTGATCGTGATGACACGAGAACGTTCAGATTTTGGATGATTTTTGACGAAAAATCATCCAAAAGATGAGCGTTCCCTAGAAAGCACTGAATAGTTACGTTTTATTTTCCCTTGACCCTACTGAAATATGCGCTATAAATAGCACGTTTGTAGTAGGTGGATTTAAAAATCCATAATAGGGAAGCAGGTGAAACACCTGCGCTGCCCACGCAACGGTAAGCGAGCCCGCTAAATACGGGTCAGAAGAAGCCACTGTACGAAATCGTATGGGAAGGTTCTGTTGAAGATTATTCTTCAATCGCAAGTCCGGAGACCGACCTACTATCTTGTGTACTCAATGTTGCGGCGGGCAACACATCACATTTGATGTTTCCTTGCTGCTTAAAAAAGGAAACATCGCGATGGGCGATTATTACCGAAAACAGCTCTTCTGTTTTTTGATTATCGGCTTTGCAACAAACAGTTTTGCCGCAGAAAAAATCCCCGACATCATCTTATCGAGCTATTTATCCAAAAAAATCACGCCATTTGAAGCAATCGATCAGCCATCAAGTCAAACTATTTCCGCAGCTGCTATTCAAGGAAAAAGCACCTCATCGATCGGACAACTGCTACAAGGAATTAACGGCATACAAGCACAAGATCTCTACGGGGACGGCAGTAAAACGAATATCAGTTTACGCGGATTCGGTGATAATGCCGGGAGTAATACGGCTATTTTAATCAATGGTCAGTCAGTCGTTCAACCTGATTTAGGCGGTAATTTTCTAAACATGCTTCCCCTGTCAGATATAGAAAAAATAGAAATCTTACCAGCAAGCGCGGGTGTCTTGTATGGTGATCAAGCCGTTGGCGGTGTTATCAACATCATCACCCCAAAGCCTGAGCCCAATTTGCAAACGGTATCAGCTGGATGGGGCAGTTATAATACGCAAACCTATGCGGCCACATTATCCGATATCATCCATCAAAATATCGGGTACCGTCTCAGCGCGAATTACGACAAAACACAAAATTATCGAGACCATAACGATAGAAAACAAGATAATCTTAACGCGATGGTTGATGATCAGTTCGATGGTAATGAAGCTGATTTGCAGTTCAACCACATGGATCAGAATCTACAATTTCCGGGCGCGTTAACGCTCAATCAAT